>DAIDHH010000091.1 GCA_027452045.1 Gammaproteobacteria bacterium
GGTGGCCCGCGCGATCAGTGGTATCTCTACCGCGATCCGATCGGCTCGATGGAGGCTTGGCCGATCGTGTGGGTCTGGTCGAAGCTGCTCACCGGGCATCAACGCGCCAGCCGCCAGCGCCGCATCGATGCCGCCGTCGCGGCGCTCACCGCACTGCGTGATCGCATCGTCAGTCCCCGGGCACGCATCCGCGGAGCCTCCCGCATTGACCTCGAGGTCGAGAAGATTCTCGAGCACTATCACGTGCGCCGCTATGTGAAGGTCTCCCGCACCGTGCGCGCCGAGCACGACTTCAAGCAGACTCGCCGCGGCAGACCGGGACCGGACACGGCATACCGCCGGATCACCCACCGTCGCTACGATCTTGAGTGGACGATCGATGCCGCCGCCGTCGCCTACGACGAGAAGTCCGACGGCATGTACCCCCTCATTACCAACGACCGCACCCTCACTCCGTTGCAGGTCCTCGAAGCTCACAAGGGACAGCCGCGACTCGAGAAGCGCTTCGAGCAGCTGAAGACCGTGCACGAGATCGCCCCGGTGTTCCTGAAGAACCCCGCGCGCATCGAGGCGTTCTTCACCGTCTACTTCCTCGCGCTCCTCATCCAGGCGCTCATCGAGCGCGAGCTGCGACAGACGATGGCGCGCGAACGACTGAAAGCGTTGCCGCTATATCCCGAGGAGCGTCGCTGCGCCCACCCGACCACTGAGCAGGTGCTGCGCCTCTTCAGCCACGCCGAGCGGCACGTGCTCAGCCGCTCCGGTCGCGTTGTGCAGAGCTTCGAGGCCGAGTTCACGCCGCTGCAGCGTCAGGTACTTGACCTGCTCGGCGTGCCGGCGAGCGACTTCCGGAGCTGACGGGCCACCGGAAATTGCCCGGAAATCACCCTGCCGATGTGCGGAAAGTAAGTCGAGATTCAATAGAGGCGCACAAAGGAACACTTCACAAGGTTATTGGCTACGCCGGACCAGCTCCGAGATATTATGTCATCCGGACAGGAAACGACTCTATTCCAGAGGAAACGACTCTATTCCAGAGGAAACAACTTTATTCCCGAGGAAACGACTTTAATTACATACGACATTATTGTCTCTTTCTACTTGCGCCTCACTCCACCGTGACGCTCTTCGCGAGATTGCGGGGTTGATCGACGTCCGTGCCCTTCAGTACGGCAACGTGATAGGCGAGCAGCTGCAGCGGGACGGTGTAGACGGCCGGGGCCTGGAACCAGGTCACGTGCTTCGGCATCTCGATCACCGTGACGCCGTCACTCGGCTCGATGCCCGATTCGGGGTCGGCGAACACGATCAGCTCGCCGCCACGGGCGCGGACCTCCATGAGGTTGGATTTGAGCTTCTCCAGCAGGTCGTTGTTCGGCGCCACGGTGATCACCGGCATGTCGGCGTCCACCAGCGCGAGGGGGCCATGTTTGAGCTCGCCCGCGGGATAGCTCTCGGCGTGGATGTAGGAGATTTCCTTGAGCTTCAGCGCTCCTTCCATGGCGATGGGATAGAGCGCTCCGCGGCCGAGGAACAGCGCATGGCGCTTGTCGGCGAAGCGCTCGGCGAGCCGATGGATGACCGGATCGAGCGTGAGGACCTTCTCGATGAGCGCGGGCAATTCCACCAGGCGCGTTACCAGGCCATGCTCCCGCTCGGCATCCGCGCCATGGTAGCGCGCCAGCGCGACGGTCAGCATCGACAGCGCTGCGAGCTGGGTGGTGAACGCCTTGGTCGAGGCGACGCCGATCTCGGGGCCGGCGCGGGTGAGCATCACCAGCTCCGACTCGCGCACCAGCGAGCTCTCGGGCACGTTGCAGATGGCGAGGGTTGAGAGGTAGCCCGACTGCCGCGCGAGGCGCAGCGCCGCGAGCGTATCGGCGGTCTCGCCGGATTGCGAGATGGTGACGAACAGCGAGTTGGGCGGCACCAGGGGATTGCGGTACCGGTACTCGCTGGCGATGTCGACGGCACAGGGAATGCGGCAGATCTGTTCGACGAAGTAGCGCGCGACGGATGCGGCGTGATAGCTCGTGCCGCAGGCGACGATGTGCACTCCGGCGACCCGCTTGAACACATCGGTCGCCGCCGGACCGAATGCGGCTTCGAGGAGCCTGCCGTTCGCCACGCGCTCGGCCAGCGTGTCGGCGATCGCTCGCGGCTGCTCATGGATCTCCTTCAGCATGAAGTGGCGGAAGGGGCCCTTCTCGGCGGCGTCCGCGCTGAGCTCGCTCTCACGCACCGGGCGCACGGCGACATTGCCGTCGTGATCGATGATGCGCACCGTCTTGCGGCGGATCTCGGCGACATCGCCTTCCTCGAGGAACTGGAAACGCCGCGTCACCGGCAACAGCGCCGCAACATCCGAGGCGACGAAGTTCTCCTCCACCCCGAGACCGATCACGACCGGACAGCCCGCGCGCGCCACCACCAGGCGCTCGGGGTCCTGCTCGCTCACCACCGCCAGGGCATAGGCGCCTTCGAGCTCCGCCACGGTGGCGCGTACGGCCTTGAACAGGTCGCCGAGTGTTTCGAGGTGCAAGTGAATGCGGTGGGCGATGACCTCGGTATCGGTTTCGGAGGTGAAGCGGTAGCCGCGTCGCTGCAGGTCCTCGCGCAGCTCATCGTGATTCTCGATGATGCCGTTGTGGACGATGGCGATGCCCCCGAGTGAGAGGTGGGGATGGGCGTTGCGCTCGCTCGGCACGCCGTGAGTCGCCCAACGGGTATGGGCGATGCCGACCCGGCCGCTCGCCGGTGTGCTCTCGAGCGCCTCCTCGAGCATCTTCACCTTGCCGACCGTGCGCAGCCGCACCAGCTTGCCGGACTCGACCACGGCAAGCCCCGCCGAGTCGTACCCCCGATACTCGAGTCGCCGCAGGCCTTCCATCAGGATGGGGACGATGTTCCGCTCGGCGATCGCTCCGACGATTCCGCACATACCTAGGGAGCCTCCAATTGGCCCCCGCGAGTGACGGAGGCTGAGGGGCCGCAGTTTGCCTGATTCCTGGGCGGGAGAGTGAGCGGCGCCCCCGCGGACCGTGAGACCGTGCTCAGCCTGTGGCACGCTCTGCGGCGGGTGCGGATGGACGGGCGGGCGTGTGGCGCCCTAGCCTACGGGCATGACCAGACTGCACCGGAGCGAGACGGGCACCCAGGGTGCGCGGCGCATCGCCCGCGCGCAGATCGCCGAGGCGCTCCAGGCTCTCAAGCGCCAGCCGCTGTCCGACAAGGCGGTCCACGCGGCCCGTAAGAGCCTGAAGAAGGCTCGGGCGATGCTGCGCCTGCTGCGGCCCGCGATAGGGGGCGCCACCTATCGGCGCGAGAATGCCGCCCTTCGGGACATCGCCCGTCCCTTCAGCGAGATCCGCGACGCCCGGGTGCTGCTGCAGACTCTGGACGGGCTGGCTCGCCGCTCCCGCGGCAGTGCCCTTCCCACGGGCATCGGCGAGCTTCAGCATGTGCTGCGCCAAGAGCGCGCCGCAATCCGGGCAAAGCTGCTGCGAGAGAACGGCTCGTTCGTGGGGCCGCTCCAGGCCCTCCGCGAGGCACACCGTCGCGCCGGGCGCTGGCGCGTCGGACGCAAGGGCTGGGCCGTGCTGGGTGCCGGGCTGGCGCGCGTCTACGGGCAGGGTCGCCGCGCGCTCATCCTGGCGCGGCCCGACCCGACCGCCGCCCGCCTGCACGAGTGGCGCAAGCAGACCAAGTACCTCTGGCACCAGCTGCAGGTCCTCGAGCCGCTCGGTCCCGCAGTGGCCCGGTGCGCCGGCCTGGCACACCGCCTCGCCGACACCCTGGGCGAGAACCACGATCTGTGGGTGCTGCGCGCCACGGTCGCGGTGAGGGTATCGGTCGGTGCCGGCCGGCGTCAGCTGCTCAGTCTGATCGATCAGCGCGCTGAGCAGCTCAGGGCGCAGGCCTTTGCGCTCGGACGCGAGCTGTATGCCGAGACCGGCACGAGGTTCGAGGCACGCCTGCATGGGCTCTGGCGGTCCTGGCGGCGCAAGCCGCGGCGGGTCCGGCCGGCTTGAGCCATCAGGTCTTTTTCCGCTTCGTCGGCCGCTGCCAGCCCTCGAGGGTGCTTTGGCGCGCCCGCGCGATGGTGAGTTTGCCGGCCGGCACCTCGCCGGCGACGGTGGAGCCCGCGGCGATCGTGGCGCCCCGGCCCACCGTGATCGGCGCAACCAGCACGCTGTTGGAACCGGTGTGCGCCTCGTCTTCGATGACGGTGCGATGCTTGTCGGCGCCGTCGTAGTTGGCGACTATGGTGCCCGCTCCGATGTTGACGTGCGCGCCGACCACGGCGTCGCCCACGTACGACAGGTGATTCGCCTTGGATTCGGTCCCGAGCGAGGAATTCTTCACTTCGACGAAATTGCCGATATGCACCCCGTCGGCGAGCACGGTAGCCGGCCGCGTACGCGCGAAGGGGCCTATCCGGGCGGAGGCGCCGATCGAGGCACCCTCGAGGACGCAGAACGGCAGGATCTCCGTGTCATCGCCGATCTCGCAGTCGCGGATGACGCATCCGGGGCCGATGCGCACCCGGTCTCCCAGCTTCACCCGACCCTCCAGGACGACATTGACGTCGAGGAAGACATCGGCGCCATGTGTCACCCGGCCACGCACGTCGAGCCTCGCCGGATCAGCGACGGTCACTCCGCCCAGCATCAGCTCGCGCGCGGTGTTGCGCCGGCAAACCGCCTCCAGCGTGGCCAGTTGCGCCTTGTCATTGACGCCGAGCGCCTCGATCGGGTCGGCCAGCACCAGGGGATTGACCACGATGCCCTCTGCGGCCGCCATCCCGATGACGTCGGTGAGGTAGTACTCGCCCTGGGCATTGTCGCGCCCGAGGCCCGCGAGCCAGCGCTTCAGCAATCGCGCCGGCGCGGCCAGCACGCCGGTGTTGCATTCGCGAAGGGCGAGCTCCCCGGCGCAGGCATCCTTCTGCTCCACGATGCGCGCCACATGGCCGCCCGAGTCGCGAACGATTCGGCCGTAACCGGCCGGGTCCTCGGGCTGCATGGTGAGCAGGGCGAGCTGCGTGGGGCCCGCGAGGGCGACCAGGCGGGCGAGCGTGGCGGCGCTCAGCAGCGGAACGTCGCCGTAGAGCACCAACACCAGGTGATCGTCCGGCACGCTCGGCATGGCCTGCAGGACGGCGTGACCGGTCCCGAGGCGCTCGGCCTGCTCCACCCAGGTCACCGGCCCGGCCGACAGCGCGCTTCGCACCCGCTCGCCGCCATGGCCGTACACGACCAGGATGGCCTGCGGGTCGAGCTCGCGGGCCGTGTCGATGACATGAGAGAGGAGCGGCCGCCCGAGCAGCGGCTGCAGCACCTTGGGCAGCGGGGATTTCATCCGCTTGCCCTCGCCGGCCGCGAGGATCACGACCGACAGGGGAGTCGAGTGGGATCGGGTCATGCCGCCATCATGACCTATGACGGCCGGCCCGCCTAGCTGTGCATCTTGCGCAACCGCGCGATGATCTTCAGCTGCGCGGCCGCCCGGGCCAGCTCGGCGAGGGCCTCGGCCTGCGTGATATGGCCGCTGCGGTCCTTGAGGGCCTCTTCGGCGCGCTGCTTGGCGGCGAGCGCCGCCGCCTCGTCGATGTCCTTGGCCCGCATCGCCGTATCGGCGAGCACCGTGACCTTGTTGGGCTGGACCTCGATGGCCCCGCCGCCGACGAAGAAGAAATGCTCGGCGCCATCCGGCGTGTGAACCCGTACTTCGCCCGGCTTCAGCATGGAGAGAAGCGGAGCATGCCGGGGCGCCACACCGATGTCGCCCTGGGAGGCCGGCGCGACCACCATCGTCGCCCGGCCCGAGAAGATCTCGCCCTCGGCGCTGACGATGTCGACCTGAATGGTATGCGGCTCGGCCATGGGGTGCTCCTTATGCGCTACGCGCAGGGTTCAGCGGGGTTCGCGAAGAGCGAGCCCCGAAAACGCAGCGGCGCGAGGACGCGCCGAAAAGACCTGTCTGAATTGCCGGATGCACCATCGGTTCTTACTGGAGCGTCTTGGCCTTGGCGACCGCCTCATCGATGCCACCGACCATGTAGAAGGCCTGCTCGGGCAGCTGGTCGTACTCGCCGCTGATGATGCCCTTGAAGCCGCGGATGGTCTCGGCGAGGGGCACGATCTTGCCGTCCTGGCCGGTGAACACCTTGGCGACGTTGAAGGGCTGCGAC
>DAIDHH010000092.1 GCA_027452045.1 Gammaproteobacteria bacterium
ATTGGGTGAACATTCTACCCGGCCTTCCTCCCCACCTTCATCTCTCCAGGAATCCGCGTTCGACCTGAAATTCGTGTTCGGCACGGCAGCGGCCGCAAGGCTGCGCTACCACCGGTTCCTCAGCTCGCGCAGCTTGAGGAACACGCTGCGCGCGTCCGGCCGCTCCTCGAGGTCCGGGAACGCCTCGCGCAGGCGGGCGATCACCGAGGGGCTCGTCAGCCGGAAAAAGGTGTTGATGCCCTTCTCCTCACCGAGAGTGGTCACGGGCGCGGCGCCCGGATCGTCCCGTGGCATCGCCACGAGCAGCGCGCGGGCCGCGGCATTATCGGGCTCTCGGTCCAGGGTGAATTCGAGATTGCGCGCAAGATACTCGTGTCCCGGGTACACCCGCGTCTCATCGGGAAGGGCCGCGAGTCGCGTGGCGAAGGTCTCATACAGCCGCTCGGGATGGCCCCCATTGTGGCAGTTCCCCGCGCCGGCGTTGAACAGGGTATCGCCGCAGAAGAGTGCCGGCTGATCGACATGCGCCAGCGCGCAGATGTGCGCCATCGTGTGCCCCGGGGTATCCAGGCACTCGAGCTCGATGCGCCCGATGCGGATCACATCGCCCTCTCGCAGGCCGCGATCCACGCCTCCGATGCGTCCCGCGGTCGCCGCATGCGCCAGGACCTTGGCGCCCGTGGCGCCCACCAGGCCCGCATTGCCGCCGGTGTGGTCGCGATGCTCGTGGGTGTTGAGGATCTGCGTGATGGTCCAGCCGCGCGTGCGCGCCGCGGCCAGGCACAACCGCCACTCGAGCGGATCGATGGCGAGGGCGTCGCCGGTCTCGGGACAGGCGATGAGATAGTGAAAATTGCGGTAGGCGTTGCCCGACCAGATGCGCTCGATCTGCATGAGCGCAGCATAGCCGATCGGCGCCCCGGCCGAATCGCTAGACTTCGCGCCTCGCCACGGGAGCGGCCAGCACGCCGGGCTCCGCGACCCGAAGCGTGCATGCGGCCGCGATCAGCAGGCTCGCCCCGCCCAGCACCAGCGCGAACACCGGCCGGTCGCCGAAGAACGCGTGCAGTAGCACGCCGAGCACGCTCGCCGCCGAGATCTGCGGGATGGTGACGAAGAAATTGAACATGCCCATGTACACACCCATTTTCTCGGCCGGCAGATTGTCCGCGAGCAGGGTGTAGGGGAGCGAGAGGATCGACGCCCAGCCGAAGCCGACCCCGAGCATCGAGAGCAGCAGCCACTCGGGATTGCGGATCCAGGCGAAGGAGATGAGCCCGAGCGCCGCCAAAGTCAGGTTGATCACGTGGCTTGAGCGAAGGCCGGCCTTGCGCACCATGAGCGGAATGAGCGCGGCCGCCAGCATCGCGAAGCCGTTGTACGCGCCAAAGAGAACGCCGACCCAGTTGGCGCCTGCATTGTAGGCCGCCGACAGCGGATTCGAGCTCCCGAACTGCACCGAGGTCACGGCCGGTGTGGTGTAGAGCCACATGGCGAACATCGGAAACCAGGAAAAGAACTGCACCCAGGCGAGCCGTCGCATCGGCTCCGGCATGCCGTACAGGTCCGCCATGACCTGGCGCGCCATTCCGCGGCTGCGCGTGCGGCTGAGCCACAGGTAGAGGGCGCCCGCCACGGCCAGCCCCGTGGTGAGCAGATACAGCTCGCCGCTCAGGGAAAAGTGATGGATGAGGAGCACGCCGGCCACGCCGATCGCAAGCATGAGCAGACCCGGCCGCCAGGCCCGCGATACGTCGGCCTCCTCGCGCATCGCAGGCGAGTCGGCGAAGGCGCGCAGCCGCTCGGGCGGATACTCTCGAGTGCTCAGCACCGTCCACGACACCGCGCCCACGAGGACCGCACCGCCCGCATAAAAGGCGATGCGCACCGTCGCAGGAATCTCCCCGGACGGCGCCACGTTCGCGACGCCGAGTCTGGCGAGCAGCCAGGGCAGTATCGAGGCCAGCACCGCGCCGAGTCCGATGAAAAAACTCTGCACGATGAATCCGAGCGGCCGCTGGGACGGCGGCAGCTGATCGGCGACAAATGCGCGAAAAGGCTCCATCGAGATGTTGACCGAGGCGTCCAGCATCCACAGCATCAGCGCCGCGACCCAGAGCGTCGGGGAGTCCGGCATCGCCAGCAGCGCCAGGGTGGTCAGGATCGCCCCGAGGAGGAAATAGGGCCGCCGCCGGCCGAATCGTCCCCAGGTGTGGTCCGAGGCGTAGCCGATGAGCGGCTGCACCAGGAGCCCGGTGAGGGGCGCGGCCACCCAGAGCAGGGGAATCTGCTGCATCCGCGCCCCGAGGGTCTGGAAGATGCGGCTGACGTTGGCGTTCTGCAGGCCGTAGGCGAACTGGATGCCGAGAAATCCGAAGGAAATGTTCCAGATCTGCCGCAAGGACAACGCGGGGCGAGTGCTCAAGGTGGATCCCCGGAGAGGGGCGCGATGTGCAGCTCGCCGATGCGCGCGCTGTTGAGCGGGCCGGTGGCACCGCCCTGGCCGCCGGTGTAATAGGCGAAGTGCGCCAGATCGCTCATGTTGAATCCCCCGGCGAGCGCGAAACGGCACTGCGCCCCGGCCCGGGCGCGGAAGCGAACCACCGTGGAGGCCTCATCGCCATGGCTCTGCGGCATGACCACCGGAGCCTTCCGGGGCGCGCTACCGGCACAATGAACGGCCATGAGCCGGACCGCAGCGGTGATGCCGGTACTGATCGGGCCATGGGGATTGTCATAGGTGAGCCATGCCATATACACCCCGGGTCGTGAGGCGGTCCAGTGCCTCGGCCAGGGCCCGGCCACGGACTGCTCGAGCCCGACGCAGGTTTCAGGGCTGTGCAGCGATTCGAGGCCGCTTCTGGCGCGCTCGGTCACGCTGAAGCAGTGCAGGCCCTCTCTCTTCGCCATCCGCTGGTGGGCGGAGATCGGCCCGAGCCGCCGGCCATTGAGATAGAGGAGTCCGCGGCGCACTTG
The DNA here is from genome assembly GCA_027452045.1 of Gammaproteobacteria bacterium. Taxonomy (GTDB): domain Bacteria; phylum Pseudomonadota; class Gammaproteobacteria; order Steroidobacterales; family Steroidobacteraceae; genus 13-2-20CM-66-19. The sequence goes on from DAIDHH010000092.1 coordinate 2,977, forward strand.
CGAACCGATCCGCCAGTCGCTGCCTGCGGCGACTACCTTGGGCGCAGCGGGTGTCTGCGGCAGGTACATCGGCGCATGTGCGGGTGGTGGCGGCTCCGTCGCCCGCGTCGCGATCAATTGCACTTCGGTGAGCCCGCCCTGGCCCCGCACGGCCCCCGCCACAAGCAGATTGCCGGTGAGACGCGCCGGACGCCGCAGGACGATGCGGCGCGCACCGAAATCGAGAGCGATCGAGCGACCCGATCCGAACAGCATGGGCACGAGTGACACCGGCAGCTCCGGATGCACGCTGCCGTCGTCCCGCAGGCCGAACACCCCGCGCAGCACCATATCGAGGTAGCCCGCCACGGACCATAGCTGGCGCGGCGAGTCGACCACCGGGCCGCCGAGCTTGCCCGGCACGTGAGTCGACTGCTCGAGGAGCGAATAGTTTTCCATGTTGGATGCGTTCAGCGCGGGCCCCCGCATCAGGGAGCGTATTTCGCTCGCGATCAACGCAGCATCCTCGATGCGGCGCGCGGCGCGCAGGGTGTATTCGCTCACGAAGGGCCAGATCGAGCTGTTGTGGTAGATGGGCTGGTCGCGCCGTTCCGGCCAGATGACCGGACTGCCGGCCGGCCAGATCGGATAGCTCGCGAGCACACGCTCCGCGCGGGCGCGATCGGCCACGCCGCTCACGATCGCCAGGTCCAGCCCCAGCAGGTCGTAGGTGTCGAAAGGCGCAGGCGCCACCTGGCCACCGATGTAGCTCATGTACAGGCCCCGGCCGGGACGCCAGAACCGCAGGTTGATCGCACGCTTGAGCGCCGCCGCCTGCTCGAGGTAGCGTCTCGCCGCCAAGATCCTGCCATGCTGCTTCGACAGGGTGGCCGCGAGGCGCAGCGCCTCGTAGTGCAGCACGTTGGTCGAGAGCGAGAACGACTGGGCGATGAACACCACGTCGTGAGCGGTCCATGCGGGGTAGGTCTGTTGCCGCCAGTCGAGGAAGGAAGTCTCACCGCGATACAGCCCCGCCGAGGGGTCGAACGCGTAGCGCCTGTCCTGGGCGAGCGTATCGGTCAGTGCCTGGAAGACCTTGGAGGCGAATCGCCTGTCATCGAGAAGGTGTCTCGCGCCGAGGAACCACACGACGCGGTCGGTGCTGATCGGCCAGCTGCCGCCGGAACCGGTGTCCTGCATCACGTACTCCCCGGGAGGCACGCCCGCGGCGCGCACCGGGGAAACTTTGAACGACAGCGAAGCCCGGGCCCGGGCCGGATCGAAGCGCCACAGGCCAAGATCGGTGGAGTACGACAGGTCGCGTGTCCAGGCGAAGGGCCAGTCCTTGCCTGCGATGAAGCAGCGGCAGGCAATGGGGTGGCCGTGCTTGAAGGCCGGGTCCTCGATGGCGCTCACCGAATCCTTCTTGAGGTCCGACTGCGCCATCGCGAACAAGGCGTCGAACAAGGGACTCGCGGTGCGCACCCGGAAGCGCTGCCGGTGAATCGTGCGCACAGCGGCCGGGGACTGCAGTACGTAGCCGCCGGGAACAACGGCCACCCGGGCCACTTGCCCGCGCCACTCGAGCGTGTGATGCCAGGCGGGAGGGGCAGCGAGTGCGTGCGGTGCGAAGAGCGTGGCGCCGGCCAGGGCCAGCGCGCACGCGGCCAATCGGCCCGCGAGCCGATTCGCGGGCACAGCATCCGTGGAAGAAGGCTCGGGCCTACTGTTCAAGGATGACTCCGTCATCGGCAGCGACGCTCACCGTGACGTTACCACCGCTCACTGAATACGTATTGCCCGTCAACAGGTCGGTCACGGTCGATCCATCGGGCATGCTCAGCTGCCATGCCGGCACCGAGACCGTTTGCGCCGCGCTGCCGGCGTTCAGTACGACCGCGATGCGGTCGTTGGCATCGACGCGACCGAAGGCGTAAATATCGGCGGCATCGTCGGTGATCAACGTCATGAACGAACCGGTGCGCAGCGCCGCGTATTGTCGGCGGATCGCGATCAGCTTGCGCGTCAGTGCCACCGCCGCATTGGCCGTGGTGGCCTGCGACCAGTCGAACGTGCGGCGGTCATCGGGATCCTTGCCGCCCTGCATGCCGTATTCGTCGCCGTAGTAGATGCCCGGGGTGCCGATGTAGGTAAACTGGAAGATCTCCGCGAGCTCGGTCTTGGCGAGCTCCCCTCCACAGCGGGTCGCGAACCGCGGCGTGTCGTGCGTGCCGAGCTCGTTCGTCATGACTTCCTGGACATCCACCGGCAGGTCGGCGCGGGTATTGCGCAACCAGTCGTCGAACTGGGTCACGCTGAGCGAGGCGCTGTTGCCGCTCTCATCGACGCCGCACAGCCACTCGGACAGCGGGTCAGTGAAGCCGTTGTAGTTCATGGCGCTGTCCCACTCGGCACCGTCGTCCAGCCAGGCAGAGGCATCGCCCCAGTATTCTCCGAGGATCTCTGCATCGGGGTTGACTGACTTCACCGCCGTGCGCAGCTCCTGCATGACCTGATGATTGACCGCATCGCTCCCGCTGCCGCCACCCGCATCGATGTATTGCGGGGAATCGAGCCGCCAGCCATCGATGCCGTAGGGCGCCTTGAGGTAGGTCTGCACAACCGAGGTCGGGCCGGCGTAGATCTGCCCCCGCACCGCCGAGCCGCTCGCGCCATAATCGAGCTTGGGCATGCTCGGAACCTGGTCGAGAAAGCTGGAATACGCGCTCGGCCAGTTCTGAAACGTGTACCAGGAATAATAGGGACTCGACTGCGACTGGTAGGCACCCACGACGTTGCAGGTCTGGCTTCCATAGGTGGACCTGCCGAACCAGCAGTTCGTGTCTCCCGTATGGTTGAACACGCCATCGAGGATGATGTACCCCTGCGGCCCATTGGTGCTGCTGTGCACGTCCTGGATGAGATTCTGCAGATCGCTCGCCGTACCGAACGCCGGGTCCACCGTGTAGTAATCGGTCGTATCGTATTTGTGGTTGGTGGGCGACTTGAAAATCGGCGTGAGATACAGGACATTGGCGCCCAGGGTGCCCTTGATGTAGCTCAGCTTCTGGTCGATGCCGGCCAGATCCCCACCGAAGAAGACCTCCTGATTGCAACCGCTCACGTTGGCAAAGACGCTGCTGCCCCAGGCATGCTGCTCGGTAGCGCAGCCGCCGTAGCTGTATTGGCCATTAGTGACGTCGTTGGCCGGGTTACCGTCGTAGTACCGGTCGACGAATATCTGGTACATCACCCCGTTCTTCATCCAATCCGGCGTCTTGAATCCGGGAATGACGAGGAAGTCACCGGAGGAAGGCTGGGTCATGCTCGGCCCGTATGCGTTATACCACACCGACTCACCACCGCCGAATACCTGGAAGCGGTAGTGCTTGGGCGAGTCGCTCGCCGGTATGGTGCCCTGCCAGTAGTCGAACCTGCCGGTCGGATCCACCGACGTGACGCTCATCGGCACATAGTGGAATGCCCCATCCGCGGAGTCGTAGTACACGATGTTCGCACCGGTTGCGTTGCCGTGCGCCGCGCGCAACGTTACCGTGACGGACTGATCGGCCGCCGGCTCGGGATTGCTGTCATACATCGACCCCTGGTCCGAAAAGAGCGCCGCCGTATCGATGACGTTGGCGCCCGAGGCGCCGCTGCCCGGGCTCTGGGCAGTCCCGCCACCCATACTTGCGCCGCCACCACATGCCGACAGCAGGCCGGCCACCAAAAGGATTGCCACCATGCGTGGCGACCTGGAAACACGCTCGCTCGAGTGCATCATCCGACTCTCTTTTGCTTTGCTCATATGCCTGCCGTACCACGATCTTCGTCCGCCGCCGGCACCGCCTGATTCCCGGGCACCGCCGCCCCGGAGGGGGGCCGGAACGGCGGCGGCCCGGGAACCAGCCGACGATCACTGCTCCAGGATCACACCGTAGTGTCCCTGGACACTCACGTTGACATAGGCCACGCCGCCGTTGTCGTACACCGTGTACTGATTGCCGGTGATCAAGTCGGTGACGGTCGATCCGATCGCATCACCCGCGAGCCACACCGGCACCGCAACGCTCGGCTGCGTGCTGCTCGTATCGTTCAGCACCACCACGAGACGGTGGTGCTGATCGATGCGCGCAAAGGCGTATATGCCGCTGGTGCCATAGAGGTTGCCGGTATCGTCCGGAATCACCGGCAGGAGAGAGCCGGTGCGCAGCTCGGGATATTGATGGCGGATGCCGATCAGCTTCTGGGTCAGCGCGACGCCTGCGTTGGCGGTGGTGGCGTCCGCCCAGTCGAACGTATGGCGGTTCTGCGGGTCGGCCCCGCCCAGCATGCCGTACTCGTCCCCATAGTAGATCATCGGGGTGCCGACGTAGGTGAGCTGCAGGATGAGCGCTTCGTACGTCCCCCAGCCATTGGTCCAGGAGCAGCGCGTCGCGAAGCGCTCGGTATCGTGCGTGCCGAGCTCGTTGGTCATCACTTCCTGAACGATCCACGGCAGATCGGCGCGGGTGTCCCACAGCCAGCTGGCGAAGGTGGCCGTATCGATGGAGTTGCTGTTGCCGTTCTCGTCGACACCGCAGATCCACTCCGAGACCGGATTGGTGAAGCCATTGTAGTTCATGGCGCTGTCCCATTCCGTGCCATCATCGAGCCACGCCGAGGCATCGCCCCAGTACTCCCCGAGGATCTCGGCATCGGGGTTGATCGAGGTGACCGCGGCACGCAGCTCCTGCATGATCTGGTGATTGGTGGCATCGCTGCCGCCGTTTCCGCCGGCATCCAGGTACTGCGCCGCATCCAGGCGCCAGCCGTCGATGCCATACGGGGACTTCAGGTAGGTCTGCACCACCGATGTGGAGCTGCCGTAGATCTGCTCACGCGTCGCCGAGCCGCTCGAGCCGTAGTCGAGTTTCGGCATGCTCGGAATGCCGTTCGGGCTCACGCCGAGGAAATCGTAGTAGTCGGTCGGCCATGTCTGGAACGTGTAATAGTCGTAGTACGGGCTCGACTGCGACTGGTAGGCGCCGGCCGCCGGGCAGGTGAAGTTCCAGTACGTGTACTTGCCGAACCAGCAATTCGTGTCGCCGGTGTGATTGAACACCCCGTCCAGGATAAGGTAGCCCCTCGGGCCGTTGCCGCTGCTGTGGATCGCGCCAATGAGGTTCTGCAGATCCGCGTTGGTGCCGAACGCGGGGTCCACCTCGTAGTAGTTCGCGGTGTCGTACTTGTGATTGGTCGGCGACTCGAAGATCGGATTGAGGTAGATGATGTCGGCGCCTAAGGTCTGCTTGATGTAGGACAGCTTGTCCTCGATGCCGGCCAAGTCGCCGCCGAAGAACACCTCGCTGTTGCAGCCGCTGACGGTGGCGGCGACGCTCGTATAGCCGCTGCTCCAGCTGGGCGCTTCCGTTTCGCAGCCGCCGTACGTGTATTCACCAGCGGTGATGTCGTTGCCCGGGTCGCCGTCGTAGAAGCGGTCGGGAAAGATCTGATAGCCGACGCCGTTCTTCATCCAGTCGGGGGTCGAAAAGCCGGGAATGATGTAGAAATTGTCGGCATTGTCGGGTGCCGGCTCCGTGGAGCTCGGACCTGCGGCGTTGTACCACGCGGTGGCCGAGCCATCATTGATCTGGAACCAGTACTGCAGCTTGGTACCGCCGACGTCGCCGATCGTGCCCTGCCAGTAGTCGAACTGGCCGGTCGGATCGGTCGAGGCCCAACTCATCGGCACCCAGGTGACCGAGCCGGTCGCGGCATCGTAGTACACGATGTTGGCGCTGGTGATGTCGTGATAGCAGACGCGCAAGGTCAGCGTGACCGACGCATCGTCCGCGGGCTCCGGATTGCTGTCGAACATCGGTCCTTGATCGTGGAACAGCTGGACCCAGTGGACGTTGTTGTTATTTCCGCAGGCAAGGGCCTGGCTGCTCACCCCGAGCAGCAGGCCACCGAGCGTGACGAGCAGGAGAATTGGCGCCGGGCGCCATCGCCGGGCGCCGGTATGGACGTGTTGACGCTTCATGGTCGTTACCCCTCCACGTTGACCATCCATGGGCGCTCCCTCCCGAGAATCCTCCTCGGGCCCGGTCCGCTCGAGCGGCGGCTCATCTCCGGTTGATCCGGATATTTCCCAGACGCCCCTGCCCGATCCGGGACCCCGGACCGGCCGCAGGGGAAGCCTCTTTCAGCCAGGCTTCCCGCCGCTGCGGCGACCCGTCTCCTCGATGCGCACCCGATGGGGCGCATCGGCCGGCAGCTCGATGAACGTGAGGGCACCGGCGGCGTTGCGGCCTCGCGCCCAGCACACGTTGCTGCACCCGCCGAGAGCCGCCCGATTGGCCGCCGGCGCCAGCTCGCGTCCGTCGACGCTCACCGCCCGGGCCTGAACCCGGTGCACGACGAACAGATAGTGTCGCAGCGGAGGTCGGTACGTGCCTCGAACCGCGCCGACCGTCAGGCGAACGGTGCGGCCATTCGCCTGCGTGCCCAGGCGCTGCAGGTAGTACCGGCCGTGCTCGTAGGCATAGGTCTCGCCGTCGTCATCGTAATAGTCGAAATGTGTGACGCGTCGTGCCGGGAAAACCTGCACGGTGAGGGTGGTCACCGGATGCTGCCCGACGTACTGCATCAGCGGCTGCATCGGGATGATGGCTCCCTGGCGCACGAACAACGGAATGTCGAGCCAAGTCTTCTCATCGAGCGGCAGCGCGATGGTGGCGCCGCCCCGATACACCTCACCGGTGAAGAAGTCCGTCCAGGTGCCGGGCGGCAGGTACAGGTGCTTCACACGCTGGTGACGGTGTACCACGGGGGAGACCAGGAGCCACTGGCCGAACAGCCACGCCTCATCGTCGTTGCGCAGGTGCGGATCGTGAGGCCATGCGAAGAGGAGCGGCCGAACGAGGCCCACGCCCGAGACGTGATCCTTCCAGGCGTAGGAATAGATGTAGGGCAACAGGCGGTAGCGCACATCGAGTGCGTGGGTGGCGGCGCGGGAGGCGGTCACTCCGTAAATCCACGGCTGGCGGCGCTGCAGGTAGCTGCCGTGCACCCGGCAGATGGGCGCGAAGGCGTCGAACTCGAGCCAGCGGGCATAGTTCTCCGAGGACGGGTGAAGATGGAATCCACCTCCATCCATGCCCCACCACATCTCCCCGACGTCGATGGCGCTGAGCATCCGCTGGCGCTGGGCCGCCATGCTCGCGAAGCCGCTCGCGATGTCTCCGGACCACATGCCATAGGCGTAGCGCTGGGCGCCCAGCCAGAAGTTGCGGTTGAGCGAGAAGACTCTCTGGTCCGTGAACGCCCGCTGACCCTCGTACAGCGCGCGCTCCATGTTGAAGAACTGGGTGTCATCACCCGTCTCGTCGGCTTCGTCGTTCCACCAGCCGACGATGCCGGTCTCGAAGCTGTGCTCGAGCGCCGGATTGAAGAACCACTTGCGCGTGGCGGGGTTGTCGAAGTCGAGCGTCTTGACCGGTTTGTGCGAGAAGTAATCGAGACTCGCCTTCTCCCCGGGGATCCACAGCCGATGCGAGGTCGCGTAGCGGCCCTCCACGGTGTCGAGGTGGATGCGCGGCTTCATGATGCCGATGAGATGCACGCCCAGGGCGGAGAGCTTGCGATCGAGCTTGCCGCTCGGGCCATCGGGGAATTTCCGGGTGTTCCACCGGAACTCCCCGTAGTGGTCCTCGCCCCAGGCCTTCCAGTCGAAGTCGAGCGAGAACGCGTCGAGCGGAATGCGCATCTTGCGGTAGCGGCGCACGATGCGCAGCAGCTCCGCTTCGTCGATCCCCCACTGGCTGTTGATGAACCCGAGGGACCATTTGGGGAAGAGCGGCGCATGTCCGGTGAGATCGGCCACGGCGGCGAAGATGCGCTTCGGGGTGCCCGCGATCAGATACACGTCCACATCGGGGCGCGTCTGCTTCAGCACCGCAAGCGTGCCGTCGGACAGATTGAAGAGGGTCTTCTGACTATCCACCAGGACGCCGAACCCGGCGCTGCTCCAGACGAAGGGCGCCCCAGCATCGCCCTGCTCGCCCGCGGTGGCGAGTTCGCGGCCCGTGCGCAGCAGCCCGGAGGAAGCCTTCTGGAAGGCGTCGAAACCGTGCACGCCGTAGAGCGCGGCGGCGCGCGTGAAGTGAAACGTGGCCGTGCCTTGCGCGAGGCTCGCGACGTCCGTCTCGCGCAACAATGGTGCGCGCGATGCGCCGTCAAAGAACTCCAGAGTCTTCGTGTTCAGATCGAGCACGGCCCGCAGCGCACCGCTGCGCAACACTACGCCTTGACTCGTGAGACGCACCTTGACGGGATCCGAGGGTGCGGGGATGGCGTGCGGCGCCATCACCAGCGCCGGGCCGCTGGCGCGGCCTGCCGGCAGGAAGTGCACCCGCAGCGCGTTGCCCACCACGCGCAGGGCCAGCACCCCGCCCTCGAGCGGAACATCGGCGCCGTTCGCGCGAACGCGAACCGCGGACCCGACCGCCGCGCGTGCCGCACAAACCGCAAGCACCGCCGCGGCGAGACCAGCGGCAACACGAAGTCCTGATTTCACGAATCGACACCTCTCCCCGGGGCAGCCACGCTCACGCTGACACGTGAGCCGGTGCCGCAGGATGCGACGCGCTCTCACGCCTTGGCAACGCTTCGCATACGTATTCATGACTCCCGAAGGACCGAGCCACCTGGCGGGTCTCGTGAGCCGAAGCGTGCGCATCGCGCCCTGTGTCGGCGCGGGCAATATGGCAAACTCGATGTCCAGCGTCGGCCCCGCGACGCCTGCGAATCGCCCCACTGCGGTGACCCGCCATGCATGACGGCTGCGAACGACACATACGGCGTATCGTGATCCTCGGTGGAGGATCCGCGGGATGGATGTGCGCGGCAGCGCTGGCCAATGCCGTGCACCGCAACTGCCCCATCGAGCTCATCGAATCGCCCGTGATCGGTACCGTCGGTGTCGGCGAGGCGACCATTCCGCCGATACGGCAGTTCAATCAGCAGCTCGGCCTCGATGAGAACGCGCTCATGGCGGCCACGGGCGGCTCATTCAAGCTCGGCATCGAATTCGTCGACTGGAGGCGCTCCGGTCACCGTTACTTCCATCCTTTCGGCCGCTTTGCCCCTGATTTCGATACCGTCCCGCTGCACCATTTCTGGCTGCGCGAGCGCGGCCGTGGTCTCGACACCCCGCTGGAGGACTACGCCATGGCATGGGTCGCGGCTCGCGCCGGCCGGTTCGACCTTCCCCTGCGGGACCCGCGGCTGGCGTTGTCGACGCTCGATTACGCCTATCACTTCGATGCCACGCTCTATGCGCGTCATCTTCGCGGCTACTCGCAACAGCGTGGCGTGATCCGCACGGAAGGCGAGGTCGTGGACGTGCGCCTGCGAGGCGAGGACGGCTTCATAGAAGCACTCTTGCTGAAGGATGGACGACGGATCGAGGGTGACCTGTTCCTGGATTGCTCCGGCTTTCGCAGTCTCCTGATCGAAGGCGCCCTCGGCAGCCGCCTGGAGGACTGGCGGGAGTGGCTACCCTGCGACCGGGCGATCGCGGTCGGCTGCGCGGTGGGCGCGGAGCTTCCGCCCTACACCCGCTCCACGGCCCGACCAGCCGGCTGGCAGTGGCGCATTCCGCTGCAACACCGCATCGGCAACGGACATGTCTATTGCAGCGAATACATGGGCGAGGACGAGGCCACGGCGCTGCTCCTCGAGAGCCTCGAGGGCGAGCCGCTCGGGGACCCGCGCCCGATCCGCTTCACAACCGGGGCCCGGCGCGAGTCATGGTCGCGCAATTGCGTGGCCATCGGCCTCGCGGCGGGCTTCATCGAGCCGCTCGAGTCCACCGCTCTGCATCTGGTGCAATCGGCCATCACACGGCTTCTCGCGCTCTTTCCCGACAGGGATTGCAACCCGCTTCTCGCGCGGGAATTCAACCGGCTGACCTATACCGAGTACGAGCGCATCCGCGACTTTCTGATCCTGCATTACCATGCCCAGGAGCGCGAGGAGCCGCTCTGGCGCCACACGCGCTCGATGGCCGTGCCGCAGACCCTCGAGTACAAGATCGAGCACTTCCGTCACTCGGGGCACATCGTGGCCGAGCCCTTCGAGCTGTTCCAGAACTCCAACTGGCTCGCGATCCTCATCGGACAGGAGGTCCTGCCCGAGCGATACCATCCGCTCGCCGATCTGCACACGAGCGTCGATGTGCCGCGCCACCTGGCGAATATCCGCGAAGTGTTGGAAAAGGCGGCGCGCGCACTGCCGACTCACCGCGAATACATCGAGCGGCATTGCCGCGCGACGGCCCTTCTCACGAAGTGACCGGCGTTTCCGCCGCCTGTGCGCAGCCCGCCGCTAGTGCGGCCCGCGCGCGCAGTGCGCGGCAATGAAGCGTTCGTGGGCGGGCATGCGCTCCACCGCCGTGCCGATCACCTTGCGGATGGTGACGAGGAAATCCTCGAGCTGCCCCGGGGGCACCTCGTCGGCCGCCGGGTGGTAGCGCCGGGGCAGCACACCCTGACCCACCATCACTTGCAGCCAGGACTGCTCGGTGAACAGCTCCTCGTCCTCGCGGAAGATCTGCCCGGTGGCGCGAAACAGATCGAGCTTGCGGCGCAATCCCTCGGGCCTTGGCAGTGCCGCGCAGTACCGCCAGAACGGTGTATCGCGCCGTTCGGTCGCGCTGTAATGCAGGACAAGGAAATCTCTGACCTGCTCATATTCCTGGCGGACCTTGCGGTTGTACTCCTCGAGCACCGCCGGATCGAAACTCCGGTCGGGAAAGAGCGCCAGCAGCCGGCTGACGCCCGACTGGATGAGATGGATGGCGGTCGACTCGAGCGGCTCGATGAAGCCCGCCGCGAGGCCGATGGCCACGCAGTTGCGCACCCAGAGCCGCCGTCGCACGCCGGAGGCGAAGCGGATCGGACGCGGATCCCCGAGCGGCTCGCCCTCGAGATTCTCGAGGAGCAGCGCCGTGGCCTCATCCTCGCCCATGTGCTCGCTGCAGTACACGTGGCCATTGCCGGTGCGGTGCTGCAGCGGAATCCGCCACTGCCAGCCCGCCGGCCGGGCATTCGCCTGCGTGTAGGGACGCATCGAAGGAGTCGGCGCGCTCGCCACTGCCAACGCCCGGTCGCAGGGCAGCCACTCCCGCCAGTCCTCGAACCCCGCCTCGAGCGCCCCCTCGATGAGCAGACCGCGAAATCCCGAGCAGTCGATGAACAGCTCCCCTTCGATGCGCTCACCGCCCTCGAGCAGCACCGCCTCGATGAAACCGTCCTCGCCCCGCAGTTTCACCTCGACGATCCTGCCTTCCGTGCGCCTCACCCCATGCTGCTCCGCATAGGCGCGCAGCATGCGGCCGTAGAGCGAGGCATCGAAGTGAAAGGCGTACTTCATGCCGGCGACCGGCGTGTTGCCCACCCTCTCGAACCGGTCCATGCGATGACTCTTCGCCGCACGGGCATTGAGCGAGTACGCCCACAAGTCGGGCGCGCCGGCGGCGGCGCGGCTGCGCAGCCAATGATGCTGGAAGGGTACCGGGCCGAAGGGCAGCCCGAGCTCGCCGAAGGCGTGCAGGTAGGAGTGACCCGGGCGCACCCAGTCGTTGAATTCGATGGCGAGCTTGAACGAACCGCCCGTCGCCTTGAGCATCGCATCCTCATCGATGCCGAGGAAGGCGTTAACGTTACGGATCTGCGGAATGGTCGCCTCGCCGACGCCCACGATCCCGATCGCCTCAGACTCGACCACGCGGATCTCGAGGCCCGCGCCCATTGCGCGGCTCAGCACGGATGCGGCCATCCAACCGGCCGTACCGCCACCGACGATGACCACACGCTTGACGGGCAAGCCGCTCAAGACCCGCACCAGCCAGCAAGCCCCAGGGTCATGCCAACGCTTCCGGCCGCGAGCCAGGGCGCACGCCGGCCTTGCAAACGCAAAACCCCGCCGGCCCATGCCGGCGGGGGATTCTGCGCTTCGACCAATGCGACTCAGAACAGGTTATATGAGAACCCTACCTGGAACGTGCGGCCGTACTGCTCCCAGCGGATCACCTGCCGAGGGTCACTGTTCTGGTAGACCTCCTGAATCTCGTTCCCCAGGTTCTGGCCCGAGGCGATCAGCGTCAACCCCTTGAGCGCGCCCTGAGCGAACGAGTAGCTGATTTGGGCACTGATCCAATGCTGGCCTCTGTGCACGTTCTCCTGGCGCGTCTCGCTGATACCGTAGATGCGCCCGAGGAAGCTGGTGCGCGAATCAAGGCTCGCTTCGGCCTCAAAGCCGCGGTATGCATAGTACAGCGTGTAGTGCTCGACCCACTTCGACAGGCCATCGATGGTCACTGGCTGAGAGTTTCCGGGGTAGTACAGCGCGCTTCGGGTCATGTTCGCGCTGGCCTCGACGCCGAAGCCATTCAGCCACTGCGTCAGATCACCCAGTGGAATGTTGGTGGCGAGCTGCAAACCGTAGAGGTGGCCGGCGCCGTCGTTGGCGGGCTCGGTAAACGAACCATAGGTCGTGCCGAGCTGCTGCTGCTCCGCAGCGGTCAGATATCCGCTCGCAAACGGGGCGAAGTTGTACAGAGTAGCCGCGGATTCGTTGATGTAGTCCGTCAACTTCAGGTAGTAGGCCGACAACTGGACCATGCCTGTTTGGGCGCCAGCGCACAGCGACGAGGACTGCTGCTGGTTCGCCGAGCACTCATACCCGCCGGACTTGCCGGTGAAGTAGTGTTCCAGGCTGACGTTGTAGTTCGTCGACATGGTCGGCAACAGCGCCGGGTTGCCGCCAGAGCCGCTGAAGTAGGCCTGATTCGGGTTCGTGCTGGTGAGATACTGTGGAGCGGTGCCGAAATTCGTTCCTGCGCTCATATCGCTCATGCGCGGCCGGGCCATGGTGCGGGCGATGGCTAGGCGCGCATCATAGTTGTGCGGGAACATGAACTTCAGGTTGAGGCTGGGCAACACACGGGTGTAGCTCGTGCCGCCCGACATGGGCAGCAGAACGACTGCCTGGGAGCCGCCAGAGGTCGAGCCGGGGGCGATGCGCGACCCCTGCGAACTCTGCGACGTGTGGGCAAGCTGCACGCCGAAATTTCCGCGCAGTCCGACACTCTCACTGAGCGAAGTCTGGAGGTTGAACTGCAAGAAGCCGTATGTGTCGTTTTCCTTCACCGTCCACATTGGCGGCCCGAGCGGCCCGGTATTCGATCCCGTGGTCGGGAAGAACACGTCTGCGCCGCTTGCCAGCAGCGCGTTCGGGTCATACACAACCTGCGGCCCTATGCCCATGAACCCCAGCGCATCGGTGGGCGCAAAGAGTGCGCCGGACGGAATGGCAGCGGTCTGCGTGGGGGTGCACGTGCTGGTGATGACGTTCCCGCAGCTCGCACCCGGCAGCACCACGAAGGCCTGGAAAATGTCGAAATTCTTGTGGTGACGCGCCCCATCGACGCCGAATTCGACGCTCGAGACTGGGCCGGTCTCGAAGAAATGCTTGGCCGTGAGCTTCAGGTGCTCTATGTACTCTTCGTTGTGTGACTGATTGAGAAAGCCCTGCTGTACCAGTCCAGCCCCGGCGCCCCAACCCTGCGGATCGGTCAGAACGATGGAACTGGAAGCGAGATTGGTCGGCGACGTCAATATCAGCTGGCCATTCGCTCCATAGCTGAAGTTGACGGTGGCTGACGGTACGGCGCCGTTGCTGGCCGGACCGTCGTAGCCAAACCCGGAATAGGACTCCAGCTTTCCGTACGTCCGCTTGGCATTGCTGTCAGTCACGGTCAACCCGGCCGTCCAGTGATCTGCCAGCCGGAACCGGTTATGCCATCCGATGTTGTATACGCGATCCTTGTGATGATTGTAGTCGTTGCGGATCACCGGATATACGCCGGTGTAAGTGCCGCTCTCCACGAAACCATTGTTCACGGGCCCAGTGGAGGCGAGCGTCGCGCTGGACCAGTACAGCGGGAATTCTATGCCTTTGCGCTGTGTTGTCTTGTGGTACTCCTCGTATGTCAGGTCGAGCGTCGTGGAATAGGCACTCGACGGCCGGTACTGGAATGATGCCATGTACGCATCGCGTTTCCTGAGGCTCGAGTAGTTGTAGTTCTTCGAACCGCCGATCACGAGATCACCCGCATCGGGATTGCCGGGCGATATGGTCGGATATCCCCATGGGGCCTCGCGGAGCCGCTTGGTCGGCAGGGCGTCGAAGTCAAATCCCAGGGCAACGCCGATCCTGTGGTCGTCGAACTGGTTCATGTATAGCCCATTCACACCGTAGCCCTTGTCGCCGACACCCGGGCCTGGCATCAGGTCACCGGGACTCACCCAGCGGTACTCGGCATTCAAGGAGGCGACGCGCTTCCGTTCTTCGAGCGGCTTCCAGGTCTTCATGTCGAAGGTGCCCGCCAGACCTGCACCGATCAGGTCTGCCTGCGGGCTCACGTAGATCTTGATGGTCTTGAACCAGCCCGGGGGATACTGGTTGAAGTGAACGCCGCGATCTTCGGCAGTGGTGGCCTGTTCGCCGCCGTTGAGCAGTCCGGTGCTGAAGTCGGAGCCGAGACCATGGATGCTGATTTCCTGCGGACGGCCGTTCACCATCTGCATGGCGAGGCCCGGAAGATGGCCCAGAGCGTCCGCGATGTTCGTGCCCGGCAGCTTGCCGATGTCTTCGGCTGAAATCGCCTCCACAATGGAACTGGAGTTCCTCTGGATGGCGATGGAATTCTGGATACTGCTGACGAAGCCGTTGACCACTACGATGGGCAGCAGCTTCTCGCTGGCGACCTTCTTCGACTTCTTCTGTTGAGCATTGGTCTGCGCGTTGGCGCTCTGTGGGGCCGCGAGGGCCGTGACAGGCATGGTCACTGCAACCGCGGCGGCGCCGAAGCATGCGGTGGCGACCGCCATCTCGAGAATGCTGCGCTTGCGTCTGGTAATCACTATCGATCCCCCCTCGGGACAAGATTGGCGTACACGGCGGGCCTTGAGGCCCTGGATTCGGATTCGCCGGTGGGGCGCGCGCATGGCGCGGTCCGCGGGCGTAACGAAACTGTGGTGAATGATTCGTTTCGGCCCTGTTGAAAGCAAGCGACCGCATACGTATTCATGTCTCCGGGATGCCGCGCGCGGCCTGCTCCCCTCCCCCGGATCGCTCGCTAACCCATGAATACGTATGCGAAACTTCTGCTGAATACGTATGCGGCACCGCTGGCGGGCTCCCGAGCGTGCACCGTGCTGTGTCACATTAGGACGATGGAACGGACGAGCACGATGAATACAGATAATCCATGGTGGCGGGGGGCGGTGATCTATCAGATCTATCCGCGCAGCTTTCTCGACAGCAACGGCGATGGAGTCGGCGACCTGCCCGGCATCGCGCGCAGGCTCGACTACGTCGCGAGCCTCGGCGTCGATGCCATCTGGATATCCCCGTTCTTCAAGTCTCCGATGGCGGACTTCGGGTACGACGTGTCGGACTTCCTCGCGGTCGACCCTCTGTTCGGCGGTCTTGCGGACTTCGACCGGCTGGTCGCGCAGGCGCATCGCCTCGGCCTGAAGGTGATGATCGACCAGGTGATGAGCCATACCTCGGCCGAGCATCCCTGGTTCCTCGAGAGCCGCGAGAGCCGCGCCAATCCCAAGGCGGACTGGTACGTGTGGGCCGACCCGCGCGATGACGGCTCGCCGCCCAACAACTGGCAGTCTCTATTCGGGGGCCCGGCGTGGCGCTGGGAGCCGCGGCGCCGCCAGTACTATCTGCACAATTTCCTCGACTCGCAGCCGGACCTCAATTTCCACAACCCCAAGGTGCCGGCGGCGATGCTCGAGAACCTGCGGTTCTGGCTGGACCGCGGCATAGACGGCGTGCGCCTGGATGCCATCAATTTCTGCTATCACGACCGCCTGTTGCGCGACAATCCGGCGAAGCCCGAGAGGGAGCGCAGCGGCCGCGGCTTCAGCCCCGACAACCCGTACGCCTACCAATATCACTGGTACAACAACACCCAGCCGGAGAATCTGGCCCTCCTCGAGCGCATTCGCGCGCTGCTTGATGCCTACCCCGGCACCGCCGCGCTCGGGGAGATCTCCTCCGAGGACTCGCTCGCGACCATGGCCGAGTACGTCGGTGAGCGGCGGCTGCACATGGCGTACTCCTTCGAGCTGCTGACCGAGGAGTACGGGGCCGCCCATATCCGCGAGACCGTCGAGGCACTCGAGCGGCAGATGCCGCGGGGATGGCCGTGCTGGACCATTTCCAATCACGATGTGGCCCGCGTGCTCACCCGCTGGGGCGGAAGCAACGGCTCACCCCAGATGGCGACCATGCTGAGCGCCATGGTCTGCTCGCTGCGCGGCTCGGTGTGTGTCTACCAGGGCGAGGAGCTCGGACTGCCCGAGGCCGGCGTGCCGTTCGAGGCGATGCGCGATCCCTTCGGCATCGCCTTCTGGCCGAACTTCAAAGGCCGCGACGGCTGCCGCACGCCCATGCCGTGGCGGGAGAGCCCCGATGGGGGTTTCAGCACCGGCACGCCCTGGCTCCCCATCCCTCCCGAGCACCTGCCGCTTGCCGTCTCCAGGCAGGAGTCCGAGGCCGACTCGCCGCTCAATGGCTTTCGGCGCTTTCTGCGCTGGCGCCACGGCCAGCCTGCGCTGCGCTGGGGGGAGATCCGATTCATTCCCCTGCCCGAGCCGCTGCTCGCCTTCACCCGTCGTGCCGGGGACCAGGCTCTGCTCACGGTCTTCAATCTCTGCGCCGAGCCCCGGCAGGCCCGCTTGCCCGAGCTGGGCACGCTGCGCCCGCTGGAAGGCCATGGCCTGCCCGCGGGCCGACTCGATGGCCAGGTGGTCCACCTTCCGCCGTACGGCGCTCTTTTCGCGCGGATTTAAACCCGCTCAGGCGTCAATGCGCAGCCACTGCGCTGCCCTGCGCACCGCGCGCCGTGCGATCTGTTGCGCATTCGCAACAGAAGGGATTTTGGGCAACAGCGAGGGATGACTTAGACTAGCCCGGTGACGAGAAAATCGGAGGGGGCGGCCGATGGGCGGTAAGCACGCAGGGGCGGAGCGCTTCGGCAGCCGCCATGGTGTTGGCAGGCACACCGCGAGCCCGAGCGGGGGTACCGTGCATGCGTGACAAGCGCCGCAAGGCCAACTCCTGGGACATCGCTCACCTCGCCGGGGTGTCCCAATCGACCGTATCCCGGGCATTGCGCGGCGACCCGATGGTTTCGGCCGCCACCCGCGAGCGCATTCTCGCCGTGGCCCGCCAGCTCAACTACCACGTCGACAAGAACGCCTCGAGCTTGCGCCGCCAGCACACGGGCACCCTGGCACTGCTGTTCTTCGAGGATCCGACGGCCGATGACTCGGCCATCAACCCCTTCTTCCACACCATGCTGGGCTCGATCATCCGGGCGTGCTCGCGGGAAGGCTATGACCTGCTGGTCTCCTTCCAGGATCTGCTGCGCGATTGGCTGGCCGATTACGAGGACAGCCACAAGGCGGACGGCATCATCCTGCTCGGCTACGGCGACTATCTCGCCTACCGCGACCGGCTCGAGGCGCTGATCGAGCACGGAGCGCATCTCGTGCGCTGGGGCCAGGTGCTGCCCGATCATCCGGGGGTCTCGATCGGCTGCGACAATTTCGCCGGCGGACGGCTCGCCGCCGAGCATCTGCTGTCGCTCGGCCGGCGGCGCATCGCGTTCATCGGCGAGAGCGCACCCTCGGCACCAGAGATGGAAGACCGCCACCGCGGCTACCGCGAGGCGTTGATCGAGGCGGGACTGACTCCCGACCCGCAGTTGCAGGTGGCTGCGGTCTCGACCGAGGCCTCCGGGAGCGAGGGCTTGCGCAAACTGCTCGAGCGCGGGGTGGAATTCGATTCGGTCTTCGGCGCAAGCGACCTCATTGCCATCGGCGCGCTGAGCGCGCTGCGCGCCGCCGGCCGCAGGGTGCCGGAAGACGTCTCAGTAGTCGGGTTCGATGGCATCCCCATGGGCGCGGTCACCCGGCCATCGCTGACCACGGTAGCCCAGGACACCAAGCGGGCCGGCGAGGCGCTGGTGGCAAGCCTGATCCACCAGATCAATGGCCGTCCGGTGGACAACATGATCCTGCCGCCACGGCTGGTGGTCCGCGAGTCCTGTGGCGGTGGCGCTACGATCGACCTCACCCCGACGCCATGAAACACACGTATCTCTACGAGCCGGGAGTCTGGACGGGCGCGGGAACCTTCTGGAGGGAGGACGGCGAGCCGCTGCCGGCGGAGTGCCGCACGGAGATCGCACATCAGGATGGCTGTTGGCTGATCTGCGGCACGCTGAAGGTCCTCGGCGCGCCGCCCGTGGAATTCCTCAACGCCTGCACGATCGAGCCGCCCGGCCGCAAAGGGGCGTGCCTCAAGTGGACGTCCGAGAACGCGACCCTGGGCAAGCTCCAGGGCACGTACTCGATGCTGGAGAAATCGATCCTCTCGATCTACCGTTGCGCCCCCTCGGGCTATCACGGCGCCGAGCACTACGGCCGTATAGACGATGACACCTATCAGGCCTCGGGCGTGCTGCTGCTCGAAGAGCGGCGACTGTCCTCGTGGGAGCTGCTGCTCAGACGCGTGACAAGAGGTACTGTGTCGTCGGGATGTAGTGATCGATCAGCAACGCCGCGAACAGCCACATGAGGTAGCTGATCGAGTAGCGGAACAGCCGCATCGGCAGCTGCGGCCGCGGCCTGAACTGCAGCCGCAGGGCGTAGTAGAGGAAGCGCACGTCGAGCGCGAGCGCCGCCACCAGGTAGATGAGTCCGCTCATGCCGGTGATGACGGGCATCATCGTCACCAGAACGAGCAGCACCGAGTAGAGCAGGATCTGCAGCCGGGTGTGCTCAACACCGTGCGTAACCGGCAGCATGGGAATGCCGACGCGCGCGTACTCGTCCTTGCGCGCAATGGCGAGCGCCCAGAAGTGCGGCGGCGTCCAAACGAAGATGATCAGGAAGAGCAGCAGCGCGTGCGGATCGATGGTGTTGGTCACCGCCGCCCAACCAAGAATCGGCGGCGCCGCGCCAGCAGCTCCGCCGATCACGATGTTCTGCGGAGTCGCGCGCTTCAGCCACGCGGTGTAGATGACGGCATAGCCGATGAGCGACACGAACGTGAGCAGCGCCGTCAACGGATTGACCAGGAATGAGAGGATGACCATGGCGAGCAAGCCAAGCCCGCCGGCGAACAGCAGGGCATTGCGCTCGGTCAGCTGACCCCTCGGCAGCGGGCGCGAGCGCGTACGCGTCATCTGCTCATCGATGCGCCGGTCGAGCACGTGGTTGATGGCCGCCGCGCAGGCGGAGGCGAGACCGATGCCGAGCGTGCCGAACAGCATGGCGCGCAGCGGCGGCCAGCCGGGGCTCGCCAGCAGTGTGCCGACGAGCGCCGTGAAGGTGATGAGCGCGCAGATGCGCGGCTTGGTCAACTCCAGGTATCGCCGCCACGATGTGGGCCTGACGCCCGCCAATTCCGAGATCGTCGTCACCGCGCCGCCCCCGTTACGCCTGCGCGAGGCGCATCGCGTGCAGCTTGTGCACGAGGGCAAGCACCGCCATCAGCAGCAGCGCCGCCCCTGCGGTGTGTGCGGTGGTGATGCCGAGCGGAAAGGACTTCAGCACCATGGAAATCCCGATGGCGAGTTGCAGGATCAGTGCCGCCAGCACCGCCCACGCATAGCCGCGCGCCTCGAGCAACGCCCGCCGGCTGATGACGTACACCGATACCGCGCCCAACGCCAGTGTCACCGCGAGCGCGCCCAACCGATGCGTGAGATGGATGGCGACTCGCGCCGCGTTCGGCAGAATGCCGCCCTGAAAGTCCACCCAGAGGCCCCGCCACAACACGAAGGCGTTGCGAAAGTCGGCATGCGGCCACCACGCGCCCTGGCAGGTCGGGAAGTCCGGGCAGGCATAGGCGGCGTAATTGGCGCTGGTCCAGGCGCCTAGAAAAAATTGCACCGCGAGCACGGCAAGGCCGAGGAGGGACAGGCCATACGCGAGCCGCAGCGGTCCGCTGGCCTTGGCACGGCCGGAGCCGGGCGTCGGCCCGCGCTGCAGCGTCAGCCACAGCCACCACAGCAGGGCGAGCGTCGTCATACCGAAAATCAGGTGCAGCGTCACGATCAGTGGCTTCAGCAGCCACGTCACGGTCCACATGCCCAGCACCGCTTGCACGATGACAGTGGCGAAGAGCACCAGGCCATAGCCCACCCCGACGATCCGCCCGCGCGAGGCAATGGCGAGCGCCGAGATCACGATGATGATGAGCCCGAGGGTGCCTGCGGCGTAGCGATGGATCATCTCGTGCCAGGCGCGTCCGACGTTGAGCGGGCGGCCCGGGAAGCGCGCCTGGGCGGCCGGGCTGTCCGCGGCGCCCACGGGCGTGATGTGTCCGTAGCATTCCGGCCAGTCCGGGCAGCTGATGCCGGCGTTGGTCAAGCGGGTATAGGCTCCGAGCACGATGACGCCGAAGCACAGCAGCACCCCGGCGAGGGACAGGCCTCGAATCCAGCGGTTGACGAATGCGGGGATCAAGATTCGGCTCCGGTGCCCCGGGAAAGTGGCTGTGGATGTGGTCTCGGGTGCGCAATCCTAGCATCCGCACCGCACCCGGGGGCCTAAAGGCGCTTAAAGCCGAGCGCCGCCCAGATCACCAGCGCCGCCGCCGCGAACGCCCACCATTGGACGGCATAGCCCCAGTTCTCCAGCGCCGGTATGCCCGGCGGGCGCCAGTCGCGCACGTAGCCCGAAGGCTCTCCGGGATCGAGCAGCAGGATGCGCGCCTCCACCGGAGCCCCGAGGGCGGCGGCCAGCTGCGCGGCGGTGGGGAAGCTCGTCACCCGGGGCCACGGGCCCGTGGAAGCGGGCGCCACTCGGCCGAACGAGAGTCCCGATGCGGGTAAGCGGCCCACGCGCCCGGTCACCGTGACCGGTCCGGTCACTCCGAGTGAGACATCCGGCAGGCGGGCGCGATTGCCGGTGAAGGCCACCCAGCCGCGGTCGACGAGCACGATGTCTCCCCCGGGGCGGTGCAGCGGAGTGAGCACCTGATACCCGTCGATCCCACCCTGAAGGCTGTTGTCGAGCAGGAACTGGTGCGCGCCGTCATAGCGTCCGCTCAGGCGGACTCGTTGATAAACGGGCTCCCGTGCGAGCGGAGCTCCGCCGAGCGGCACAACCCGGTCGGCACCGAGTCTGAAACGCTCGAACTGGGCGCTGCGCGCATCGCCCATGCGCCACTGCCAGCGGCCGAGCAGGAGAAAGGTGGCCATCAACAGCAGCATGAACACCGTCAGCGCGGGCGAAGGCGCGAAATCACGGTCGCGGAGGCGCAGGCGAAAATGCATGGTGACGATCGGGTGGTCCTTGGCGCAATATGGTGCCATGCCACCTGTGATCCGGCTGCTGGTCATCCTCGCCCTCGGCGCCATCATCGCGAGTCTCGGCTCGGCACTGTTTCACCTCTCGCGAGGCACGGGCGAAGACTCGCGCAAAATGGCGCGCGCCCTCACCATCCGCATCGGATTGTCACTCGGGCTGTTCGCCCTCTTGATGATTGCCTGGTACGCGGGGCTGATCGCGCCCCACGCGGCCCTACCCAATTGATGCGCTGCGCGCGGGATTGAACGGGGGCTCACGGGGCGAGCAGATCGCCAGGGGCGATCCCTGAGGTCGCGCGCTCCGGTGCCCGGCAGTTCCCCATCGACCTACGGTCGATCCCGAGTCATGAAGCGGGCTGACACGGGAGCAGGAACGGGGATACACCCGGCCGCCGCAGGTGGCCGGGGTCGCCCCGCACTCAGATCGTCACAGCCAGTAGACGAAGATAAACAGGCAGAGCCAGACCACGTCGACGAAGTGCCAGTACCAGGAGACCGCCTCGAAGGCGAAGTGGCGCTCCGGCGTGAAATGCCCGCGCAGCACGCGGAACCAGATCACCACCAGCATGATGGCGCCGATGGTCACGTGCAGGCCGTGGAACCCGGTAAGCATGAAGAACGTGGTCCCGTAGATCCCGGTCGTCAGCTTCAGGTTCATGTGCATGTAGGCTTCGCCGTACTCGTGCGCCTGCAGCGCGACGAAGGTGAACCCCAGGAGGAACGTCAGGGCCAGGAACAGCTTGAGACGGCCCCGATGGCCACTGCGCAAGGCGTGATGCGCGATGGTGACGGTGAGTCCGCTGGTGAGCAGGATGAGCGTATTCAACGCCGCGATGCCCATCGGCGCCGAATCGAAGTGCGCGCCACCTACGTGCCCCGGGCCGTTGGTCGGCCAGGTCGCCTCGTAGTGTGGCCACAACAGGAAATTGGTGATGGCCTTGACGCCCTGCCCGCCAAGCCACGGCACCGAGAACATGCGCGCGTAGAACAGCGCCCCGAAGAACGCGGCGAAGAACATCACCTCGGAGAAGATGAACCACATCATTGCCATGCGGAATGAGCGGTCTACGCGCAGGTTGTAGATGCCCTTCTGGTTCTCCCCGACCACGGTGGAGAACCACCCGACGAACAAAAATGCGAGCAGCAGCGGTCCCGGCAGCAGCGACCAGGCCGGCGCCGCGCCGTCGAGGAACAGCACCGCTCCCAGCATGAGGGAGAACAGCGCCACCGCGGCGACGATTGGCCAGGGGCTGCCGTGGGGAACGTAGTAGCTGCCCTCGGCCTTTGCGTGTGCATCTGTCATGGCGTGGACTTTCCTGACTGTGTCCCGGGCATTCACCGGTGCATTTGCATGAACGTTACGATCATGTAGCCGAAGTAGACCGCCAGCGCGAGCAGCGAGACGGCCCACGTGGTGCGCCGGATGCCCCGGCGCTGCCGCGCGGAGAGCTCAGGCGCGGCGGAGCGTGCGGAATCTGTCGGACTCATGTGCATGCGCCCTCAGTGCTCGGCGCCGTGGGCGAGCACCGCCTCCGAGGGCGGCTCCTGCCAGGAGTGGTAGGGCGCGGGCGAAGGCAGCTCCCACTCGAGACCGTGCGCGCCCTCCCAGGGCTTGTTGGCTCCTACCGGCTTGCCGGAGCGGACGCACTGCCACACGATGTAGGGGAACAGCAGCTGCGCGGCGCCGAATACGAATCCTCCGATGGAGGACACCATGTTCCAGTCGGTGAACTGCGGCGCGTAGTCGGCGATGCGCCGCGGCATGCCGGCGAGGCCGAGGAAATGCTGCGGGAAGAACAGCACGTTCACGAAGATGGCCGACAGCCAGAAATGCCACTTGGCGAGGCGCATGTCGTACATCCGCCCGCTCCACTTGGGCAGCCAGTAGTAGACCGCGCCCATGATCGCGAAAATCGCCCCCGGCACGAGCACGTAGTGGAAGTGGGCGACCACGAAGTAGGTGCCGTGGTACTGGTAGTCGGAGGGCACGAGCGCCAGCATCAGGCCCGAGAAGCCTCCGATCGTAAACAGGAAGAGGAAGGCCACCGCGAACAGCATCGGTGGCTCGAACGACAGCGACCCGCGCCACATGGTCGCCGTCCAGTTGAACACCTTCACGCCCGTCGGCACCGCAATCAGCATGGTCGAGAGCATGAAGAAGAGTTGCGCGGCCACCGGCATGCCGACGGTGAACATGTGGTGGCCCCAGACGATGAAGGACAGGAAGGCAATGGAGGCGGTGGCGTACACCATGGCCTCGTAGCCGAACAGGGGTTTGCGAGAGAAGGTGGGAATGATCTCGGAGATCACCCCGAAGGCCGGCAGGATGAGGATGTACACCTCGGGATGCCCGAAGAACCAGAAGACGTGCAGGAACAGTACCGGGTCGCCGCCGCCGGCGGCGTTGAAGAAGCTCGTGCCGAAGAAGTGATCGGTGAGGAGCATGGTCACCGCGCCCGCGAGCACCGGCATGACCGCGATCAGCAGGTAGGCGGTGATCAGCCAGGTCCACACGAACAGCGGCATGCGCAGCAGGCTCATGCCCGGGGCGCGCAGGTTCATGATGGTCACGATGACGTTGATCGCGCCGAGGATGGAGGAAATGCCGAGCAGATGGATGGCGAAGATGACCATCGGGAAGGAGGCGCCGAACTGCTCCATCAGGGGCGGATACATCGTCCAGCCGCCGGCGGGCGCCCCGCCCGGCACCAGGAACGCGGAGATGAGCAGCGCGCCGGCGAAGGGCAGGATCCAGAAGCTCAGGTTGTTCAGGCGCGGCAGCGCCATGTCCGGCGCCCCGATCTGCAGGGGAATCATCCAGTTCGCGAGTCCCACCCACGCCGGCATCACCGCCCCGAAGATCATCATCAGCGCGTGCATGGTGAGCAGCTGGTTGAACTCCGCGGGATCGAACAGCTCGAGCCCGGACTTGAACAGCTGCGCTCGGATCCCCATCGCCGCCGCGCCGCCGAGAAAGAACATCAGGCCGGAGAAAATCAGGTACATCGTCCCGATGTCCTTGTGGTTGGTGGCGAACACCCAGCGTCGCCAGCCATGCGGCTTGTGATCGTGCTCGGCGTGAACTGCGGTCTCGTGCGACTCGGTCATGACGACCTCTCGAATACGGTTGGTCTTTGAGAACGGGGGAATCCGGCGAACGACCCTCAGGTGCTCGCCGCCGGGGGCGCGGGCTCACCCGTGGAAACCTGCTTGCCGGCGCTCTCCTGCTGCTTCAGCCAGGTCTGGAAAGCGGCCGGGCTGACCGCGTGCACCACGATCGGCATGTAGGCGTGGCCGCGTCCGCACAGATCGGCGCACTGCCCGCGATACACCCCGGGCTTGGAGGGGTCGATGGTGAAGGACGCCTCGTTGATGAAACCGGGAATGGCGGAGCGCTTCACGCCAAGATCCGGCACCCACCAGGAGTGGATCACATCGACCGAGGTGATGAGCAGGCGCACCTTCTCGCCGACCGGCACCACCAGGGGATGGTCGACGCTGAGCAGGTAGTGGGGGACGCTGCGCGGGTTGGTGCCCGAATCGAGCATGCTGGCGGCATCGCTGCTCTGCGAGAGCTTCGAGACGATGCTCACATTGGTGCCGAGGTACTGGTACTGCCAGCCCCACTGGAAGCCGTTGACGCGGATGCTGACCTCGGAATCGGTGTTGTTGTTGATCCTGACCAGGAGCCGCGCGGCCGGGATCGCCATGCCCACCAGGATCAGCACCGGTATGGTCGTCCAGACGATCTCCACCTTGGTGTTGTGCACCATGGTCACATCGGGCACGGCACCGCGCGCTTTGCGGTGGAAAAGCAGCGACCAGATCATGACGCCGAACACCAGCGCCGCGAGCACCACGCAGACCCAGAAGGCCATCATGTGCAGCGAGTAGATCCTGGTGCTCACGTTGGTGACGCCGCGCGGCATGTTGAGCAGGTCCCAGCCGGAGGCGAAGGCGGGCACCGCGCCGGCCATGGCGGCTGCGAGCGAGACGATGCCCGCCCCTTTCCCGAGCCTTGCGCAACGGCCCGGCCCTTCCTCGGCGCGTTCCGCGGCGCGGTCACCCCGACCGCCCTTGCGACGCACTGCGTCGCACCCACCGCTGTCGCGGGGGCCGCGCTGATGCGCGTCAGAAGTTGTTCCCGACAATTTGTTCATCGTTGTCGTGCCCTCAGCGCGTGGCCCGCAGGATTGCGGACGGCGCGCGAACCGAATACCGAACTCGAACCCGCTCCGTCCCCCGCTAATGGCCCAGGGCCAGCGGTGGGGACTCGTTGATGCGCCCGATCAGGCGCTTCAGCCTCAGCGCCAGTCCACGCCGCTCCTCCTCCGTCAGGAACCCGCCCAGCTCGCATCCGCGTCCGTGCGACTCGATGGTCAGCCGGCTCGGATGCCATCGCGATTCGGGACAGCTCAATCTGACCTGGGCCCAATATCGCTGGAAGACGACCACGTGGCGGCTCGAGCGGTCGCGCGACTCGATGCTCACGTCGGAATCGGTGATGGTGAGGGTCTGGGCCTCAAAGCGCCGGGCGAGGCTCTCGTGCAACGCCCAGCCGAGAACGATCATCTCCAGCCCCGCGGCGGGCAGGACGAGCCACAGGCCGAAGAAGGTGAATACCATGGCGATGCCGAGACACAGGGCGCAGGCGCTCGAAAAGACGACCAGAGCGCCTCGCACGGTCAGCGAGCAGTTTGGGCAGATCACGATGCGCAGAAAAGGCATGTGGCTGGAACTCGCCTAAAAGTTGCTCGAATGGATCCGGCCTTACGGCCGTCCCGGCAATCTCCTCCCGGCTGCTTCCAAAGTGCCGGCGGCGAGCCCCCTCCTCAGGTCGGGCGTCCCCCGCGCCAGCGTCCCAAATTGACGAATGTCATGGTATTGCGCCCACCGTGACGATTGCAAGGCCAGGTGTGCCTCGGCCTCGGCGGTTCGGACACCCTCAGTCCCGGCCCAGCCAGGCGGCGACGTCGCCGAGCTCCGGTGGCCGGGCCCCGGGCGCAAGCGGCGGGATCCTCGCGAGCGGCTGGCCGAGGCGGTGCACCAGGGTGGCGAGGTTCTCGGGGAGCCGCTCCATTGCCGGATCGATGCCGTTCGCCACCCATCCGGCGAAATCGGCGCCTCGCGCGAGGATGGATTCGTGCGTGAGCAGGGCATGGTTGAGGCACCCGAGCCGCAGCCCCACGACCAGGATCACGGGTAACTCGAGGGTGAGCGCGAGATCGGCCATGGCGGCGCTCTCGGTGACGGGTGCGAGCCACCCCCCCGCTCCCTCGACCACGACGACGTCCGCGTGGCCCGCAAGCGCATCGAAGCGGGCGCGGATCAGCGCAGGATCGATCACGACCCCGCTCTCGTGCGCGGCGATATGCGGAGAGATCGCCGGGAGAAAGCAATAAGGGTTCACCCACTCGTAGGGCGCGGACACGTTGGCGGCTGCGATGAGCGCGAGCGCATCGGCGCTCCTGAGGCCCTCCGCGGTCTGCTCGGCGCCTGAGGCCACGGGCTTCATGACGACCACCCGCCGTCCGCCCGCGACCAACGCCCGTGTGAGGGCTGCGGCCACCACGGTCTTGCCCACACCGGTATCGGTGCCGGTGACGAAGAAGCCCTTCGGGGTGCTCGTCCCATCCTGGGACTCGCCCCTTCGGGGCGAGCGCTGCGCACTGTCCAAAATCGCTCCTGGCGATTTTGTCATGTGCGCCCCCTGCGGCGGATCTGCGCGGGTGAGATGCGGAATTCGGCGCCGGATTGCGCGCCTGGGGCGGCGCCGCCGGCCCACGCGGCCGCATAGATGACTTCGTAAGTCGCCGGAAGCCTGCCGTCCCGGCGATACGCTTCGTAACCGCGGGTCATGCGCTCGAGAAGGCCTTTGCCCGTGAGCGCTCGTGGCCTGCCAGAGGTCATGTTGCGTGCGCCGATCGACTTCAGATCGCGCATCAGCGACATCACATCGGCATAGGTGACCGTCAACCGCTCGACATCGAGCACCGGCTCGGTGAAGCCCGCGCGCATGAGCGCATCGCCCACATCGTGCATGTCGAGGAAGCGGTTGACGTGGGTTCGCCCGTCGGCCTCGCTCCAGGCGTCCCGCAGCTCCTTGAGGGTATCGGGCCCAAAGGTGCTGAAGGCGAGGAACCCGTGTGGCTTGAGCACGCGGCGCGCCTCGGCCAGCGCGTCGTCCGGCGGATCGCACCACTGCAGCATCAGATTGCTGAACACCACGTCGGCGCTCCCGGAGGCGAGCGGCAGACGGGCGGCATCGGCGCAGATGCGGTCGAAGCGGCGCAGCCAGCCCTGGTGGCGCAGCGCCTCGCGCAGCATCCCGGGCGCAAGATCCACCGCAACGACCCTGGAGCGCCGGTAGCGGCGTTTGAGCTGCGCCGAGACTCGTCCCGTCCCCGCGCCGAGATCGAGGATCACTGCGGGATCGAAATCAAACGGTGCGAGGCGCTCGAGCAGCTCTTCCCCCACTTTCCCCTGCAGGACCGCCGCGGCGTCGTACGTCGCGCCGGCGCGATCGAAGGCGGCGCGCACTCCCGAGCGGTCGAGCTGGAAGGGATCTTCGTTCATGGGGGTGTCAGGAATTCGTTCATGAGCCCGGCCATCTCGTCCGCGTGCGACAGAAACGGCGCGTGAGCCGCGCGGCGAACTTCGACGTAACGTGCATCGGGCAACGCCGCCGCGAGCGCTCGCGATGCCGCCGGCAGCAGCACTCGGTCATACTGCCCGGCGACGATCAGCGCGGGGATCTCGATCCCACCCACCACCGATCGCAGATCGGTCTCGCGCAGCACGGTCAGACCGCCCGCCAGTGCCTCCGTGCGAGCTTCGCCGTGGGCGAAGAGCGCCGCGCGCAGCTGTGCCAACACCGCCTCACCCGAGACACTGCCCCGCACCTGCAGCTCGAGGAACTCGCTCACGGTACGCCGGTAGTCGGTGCGCAACCCCTCGGCAAGGCGGTCCAACCGCTCGGCGGGCGCGCCGTGCGGCCAATCGGGCGCAGAGGTGAACCGCGGCGTCGCCGCGAATAGTACCAGGCGCTTCAGCCCTTGCGGCCGCGCGGCGGCCCATTGCAATGCCAGCTCCGCGCCCAACGACCACCCCAACAGGGTGAAGGACGTGTGTCCGAGGAGAGGCGCAACCGTTGCGCTGATCCACTGCACCTGCCCTTGTGCGCTCGTACAGTGCGCGCTCCACGGGCTGAGTCCATGCCCGGGCAGGTCCACCGCGATGAGCCGGAATCGGTTGCCGAGCGCCGCCGCCAACGGATCCCAGACCCGCACGTTAAGACCCCACCCGTGCAGCAGCACGACCGGCGGGCCTTCACCACGGATATCCACGTGGAGCCCGCTCACCCGCCTGCCCCCGGCAACCCGGCGATCACGCCGCGCAATGTCTCCACGAGCGCATCGACCTGATCTTCGCGGTGAGCCGCCGTCAGGGTGACCCGCAGCCTCTCCTGGCCTTCCGGCACTGTCGGGGAGCGGATGGCGACCACCCAGAAGCCGGCCCCGCGCAGCGCCTGCTGGGCGAGCATCGCCGCCCGCGCGCTTCCCAAGGGAACGGGCTGAATGGGCGTCACGGACTCGCCGAGCGGGACACCCGCCTGGGCCGCCGCTTCGCGAAATCGCATGGCAAGCGCCAATGCCCGCTCCCGGCGCCAGGAGTCGCGGTGCGCGATGCGCAGCGCCTCGCGAGCGGCGGCGGCCACCGGTTGCGGCAGCGCCGTCGAGTAGATGTAGGAGCGCGCCTTCTGGACCAGGAACTCGGCGAGCGCGGCGGATCCGGCGACGAAGGCTCCGAACGCGCCGAAGGCCTTGCCGAGCGTGCCGACCAGGACCGGAACGTCCTCGGCGGAAAGGCCGGCCATCTCGAGCGCGCCGCCTCCGGTCGGACCCATCACGCCAATGCCGTGCGCGTCGTCCACCACCAGCCAGGCGTCACGGCTGCGCGCCGCCTGGGCAAGCTGGGCCAGCGGCGCAATGTCGCCATCCATGCTGAATACGCCGTCGGTCGCCAGCACCGTCGCGGGCTGGGCGCTATCGGCCAACATGCGCCGGGCCGCAGCCGCGTCACAGTGCGGATAGCGGCGGAACCGCGCGCCCGACAACAGGCCTCCGTCGATGAGCGAGGCATGGCTCAGCCGGTCGAGCAGCACCGACTCTCCCCGGCCGGCGAGCGCACTCATGACACCGAGGTTCGCCATATAGCCGGTGGAGAAGAGCAGCGCCCGCTCGCGCCCAAGGTGGGCGGCCAGCTCCTCCTCGAGCGCCGCGTGCTCGGCGCCGTGACCGCTGATCAGATGCGAGGCGCCGCTTCCGGCTCCGCAGCGCGATGCGCACCCGGCCATGGCCTCGGCCAACGCCGGATGGCCGGCGAGGCCGAGGTAATCGTTGCTGCTGAAGTCGATGAGCCGCCGGCCCTCGACGATCACCTCGACGTGGCTGCCGCGCTGCGGAAAGCTCTCGACGGTGTGGCGGCGACGGTAAAGACTCTGGCGCTCGATCTGCTCGAGCACCGGCTCAAGCGGCTGTCTCTGCATGCGTGTGCGGATGCGCGCAGCCGCAGCCGCCCGCCGCCCTTGCCGGGGCGCCAGTCCGTTCGTGATGGCGCTCGTGCTCGGTGCGCGCCTCGGCTCTCAGGCCAAGCCGTGCGAGCAATTGCCGGTCGCGCTCCACGTCTGGGTTACCGGTGGTGAGGAGCTTCTCGCCGTAGAATATGGAGTTGGCACCCGCCATGAAACACAGCGCCTGCATCTCATCGCTCATGCCCTGACGGCCGGCGGACAGGCGCACGTGCGAACGCGGCATGAGCAGCCTCGCCACCGCGATGGCGCGCACGAACTCGAAGGGATCGAGCGGCGCGGTGCCCGCCAGAGGCGTTCCCTCCACCTGGACCAGCTGGTTGATGGGCACGCTCTCGGGGTGCTCGGGCAGATTGGCGAGAGTCAGGAGCAGCGCGGCGCGGTCCGTGGGCGACTCGCCCATGCCGAGGATACCGCCGCAGCAGACTTTCAGGTCCGCCGCGCGCACCGCCTCCAGGGTGTCGAGACGGTCCTGGTAGGTTCGGGTCGAGATGATCTCGCCATAGAACTCCGGCGAGGTGTCGAGGTTGTGGTTGTAGTAGTCGAGGCCGGCCTCCTTCAGCTCCTTCGCCTGCTGCGGGCTCAGCATCCCGAGGGTGGCGCAGGTCTCCATGCCGAGGGCGCGAACTTCGCGGATCATCTGCGCAATGACCTCGAGGTCCTTAGGCTTCGGCGAGCGGTATGCCGCGCCCATGCAGAACCGCGTGGCGCCCGCCTCCCTGGCACGCAGCGCGCTCTCGCGCACCGCGGCGACCTCCATCAGCGCCTCGCGCGTGAGGCCTGTGTCGTAACGCACGCTCTGCGGACAGTAAGCGCAATCCTCGGGACAGGCGCCGGTCTTGATCGACAGCAGCGTGCTCATCTGGACGGTGTTAGCCTCGTGATGCTCGCGGTGCACCCGCTGCGCATGAAACAGCAGATCCATCAGCGGCAGGGCGAACAGAGCTTCGACCTCCGGCAGCGTCCAGTCGTGGCGGATGGCGCCGAGGGTTGCGAGACTTGGCGAGCTCATGGGCATTCCGGTATCGGTGGCGGTCTAGGTTCCGCCCTGCGGATGGTCGCGGTCCACCGCGCAATTGTCAACGCGAATCCCGATTACAGGTCGACAATTGGACGATTGTCGATCATCCCGCCGCTCAGCGGCGCAGCAGATGCACCGCCAGAGCGACGGCGACCGCGACGGCCCCGAGCGCCGCGATCAGCACCGCGGCAGCGGCGCAATCCTTGACGATGCGGATGCGCGGATGCTGCTCGGGGTGCAGGTGATCGGCCAATGCTTCGAGCGCGGTGTTGAACAGCTCGGCCGCGAGCACGCCG
The DNA here is from genome assembly GCA_027452045.1 of Gammaproteobacteria bacterium. Lineage (GTDB taxonomy): Bacteria > Pseudomonadota > Gammaproteobacteria > Steroidobacterales > Steroidobacteraceae > 13-2-20CM-66-19. The sequence goes on from DAIDHH010000092.1 coordinate 34,314, forward strand.
GCACTCGCCAGCATCACCGCAGCCCACCACAGCGCCCCAGGCCTCAGCACGAGCAGCGCGAGCACCACCAGCGCAAAGACCGCCCCCTGCGTGCGCAGGCTCCGCTCGACCCGCAGCGCATGCCCGAGCCCGGCGAGCGCGAAGCCCAGGCGGCGGGGCAACGATTGATTCTTCTGGGTACTCAAGCACGGGCCCGCTCGGGCCGCAGGGTCATGGTCATGGTATGCACACGAGCGGCACTCTACACCAGCGAGAGCCCTCAGACGGAGTGATTGGCCGCGCCTGCCTGACCCAACGGGCAGGCGCGCTCGTGAAGGAGCGGCGCCGATTTGAGCCAGACGCGCGCGCCTTCGGAACCGGCTCGGACCCTGAGGCCCTGACCCGCCGGAAGGCGCAGCCAGGACCAGCGCTGCAGCGCCTCCTGACCGTCGGAAAACGTTCCGGACAGGACCAACAGCTCGAGGCCGCGGGGATTGGCCCGCTCGATGAGCACCCCGGGACGCCATTCCTCGAGCGTGACGGTCTCGTGCGGGCTCTCGAACAGGGTCACGGACGAGCCCGCCCCGCCACCGAGCGCTACCGGCCGGCCCTCGCCGGGTTGGCGCACGATCCGCTCCCGGTCGTCGTCGCGGAACTGCCAGAGCTTCACGAAGATGGTGCAGCCTGGCTCGCTTCGCGGCGCGTGTCCTGACCCAGGCGGGTTCCTGACATAGGCGCCTGCCGGAAAATCGCCCGTCTCGTCCTGAAACGTTCCCTCGAGCACCAGGAACTCCTCGCCCCCGGGATGCATGTGATGGGGAAACCGGCTGCGCGCCGCGTAGCGCACGATGGAGGTGGCCCGAGCCTTCTCCTCCCCGATGCGAAAGAGCATGCGCCGATCGACGCCCTTCGAGGGACTCGGCACCCAGGCGAGCTCACCTCCATGGACGATGGTCCGCACGCCCAGATCATCATTCAGCAACATCATGCCTTCACTCTAGAACTCGCTGTGTCCACCAGCACCGTCATCGCCCGGAGGACGCCTTCGCATCCGGATGAGTCGGGGGCTCGGGCAGTCGGTTGCGCATCTGCGCCAGGATACGCCGAATCGGTCCCCGAGCCAGCCACGAGGCGCCTGATCGCCGCCCACGCCGGGACGGCGCCAACACCGCGCGCCGGTCGTGCCAACGTTGCGCACGCCGCGGCGACGGTCTGGTCGGCGTGGCCCGTAGGAAGAATTACTCATTGCCGGCCCGCGCATCTTCCGTTTCAATATTTGAACGATTATCCCGTCCCGTCGGCAACACACGCAACGCTGAAGGTGAGGCAAGCCATTGACGGAGGCCGGACAATGGGCCACTTTCCAATGAGGCATACACCCGGGATGCCTTGGCCCAATGAGCCGGCCCCGGATTTCAAAGCAATGACCACCCACGTGCTGAAGACTCCGCCGGAGTCCAGGCGCAAGTGGCTGGCTCCCTTCCCGCATCCGGCCGCTCATACGCCGGTCTGCACGACCGGGTTCGCCGGCTTCGCGAGAAGCTATCCGCGATATCAGGCGCTCGACTACGAACTGCTCGGCCTTTCGATCGACAGCACCTTAGCGCACATCGCGTGGGCGCCGAACATCAAGGTGAGGTTCGGCATCAAGAGCCCCCTCCCGATCATCGAGGACCTCTCGAGGAAGCTCGCTCACACGTACCACAGTTGCGGCGAAGGCGGCGGGCGGCCGCTGTTGATGAGCAATATATGCATCCAGACACTCACTCAGCGACGGGCGGCGTGTGCAAGTGGTGACCAGCTATGAAGATTGCGATTGCAGCTGCAGTCCTCATGATGGCGCTCGGTATCAATGCGGCAAATGGGAGGGAATGCGCAGGCGTATTCTTCCCTGACCACACCGAGTTTCGGGGCACGCTTTTGACGCTCAACGGCTTGGGCGTGCGCAAAGCCAGCGTGTTCAATGTCAGCGTCTATGTCTCCGCGCTGTACCTCACCAAGCCTTCCAGCGACCCGCAGCTGATCCTCCAGTCGGACACCCCGAGTGAGCTCATGCTCGAATTCATACGCGGGGTGAGTGCGCATCAGATCAGGGAGAGCTGGGAGACGGGCTTCGCCAAGAATTCTCCCGGGCACCCGCCAGGGCTGGAGGCAGGTCTTGCACAGCTTAACAGCTGGGTGACGGACATGAAGCCCGGGCAACGTATGACCTTCATCCGCATCCCTGGAACTGGCATGCAGGTCGACATCAATGGCACGGTGAAAGGCACGATCGCGGGAGACGAATTTTCGCGCACGTTTCTGTCGATCTGGTTCGGTGACTATCCGCAGACTCCCGATCTGAAGCGCGGGCTGCTGGGTGGCCCTTGCGAGTAGCGCTTCGAGCAAAAGGCGCGATCGGGCCGAGAGGAGTCCTCACTTTTTGAGTTCCACCGTCCACGCCACGGAAGAGACGCCTCTCAAATATCGCTTCGTGCTGACGGCCGGGCCTGCCTGATCCAACGGGCAGATACGCTCGTGAAGCAGCGGCGCGGACTTGAGCCACACGCCCGCGCCCTCGGAGCCGACCCGAGCCCGTACGCCGAGGCCCGCCGCCGAGCGCCACCGGCCGGCCTTCGCCGGGACGACTCCAACACCGCGCCGTCGGTCGTGGCCCGGACTCCGCCCTACCTGCAGTCCGGCCTCATCTTCCGCACCGCCTCCTGCAACTCCTGCGGCGTGACCTCTCGCTGGTGCGTGGCGAGCGACCAGCGGTGGCCGAACGGGTCCTTGAGCATCCCGTACCGATCCCCCCAGAACATGTCGGCGACCGGCATGAGGACGCTCGCCCCGGCCTTCTGTGCCTGCGCGAAGACGGCATCTACGTCGGTCACGTAGAGATGGATGGCGACCGGGGAATTCGCCGCGGCCACCGGTCCCAGGCAGTTCTGCTCGGGAAATTCGTCGGTCAGGAAAATGACCGAGTCGCCGATCCGCAACGCCGCGTGCATCAGCCGGCCGTCCGGCCCGGGGGCCCGCGAGAGCTCCTCGGCGCCGAAGGCGCTCTTGTAGAACTCGATGGCCCGCGCCGCGCCGGCGCAGATCAGATGCGGCGTCACCGAGCGCATGCCCTCCGGGATGGGTTTGACCGCCTTGCCGTTCATGAACGTTCTCCTCTGTTGTGTCGTAGCGGGCGGACCGTGCTCCCTGCCGGTCCACCCGGCGGAGTCAATCGACCGCTCATGTCACTGCGTCGAACGAGACGGCCGAACATCGACACGCCCCGCAAAATTCCTTCGCGGGCGTCATCCTGGGGCGGCGTGGGTCCACCCGTGCCTCAGTGCGCGGGCCGGAAGGAGAACTTCTGCCCGGCCACCACGGCCTGGTACATCAGGCCACCCTTGGCGATCGTGAACACCGCGACGCCGTTCTCGTAATGACCGGCTGCGGTGGCGTGCCTCGCGGAGCTGCTCGCGCCGGCCTCCGCTCCCGCGGTACCGGCGCTCGCGGACGCCGAGGCGGTTAGGGCCACGGCGTTCACGTCGGCACCGAGTGAGAAATTGCCGGACTCGAAGCGTCTGAGCGCGGCGGGATCCCGGAAGAACACGATTTCACTGTAGGCCTGGCCGCCGGCCTGATACCCAATGCTCACCTGCTTCATCGTGGCGTCGCCGATGTAGTGGCTCTTGCGGTAAACGCGCCCGGTGCCATATGCCGCACCGACGCCAAGGCCACCTTTGGCGATGGTCGGGAATACGGCGTATCCATAGGAGGTCTTGAAGAAGTGCTCGGTCGGACCCGCATGCGCGAATGCGACGACCGTGTCCTTGTATCGATCCGCGAAGGCAATCGAGGCAATCAATGCGAGCGCAAGGAGCGGAAGACTTCGCGAG
>DAIDHH010000093.1 GCA_027452045.1 Gammaproteobacteria bacterium
TGCGCGACCTTGGTCATGCCGACACTCGATCCCTGGCTCGCCGGCTTGACGATGAGGGGGAGCTTCAGCCGCTCGAGGGCCAGCTCGAAATCGCCCGGCCCGGAGAGCTCGATCGCCTCGGGCGTCATGATCCCCGCAGCCCTCGCGAGGCGCTTGGTGCGCAACTTGTCCATGCCGATGGCCGAGCCCATCACGCCGCTCCCGGTGTAGGGAACGCCCAGGTACTCGAGCGCGCCCTGCAACGTGCCATCCTCACCGCCCGGGCCGTGCAAGGCGATCCAGACACGCGCGATGCCTCGCTCCAGGAGCTCAGGCAGCGCCCGATCCCGCGGGTCGAACCCCTCGGCGTCGACGCCACGGCGCCTCAGGGCCTCGAGCACGGCGTTGCCCGAGAGGAGCGACACCTCGCGCTCGCTCGAATCCCCGCCGAAGAGCACCGCGACCCGCCCGAACTCCTCGGGCCGGCTCGCTCGGTGGAACCACGCCGGATCGTGCTGCAGGCGCATCAGGCCGCCTCCCCCACGATGCGCACCTCGGGATGCAGCCTGACGCCGTGCACCCGCTCGACCGTCTCGCGCACCTGCCGGATGAGCGCTTCGATGTCCGCGGACGTAGCGCTGCCGTGATTGATGATGAAGTTGGCGTGCTTGGTGGAGACCGATGCGCCGCCGACCGCATGGCCCTTCAATCCCGCCGTATCGATCAGGCGCGCGGCATGGTCGCCGGGCGGATTCGTGAACACCGAGCCGCAGCTCCACTCTCCGATCGGTTGCGTCGCGCGGCGCCGCTCGAGAAGCTCCTGCACCTCGCGCTCGTGCGCCGTGGGACGCTTCTCGAAGCGCAGCGTTGCGGCAAGGAACCATTCCTCGGGTTGCGGCGGCTCGACCTGCCGGTAACCCACGCGGTATTCATCGGCATTGCGGCGGTGCTCGCGACCGTGCCGGTCGATCGTCTCGACCTCGACCACGTGTCTCCAAGTCTCCCCGCCGAAGGCGCCCGCGTTCATCGCGAGCGCACCGCCGAGTGTTCCCGGGATGCCGGCAAAGAACTCCGCTGGACCGAGTCCCCAGCGGATGCACTGCCTGGCGAGACGCGCGCATGCGACGCCCGCTTCGCCATACACGGTGCTCTCGCTGACGCGCTCGATCCGATCGAGCACGCCCTGGGTGCCGATGACGACGCCGCGGATGCCTCCGTCGCGCACCAGCAGGTTGCTTCCAAGTCCCACCCAGCACACCGGCGTCTGCGGCGAAAGGCTGCGCAGGAACGCAGCGAGCTCCGCGCGATCGGCCGGCGTGAAATAGATCTCAGCGGGCCCCCCGACGTGCCAGGAGGTATGACGGCTCATCGGCTCATCGCGCCGGATGCGCCCGAGGAACCGCTCTGCGACCGGCACCGTCATGGCGCGCTCCGCGGCGGGATCAGGCGGGCGAACCGTTCGGCGAGGCCGTGCGCGACCGCGCTGATGTTGCCCGCACCCATGGTCACGATCACATCGCCGTCGCGAATGACGTCCTTCAGGGAATCCGCAAGCTCCTCGACCCGCTCGATGAACAGCGGCTCGACCTGCCCGCGGCTGCGCACGGCGCGGCAGATCGCGCGACCGTCGGCGCCCGCGATCGGCGCCTCCCCGGCAGCGTAGACCTCCGTCACGAGCAGCACATCGACCGTGGAGAGCACCTTGCTGAAATCATCGATCAGATCGTGCGTGCGGCTGTAGCGGTGCGGCTGGAAGGCGAGCACGATGCGCCGGCCCGGGTAACCCTGGCGCAACGCCTCGAGCGTCGCGGCCACCTCGGTCGGATGATGGCCGTAATCGTCGATGACCGTGACCGTGCCCGCGGCAGTCCTTATGTCGGCCACGCGTTGCAGCCGCCGATCGACGCCCTGGAAGCTCAGCAGCGCCCGTCCGATGGCCGCATCGTCGACGCCGAGCTCGGTGGCGACGGCGATCGCCGCGAGGGAATTCAACACGTTGTGGGCGCCCGGAAGATTGACCGTCACCTCGAGCGGCTCGCTCGAGGGGCGGGTCACCAGGAAGCGGGTCTGCAGGCCCATGCGGCGCACGTCACTGGCACGCACGTCAGCATTCGCGCCGAGTCCGTACGTCAGAACCGGCCTGCCGACGCGTGGCAGGATGGCGCGCACGTTCTCGCACTCGATGCACAGCACCGCCAGGCCGTAGAACGGCAGGTTGTGCAGAAAATCGATGAAGCTCTCCTTGAGCTTCTCGAAATCGCCGCCGTGGGTCGCCAGGTGGTCGTTATCGATGTTGGTGACCACGGAGATCAGCGGCTGCAGGTGCATGAACGAGGCGTCGCTCTCGTCGGCCTCGGCCACCAGGTAGGGACCGGCGCCGAGGCGCGCATGACTGCCGGCGCTCTTCAGGCGCCCTCCGATCACGAAAGTCGGGTCCTCTCCGCCCTCGGCGAGGATGCTGGCCACGAGACTGGTGGTGGTGGTCTTGCCGTGCGTGCCGGCTACGGCGATCGCATGGCGGAAGCGCATCAGCTCCCCGAGCATCTCGGCGCGCGAGACGACCGGCACTCGCCGCTCGAGCGCCGCGTCCACTTCCGGATTGCCCGCGGTGATGGCGCCGGAGACGACCAACACATCCGCGCCCGCGATGTGCCCGGCATCGTGCCCGAGACGCACCGTGGCGCCGAGCCGCGTGAGCCGCTCGATCACCGGACTCATCTTCAGATCGGAACCCTGAACGCTGTAGCCGAGATTGAGCAGCACCTCGGCAATGCCGCTCATGCCGCTGCCACCGATGCCGACGAAGTGGATGGCGTTGATGCGGCGCATGCGGTCGAGCCCGGACGGACCGCGCCGCCCGCTCTGCGCGGAGCGGCTCACGTCGGCCTTGCGCGGCTCCTGCCCCGCGCCCACCGAGTCCCGCTTTCGCGAGCCGCGGCTCATCGGGCGCTCCCCTCGGGCCGGCTGTCAGCGCGCGTCACGATCCCGGACGGCTTTGTCATGCTGCCCTCCTCGAGAGCCCGAGGCAGGCCGCCGCGAGTTGCTCGGTCGCATCGGCGCGCGCGAGCGAGCGGGCCTTCTCGGCCATGTCGATGAGCATCGCGCGATCGGCGCACAGTCGCTCGAGCTCGGCAGCGAGCCGCTCGGCCGTGAGCTCCCGGTCCGCCATGAGGACCGCCGCGCCGGCCCGCACCAGGTAGCGGGCGTTATAGGTCTGGTGATCGTCCACCGCGGCCGGGAAAGGCACCAACACCGCGCCGAGGCCGGCGGCAGCGAGTTCCGAGACCGTGAGCGCGCCGGAGCGGCAGATCGCGAGATCCGCCCAGGCATAGGCCTCGGCCATGTCGTCGATGAACGCGGTGACTTGCGCCGCCACGCCCGCATCGGCGTAATTCTGCCGGCACGCCTCATACCAGCGCTCGCCCGCCTGATGGCGCACGTCGAAGCGGATCCGGGTCACCCGCCCGAGCGCGTATGGCACCACCGTGTTGAGTCGCACGGCGCCCTGGCTGCCGCCGATGACCAGCAATCGCACGGGGCCTCTACGTGACCCGAGGCGCTCGGCGGGCGCGGACAGCGCGATGATCTCCCGACGCACTGGATTGCCGATCGCGCGGGTGCGGACTGCGGCACTGAAGCTGCCGGGGAACGCCTCGAGCACCTCCCGCGCGAGATGCGCGAGGCTGCGGTTGGTGAAGCCGGCGATCGCATTCTGCTCGTGGATCAGGAGCGGCCGGCGGGTGAGCCACGCCGCAACGCCTCCGGGGCCGGTGACGAAGCCGCCGAGCCCGACCACCACCGACGGACGCCGCCGCCACATGACCCGCAACGCCTGCCAGAGCGCCACGGCGAGCCGCCACGGTGCGGCGAGCCGCGTCGCCACGCCCTTGCCGCGCAGCCCGCCGATCGACAGCCACTCGATGGGAATGCCCTCCGCGGGCACGAGGCGCGCCTCGATGCCCCGGCGCGTCCCGAGCCAGACCACCTCGATGGACTCCTCGCGCAGGCGGCGGGCGAGCGCCAGCGCCGGAAAGACATGTCCCCCGGTACCGCCGGCCATGATGAGCACCGGACGGTCGTTCTGCCCGTCCCGGCCCTCACCCCGCGCGGGCCGCGGCGGCGCCGCGTTCGAGTTCGTTCCCGGGGAATGGTTCATGTCGCTCCCTCATGGCGCACGGCGGCTCCCCGCGTCTGCAGCGCGATCTCGTGGTAGATCCTGAGCAGGAGCCCCACCCATATGAGCGTCACGATCATGCTCGAGCGCCCGTAGCTCATGAGCGGCAGCGTCAGTCCCTTGGTCGGCAACACGCCCATGTTGACGCCGATGTTGATGAAGGCCTGCATGCCGACCCACAGGCCGAAGCCGGCGGCGAGCAGTTGGTGAAACATCATCTCGGCGCGGGCGGCGAGCTGAGCGATCTGGAAGGCGCGCCAGATGAGCGCCACGAACAGGCCGACGGTGGCGAGGACTCCGGCGAGCCCGAGCTCCTCGGCGAGCACCGCGAACAGAAAGTCGGTGTGCGCCTCGGGCAGATAGAAGAGCTTCTGCACGCTGTTGCCGAGGCCCACGCCGAACCAGCTGCCGCGGCCGATGGCGATCAGCGACTGGGTGAGCTGAAAGCCCGCGCCGTAGGGGGAGGCCCAGGGATTCATGAAACCGGTGATGCGCCGCAGCCGGTACGCGGAGGTGACGGCGAGGACCGCGAAAGCCGCCGCCGCCAGCACGGTGAGACCCACGACGTAACGCAGCCGGGCGCCGCCGAGGAACAGCATGCCGAAACCGGCGGCGAACAGCACCGCCGCGGCGCCGAAATCCGGCTCACCGAGCAGCAGCACTGCGATCAGCGCGAGCAGCCCAAGAGGCTTGGCGAGCCCCGTGAAGGTCTCGCGCAGCTCCTCCTGGCGCCGGGCGGCGTAGCTCGCGATGTAGATGAGCACCAGCACGCGCGCCAGTTCCGAGACCTGGAAGCTCAAGCCCGCGAGGTGCAGCCAGCGGCGCCCGCCATTGACGCGCTCACCGAGGCCCGGCACCAACACCGCGAGCAGCAGCAGAACGGCGCCGAGCAGCAGCCACGGCGAGAGGCGCTCGAGGCGTTCGCACTTGAAACAGAACACGAACACCGCGCCCGCCACACCGATGGCCGCGGCAATCAACTGGCGCTCGAGGAAGTAGAACGGATTGCCGGTGTACTGGCCGGCGATCGAGATCGAAGCCGAGGTCACCATGACCAGGCCGAACAGCAGGATCGCCAGGGTCAGGCAGAGCGTCACCGCGTCGATGTGGATCGCCCGCGGGCGCACGCTCGAGCGTGCGAAGGACATCGGCGTGCGCAGGCTCGTGCTCACGTGCGCAGCTCCCTCACCGCGCCGGCGAACACTTCGCCCCGGTGCGCGTAATCGCGGAACATGTCGAGACTCGCGCACGCCGGCGAGAGCAGCACCGTGTCCCCGGGGCGCGCCGCGCGGGCGGCAGCCGTCACGGCCTCGATCATCGTGCCGCACGGTTCGATCGGGCACACGCCCTGCAGGACTGCCCCGATCAGCTCGGCGTCGCGGCCGATCAGCACGGCGTGGCGCACTTTGCCGCGGAAGGCCTGAGCGAGCGGAGTGAAGTCCTGGTTCTTGCCCTCGCCGCCCAGGATCATCACCAGCGGTCCCTCGAGACCGTCCACCGCCGCAAGCGTCGCCCCGACATTGGTGCCCTTGGAGTCATCGATGTAGGTGACTCCCGCGACTTCCGCGACCCACTCGGTGCGATGGCTGAGCCCCGGGAACTCCCTGAGCTCCGCACACATCGCCGCGAGCGGCACCTCGAGCGCCTCGCCGAGGGCGAGCGCCGCGAGCGCGTTGGCGGCGTTGTGCAGCCCCCGGATCCGCATGGTCGAGGTTGCCAGCAGAGGCTCGCCGCGCCGCATCAGCCACGGACCGTTGCGATCCTCCACGGTATAGTCGGCTCCAGCGGCGCGCCGCAGCGAGAAGCCGAGCACGCGCTTTCCGGCGCCGGGCATTCGAGCGACGAGCGGATCGTCGAGATTCACCACGGCGGTGTCGCAGCGCTCGAAGATGCGCGCCTTGGCGAGGGCGTAGGCCTCGACGGTGGGGTATCGGTCGAGATGATCGGCGGTCACGTTGAGGACCGCCGCCGCCTTCAGATCGAGCGACTGGGTCGTCTCCAGCTGAAAACTCGAGAGCTCGAGCACATAGAGGCCTGGAGCCTCCCTGGTGCGTGCGCCCGAGGCGAGCAGATCGAGCGCGGGCTCACCGAGATTGCCTCCGACCCGCACCGCGATACCGGCGCGCGCCGCCATGCGTCCGACCAGGGTGGTGACGGTGCTCTTGCCGTTGGTACCGGTGATGCCCGCCACGGGCGCATTCACCGCGCGCGCGAATAGCTCGATGTCCCCGAGAACCTCGATGCCGCGGCGCCGGGCTTCCACGAAGAAGGGATGCTCGAGCGCGAGGCCCGGGGAGGCCACCACGCACACCGCATCATCGAGCAGGGACAGATCGAGTCTGCCGGTGCGCACCGGGATGTCCGGATAGAGCGCACGCAGCTCATCGAGCTGCGGTGGCCGCTCGCGCGTATCGGTGATCGCGAGCCGCCAACCGAGCTCGCGCAGATAGCGCGCGCACGAGAACCCGGTTCGCCCGAGACCGGCGATCACACAGGCGGAGGGTTTGCGGCTCGCGGTGCTCATCGCAGCTTCAGTGTCGCCAGTCCCGCCAGCACCAGGATGAGCGAGATGATCCAGAACCGCACGATGACCTTAGGCTCCGCCCAGCCCTTGAGCTCGAAATGATGATGAATCGGCGCCATGCGGAAGATGCGCTTGCCGGTGAGCTTGAACGAGGCGACCTGCAGGATGACCGAGGCGGTCTCGAGCACGAAAACCCCGCCCATGACGAGCGCGACCAGCTCCTGACGCACGATGACGGCGATCACCCCGAGAGCTGCGCCGATGGCAAGCGCGCCCACATCGCCCATGAACACCTGTGCCGGATAGGTGTTGAACCACAGAAAGCCGAGCCCGGCCCCGGAGAGTGCCGAACAGAAGATGAGCAGCTCTCCGGCTCCGGGGATGTTTGGGATCGCAAGGTAATGGGCGAACACGGCGTTGCCGCTCGCATAAGCGAAGATCCCGAGGGCGGCCGACACCAGCGCCGCGGGCATGATGGCGAGGCCGTCGAGGCCGTCGGTGAGGTTCACCGCGTTGCTCATGCCGACGATCATCAGATAGGCGATGGCGATGAACGCCGCAGCCGGCAGCGGCTCGGCGAACGACTTGACGAACGGCAGGAACAATGTCTTTTCCGCCGGCACACTCGTCGTGTAATAGAGAGCGGCCGCCACCGCCAGACCCGCGATCGACTGACACAGATACTTCCAGCGCGCCGCGAGGCCGCGGGGGTTGCGCACCACGAGCTTCAGGTAATCATCGAGAAAGCCGATCAGACCGAACGCGAAGGTGACGGCGAGCACCAGCCACACCTGGCCGTTGGTGAGCTGCGCCCACAGCAGCGTGCTCACCAGGGTGGTCACCAGGATGAGCGTCCCGCCCATGGTGGGCGTGCCCGCCTTGGGGAGGTGGCTCTGAGGCCCATCGGTGCGCACCACCTGGCCTATCTGGTAGCGCGACAGCCGCTCGATCATGACCGGCCCGACCAGGAGCGAGAGGATGAGCGAGGAGCCGGTGGCGAGGATGGCCCGGAACGTCAGGTAGGAGAACACGTGGAAACCCGAGTGCCAGGCGGTCAGGCGATGCGCGAGCCAGTAGAGCATTCAGTGCGCCTCCGGATGGCTTTCGGGACCTGACATCAGCGCGGCCACCACCCGCTCCAGGCGATTGACCCGCGATCCTTTGATGAGCAGGTGAACGTCGGTGGCCTCACCGGCGAGAGCTGCGAGCAGCGCTTTCGACAGTGCGTTGGTATCGGGGAACCATTGCGCTCCCGGGCCGAAGCGCTCGACCGCGAGAGCCGCGAGTGAGCCGACCGCGTACAGCCGCTCGAGGCCCTGCTCGCGCGCCAGCTTTCCGATGTCCGCATGCGCCTCGGAGGCGAACTCGCCGAGCTCGGCCATGTCCCCGAGCACCAGCCAGCGCCGTCCCGAGAGCGCGCCGAGCACCGCGATGCCGGCGCGCACCGAGCTCGGATTGGCGTTGTAGGAATCATCGATGATCCAGGCGCCGCACGCCGCCTGCTTCAGCTGCAGACGTCCCGAGACAGCGCGGACCGAGGCAAGGCCTGCAGCGATGTGCTCGAGGCTGGCCCCCGCCTGGGCGGCCGCCGCGGCGGCCGCGAGCGCATTGCCGACGTTGTGCCGCCCTCCGAGATGCAGCTCGATCCCGGTGGTCCCGAGCGGGCACGTCAGCGTGAAGCGGGTCAGAAACCCCTCGGGCGTGAGAGCCGGATCGATGTTCGTCGCCCGGAAGTCCGCGCTGCGCTCGAGGCCGAAGGTCACGACGCGCGCCGGCGTCATGCCGCGCCAGAGCGCAATGAAGGCATCGTCCGCGTTCAGTACCGCCGTGCCCTCGCGGGTCAGTCCCTGGACCATCTCACCCTCGGCGCGCGCGACGCCCTCGAGGCTGCCGAAGCCTTCCAGGTGCTCGGCGCCCGCATTGGTGATCAGCCCCACCGTCGGACGGGCGATGGCCACGAGCGCGGCAACCTCGCCCGGATGGTTCGCGCCGATCTCGATCACCGCGAAGCGATCCGCCTCCGCGAGCCCGAGCAGCGTGAGCGGTACGCCGAAGTGATTGTTCAGGGTGCCGCGGGTGGCAAGGCAGCGGCCCGCCTGCGAGAGAATTGCGGCGGTCATCTCCTTCGTGGTGGTCTTGCCGTTGCTGCCCGCAACGCCTACCACCGGGATGCGAAACGCTTCGCGCCAGGCGTGCGCGGCCCGCTGCAGCGCCGACAGGGTGTCGGGAACGACGATCTGCGCCAGCGCGAGCGGCTGCTCCTTCGAGACCAGCGCGCCGGCGGCACCGGCGGCGAGCGCTTTGCTCACGAATTCGTTGCCGTCGAAGCGCTCTCCACGCAGCGCGACGAACAGCTCGCCGGAGCGCAGCGTACGCGTGTCGCTCGAGACCGAGCTGAAGGGCTGGTCGGGGCCGAGCAGACGGCCGCCACAGGCCGCGGCGAAAGCGGCGAGCGTTCGGGTCATCGCCACGCTCATGCGCAGCCCCCCTCGAGGCCGAGCGTCTCGCACACAACGCTTTGATCCCGGAAGGGACGGCGCTCGTGTCCGTAGATCTGGTAGGCCTCATGTCCCTTGCCGGCCACCACCACCACATCGCCCGCCCCGCTGTGCCCGAGCGCCAGGCGGATGGCCGCCCGGCGGTCATGCTCGATGCGGGTGCGGGAGGACGCCCCGATGCCGGCCACGATATCCGCGGTGATGCGGCCCGGGGACTCGGTGCGGGGATTGTCGTCGGTCACGATGATCTCATCGGCGAGGTCGGCGGCGATACGCCCCATGATCGGCCTCTTGCCCACATCGCGGTCGCCACCGCATCCAAACACGACACGCAGTTTCGCCTTGCAGTGCAGCCGCGCGGCCCGCAGCGCCTTCTCGAGTCCATCGGGCGTGTGCGCATAGTCCACGATGGCGAGCGGCAGCCCGCCGTCGCCGCCGAATGCCTCCATCCGGCCGGGCGCGGCGCGGCTGAGCCGCAGTGCCGCGAGCGCCTCGCTCAGCGGCACCCCGGCGCCGAGCAGGATCGCGAGCACCGTCAATGCGTTGTCGGCGTTGAACTCGCCGATCAGCGGCACCGCGAGCTCGCCCTCGCCCCAGCTGGAGCGCACCTCGATCCGCAGCCCAATCCCCTCGGGCCGGACGAGGGATGAGCGAACCACGCGCGCGCCCTCGGGCACCGCCTCTGCCGCGGCTCGGCGCGCGGTGACGATCAGCGCGCCCTCGCCCGCTTCTCGAGCGAGGTCGGCCCCGAACGCATCGTCGATGTTGATGATGCGGTTGACGAGACCCTGCACGGCAAAGAGGCGCGCCTTTGCCCGCCCATAGGCGCCCATCGTGCCGTGATAATCGAGGTGATCGCGGGTGAGGTTGGTGAAGACCGCGCTATGGAATCGCATGCCTGCCACGCGTGCCTGATCGAGCGCATGCGAGGAGACCTCCATCCCCACCCATCGGGCGCCGAGGGCTCTCAGCCGCGCGAGCCGCCGCTGCACGGTGACCGCATCGGAGGTCGTATGCAACGTGTCCTCGAGGGCATCGGGCCGGCCAAATCCGAGCGTTCCCATGTAGGCGCCCGAGCGGCCGCATCGTTCGAGCGCCTGGGCGAGGAGCCATGCGCAGGTGGTCTTGCCGTCGGTTCCGGTGATCCCTACCACATCGAGCTCGAGCGAGGGGTGGTCGAAGAAGCGGCTGGCGATCCCCCCCGCCTCGCGAGATAGCCCGGGGAGCGGGGCGATGAACACGCCGGATCCGAGCTGCGGAACGCGGCGCGGCTCATCGGTCGGCTCGTAGAGCACCGCACGGGCACCACGTGTCACGACCTCGGCGGCAAAATCCAGGCCGTGCCGGGCGCGTCCCCGACACGCCAGGAAGAGTGCGCCCGGGGAGACCTCGCGGCTATCGAGCGTCACATCGCTCACGAGCACGTCGGCAGGCACCTCGAGCAGCCCGCGCGTCAACTGCGCGAGCGAGCGGGAGTTCGAAATGGGTGTCACGCCAGTCATTGGAGCGCGGCCATCTGGACAGCGCGCGCCGGCGCCACCGGCTCATCCGGCGCCACGCCCATCAGGCGCAGCGCCCGCCCAACCACCTTGGAGAACACCGGAGCCGAAACGTCGCCTCCATAATAGAGACCATTGCGCGGATCACGGAGGACCACCACTGCGGCCAACCGCGGCGCGCTGGCAGGTGCGACGCCCGCGAACACCGCCGTGTGGGCATTCTGATCGTAAGTGCCGTCGCGCAGTTCCCATGCGGTGCCGGTCTTGCCTGCCACGGTGTAGCCGGGGATGGCCGCAAGCGGTGCGGTGCTTCCTGGCAGGATCACCGAGCGCATCATCTCGAGCAGCTCGCGGCACAGATGCGCGGGCATGATGCGCCGGCCCGCCGGCGGCGCGTTCACGCGCAGAAAGGAAATCGGCCGCTCGAGGCCGTAGTCCCCGAGCGTCGCGTACGCATGCGCAAGCTGCAATGCCGTGACCGATATGCCGTACCCGTGCGCCATGGTCGCAATGCGGATCGGCCGCCAGTCCTTGTAATCGGAGAGGTCCCCCGCCGCCTCGCCCGGATAGCCCTCGGTGGCGAGCTCCCCGAAGCCGAACGCATGCAACGTCGTCCAGATCAACTGCGGCGGCAGCGACAGCGCGATGTGAGCCATGCCCACGTTGGAGCTCTTGCCGAGAATCGTGGCGATGTCGACCGGCCCGAGGTCGTGCTCGTCCCGGAACACGTGGCCGTCGACCCGGATGAACCCCGGAGAAGTATTGATGATGCTCTGGTCGTTGTAGCGGCCCGTCGTGAGCGCTGCGGCGATGAAGAACGGCTTGATGGACGAGCCGGGCTCGAACACGTCCGTGACCGCGCGGTTGCGGTACAGGTTGGGCAACAGCTGGCTGCGGTCGTTCGGATTGAATCCGGGCTGATCGGCCATGGCGAGCACCTCGCCGGTGGCGATATCGAGCACCACCATGGCGCCCGAGCGCGCCCGCTGGGCCTCGACCTCGGCCTTCAAGGCCCGATAGGCGAGGTACTGAATGCGCAGGTCGATCGAGAGGACCAGGTCTCGCCCGGGACGCGCCGGGCGGATGCTGTCCACGTCCTGCACGATCCGCCCGTAGCGGTCCTCGATGACCCGCTTCTCGCCGTCGATGCCCGTCAGCCACGGATCATAGGCGAGCTCGAGGCCGGCCCTGCCCCGGTCATCGATGTTGGTGAATCCGATGAGCTGCCCGGTCACCTCGCCCGCCGGGTAATAGCGGCGGTATTCGCGGGAGAGATACACGCCCGGGATACCGAGCGCCTTGATGCGCAGCGCCCGGGTCGGAGGCAATTGACGCGCAACGTAGAGGAAGTCGAGAGTGGTGTTGCTGCTGATGTCCCGCTGCAGGGTCTGCGGATTGATCCTGACGGCGGCGGCGAGGCGCCGCACGGCGCCCGGGACCCGAAGGATCTGCTTGGGATTGACCCAGATGGAATCGACCGGCGTGCTCACGGCGAGCGGCTCGCCGTAGCGATCGGTGATGACGCCGCGGTGCGCAGGAATCGACACGACGCGCGTGAAGCGCGCATCACCTTGCCCGGAAAGGAACGAGTACTCGACCAGCTGCAGATCGACCGCCCGGGCGAGCAGGCCGAGGGCGATCAGGGTGAGCACTCCCAGCAGGAAGAACACCCTCCAGCGGAAAGCGGGCCCGTTGCGATGCGTGCGGCGCGCCTTCATGGCCGGACGATCACGATGTTCTGCGGGGCAGGCATGTGCATGTGCAGCTTCTCGCCCGCGACGCTCTCCACGATGGCGTGAGTGGACCAGGCGCTCTGTTCGAGCTGCAACTGGCCCCACTGGATGTCCAGGTTGTCGCGCTGCGCGCCCAATCGCTCGAGCTCGATGAACAACTGCCGTGAGCGGTACCTGCAGTACACGGCCGCGGCGGCGGACGCGAGCACCGCCACCCACAGCGTCCCGATGAGCACGACCGAGGTCGCATGAGAGGCCCTCACGTGTTCTTCTCCGCGACGCGCAGCAGAGCGCTTCGGGCCCGGGGATTGCGCGCGACCTCCCCCATGTCCGGCCGGCGCTTGCGGCCTATCAGGGTAAGACGCGGCGCAAGGCCGGGCGGCAGCACGGGCAGGGCTTGGAGATCGGGGTCGAGCTGCGATTGGCGCTGCAGGAAGCGCTTTACGAGCCGATCCTCGAGCGAGTGGAAACTGATGACCGCGAGCCGCCCTCGCGGCGCCAATACCTCAACGGCACCCGCCAGCCCCTTCTCGAGCTGACCGAGCTCGTCGTTGACGTGCATGCGCAGTGCCTGGAACGTGCGCGTGGCGGGGTGCTTGCCCGGCTCTCGGGTGCGCACGGCGCGCGAGACGATCTCGGCCAGCTGCCCCGTGCGCGCGAGCGGCGCCTTCTCGCGCGCCGCCACGATCGCCTGCGCCACGCGGCGCGCGAAGCGTTCTTCTCCGTAGGTGCCGATCACTTCCCGGATCTCATCGAGGCTGGCGCGCGCGAGCCACATCGATACGGGCTCGCCACGTGTCGGGTCCATGCGCATGTCGAGCGGGCCGTCCGAGCGGAAGCTGAACCCCCGTGCCGGCTCATCGAGCTGCGGCGACGAGACGCCGAGATCGAACAGCACGCCCTGGCAGGGCCTGGCGCGCGAATGTGCCGGCACGAGCGTCCCGAGCTCGGCAAACGGCGCATGCAGCAATGTGAGGCGCTCCTCGCCGGCAAAGCGCGTCCGCCCGGCCGCGATCGCCTCGGGGTCGCGGTCGAGTGCGAGCACGCGGCCTTCTCGACCCAGGGCCTGCAGTAGGAGTGCCGTGTGACCGCCTCGCCCGAACGTCGCATCGACATAGTAGCCGTCCGCCTGGAGAGCCAGCGCCGCGATCGCCTCCGCGGCCAGCACGGGAACGTGCTCAACCACGATCGAAGCGGCCGCGAACGGCCCCCCGCACTGCTGTTCTCATGGGCCGTGCCCAACCTTCACTCACACCGCGCTTCTCGCGCGAACCCGATCCCCGTACCGTGCCCGTCCTGGCGCCGCGACGAGCCCGTACCGACCTCGGCGCGCTCGGCCTAAAGCGACAGTGTCGCCAGCTCCGATGGCAGCTCCGAGGCTTCCTTGCTCTGCAGCCATTCCTCGAGCCGCTCGCTCCAGCGCGTCTCGTTCCACAATTCAAAGCGGTTGCCCTGCCCGACCAACATCGCGAGCCGCTCGAGCCCGGCGAACTGGCGCAGCTCCGGCGGCAGCAGCATCCGTCCATGCCCATCGAGCTCCAGATCCGTCGCAAAGCCGACCATCATCTGCTGCATCAGGCGCGCCTGCGTGTGCAGGTTGGCCATGCTCATCAGCCTGGCTTCGAGCAGCTCCCACTCCGGCTGGGGATAGATGAGGAGGCACTTGTCCCGGTCGACGGTGACCACGAGCTTTCCCTGGGCGCGTTCGGCGATCTGCTCCCGATATCGGGTGGGCATGACCATCCGGCCTTTGTCATCCAGGGTGATTTTTGTGGCGCCGCGAAACATGGACTGGGATGGGGCTGTGAACCCATCTGCTCCCACTATCTCCCACTTCCTACCACTATAGGAATCGCGGGCGCGCTATGTCAATTGAAATGGTGAGAAAAACGTCAGAAAAACGCCGAGTTATGTAAACGGAAAATGCGGACCAACAGGGGCATTATTTCAATTGCGCTTTGTAATCAGGAGCTTGTACCGGGAAGCTTATCCACTGACTTATCTGCTGTTCATTTTCTTCGTGCCGGCCAACGCGTCGTTACGCGGCCGCGCCTCCAGATCACCGTTGGCGAACCTCATCAAATCCCGCGTCCGGCGCATGAAAAGGCATGTTTGATCCACTCGATCCGCGGTGCCGCCCCGAGTGGTTCCTCGACGGCCATGACATCGAACCTCACCCGCAGCCGCGCCAGATCCGGCCGCTCCTGCAGAAGCCGCGCGGCGGCCCGGATCAGCCGCCGTCTCTTTCCGGCGTCAACACTGGCCAGCGCCCCTCCGAAGGCGCCCGAGGAGCGCGTGCGCACCTCCACGAGCGCGAGTTCTTCGCCGCACAGGGCGATGATGTCGAGCTCGCCGCAGCGGCAGCGGTAGTTGCGCAACAGAACCTGCGCGCCCTGAGCTGCCAGAAAGCGGGCGGCGAGGTCCTCGGCGGCCCGCCCGAGCCGCAGGCGCGCCGTGCGAGCGGCAGCTCCCCGCTCACCCGCCGTTCCCATCGACTGAACAGGCGAGCCGCGGGGCATTCAGTGCGGCGGCAGCAGCCGCGCCTCGCCGTTTTCGAGCTGCGCCCAGCCGAGCCGGCGCTGGATCCGGCCATCGGCGCCCAGATGCAGCTGACCTGTAAGACCATCCAGCTCGAGGCCATCGGGGTCGTGCGAGTGCAGCAGCGACACCGCGAGACGGTAGGCGTCGAATCCGAAGGCAAACAACCTGCCGCGATCCGGGCCACCGGCCGGCCAGGCGTGATTCGCAGCCTCCCGTACCGCCTGGGCGAGGGGGCTGCCCAACATCCACGGCATATCGGGGAAGCGCAGCCCGTCGAGGTCCTGGTTGGCCGCCGGATCGGGCGCAAAGCCTTCGGAGGTCGAATAGGTCGCAACGCCTCCGGCATAGTAGTAACGCAGCTGCGGCATGAGCAGCCGCTCGGCTCCCGGAGGAGCCGGCGCGAAGATGAATTGCACATCGGCACGGCGCCTGAGCGTGAAGGCGAGGTGCATGCCGAGCAAGGATTCCAGGCGCCGCAGCCGCTCCCGGCTCTGCTCGATGAGCAATGCGCCCTCGATGGCATCGGAGTAATCGGCCTGCGACACATCGATGCGCCTGCTGGCGAGCACTCTCCCGCCCCCGGCGCTCAGCTGTTCGGTAAATGCATTCAGTACGCGAGTCCCCCAGGGACCCTTGGGTACGATCGCGATGCCGACGCGGTGCCCGTCTGCAAGCACTCGACGCGCCACCATGCGCGCCTCCGCGGTGGGAGAGAGCGCAAACTGGAAGAAGCGCGGCGGCGCGCGATCACCCGCGGGCAGGAAGTTGAGCGCGAGCAAGGGCGGGCGGGGGCTGCGATCGGCAGCGGCCGTCACAACGGCTCCGCGCGTGAGAGGCCCGACGATGAGGTTCGCGCCGGCCCGGGAGGCGCGCGTGAGAATTTCCGGGATCGGCTGTCCGGCGCCCGTATCATAGAACCGCACCACCGGGCGCTCTCCCGAGAGCGCCTGGTAATACGCGGTCAGAAAACCGTCGCGCACGCTGTCGCCAGCTGAGCCCAAGGGCCCGGTCATCGGCAGCAGCACCGCAAGGCGCTCCTCGGCCACCGGTATCGACGGCGGGCTGGGTGGCCGGCGGGTGATGCCGTGTCGAGGCACGGGCACACGGCTTGGCTTCGGCGGCGGTGCCGGGCGCTGAACGATCGCGCATCCCGCGATGAGCGCGGCGGCGGCAAGCGGGGCAAGACGGGTCCATCGCTGCATGGTTGATGAGCCTTTGGTCAGAGTCTTTCGTCCTGGCCTCAGGGGGCCCAAGATTCGCATTCGCCGTCGAGGCGCCGGAGGAGGATTATAGTGGGCATGGCGCGAGGCCGGTTGCAGGTCGTGGCGACGCCGATCGGCAATTTGAGCGACATCAGCGCGCGAGCGCGGGATGTGCTCGAGCACGCCGATGCCATTGCGGCAGAGGACACACGCCATACGCTCGCGCTGTTGACGGCGCTTGGCATCTCCCGCCCCCTGCTGTCACTGCATTCGCACAATGAATCACAGCGCGTCCCGGGGATCCTCGCGCGTCTGGCCGCGGGAGAAACCATCGCCCTGGTGAGTGATGCGGGAACGCCGCTCCTTTCGGACCCGGGATTCGAGCTGGTTCGCGCAGCCGCCTCGGCCGGTGTCACGATCGAAGCCATACCCGGGCCGTCCGCCATCACCACCGCGCTCGCCGCCGCAGGCCTTCCGGTCACGAGGTTCTGCTTCGAGGGCTTCCTGCCGGCGAAGGATCGCGAGCGGCGGGCGCTTCTCGCCGAGCTCGCCACGGAGCCGCGCACGCTGGTGTTCTTCGAGGCACCGCACCGGATCGGCGCGACGTTGGCGGATCTGGCGGCGCAATTCGGCCCCTCGCGCCGCGCCGTCGTCGCGCGCGAGCTCACCAAGGCGCACGAAACCCTCTATCGCGGCACCCTGCAGGAGCTCGCTGACAGGGCTCGGCAGGAGGAGAACTTCCGGCGCGGGGAGATCACACTCGTGGTCGAAGGCGCCCCCGCCAGTGCGCAAGGCGTGGACGAAGCGCTGTTGCGCCGCGCCGTTGACGTGCTCTCCAAGGAGCTCCCTCCCGGCCGGGCGGCGGCCGTCGCCGCGCAACTCACGGGCGCGAGCCGCAGCGAAGCCTACGAGCTGATCGCCCGCCAGAGCGGCGGCAAGCCCGGGGAATGACGTTCCTCGCGGCGCTCCTGCGCCGCGATTTCTTGTCTTTGCGGCGCATCGGCCCCGTCACCGTACGGGGTTCGCCGCTTTGGGTGAACCCCGTAAGGCGCGCGCTTGCGCGTAAACCATAGAGAGCCGGCCTGTAAGCCGGGTTCTGTCGTGAAACGCCCCGTCAAGGGAGTTCCCCGTGGCAATCATTCCTCTACGATCCACGTCGCCGTGGACCTCTAGCGGCCTACCCGGAAGCGCGCGCGGATCAGCGCTGCGGGCCTCGTTTCCGAAGTCCGCTGCTTCCCTATTTGGCCTTGCTCCAGGTGGGGTTTGC
>DAIDHH010000094.1 GCA_027452045.1 Gammaproteobacteria bacterium
GCGCCGCCGCGCAAGCGCCCGGGCCCGCCCGGGGCCCGGCGCCGTCCGCTGCCGCGCCGCGGCGCGCGCAGGTCGGGGGGGCGGTGCCGGTGCCGGCGGCTTCGGGGGACTGGGGCGGCATTCTGGCGCAGCTCGACCTGCAGGGCATGGCTCGCCAACTCGCCAGCCATTGCGTGCTCATCGGGCGTGAGGGATCGGTTGTGAAGCTCTCGATCGACCCGCGCAGCCGCTCGCTGCGCACCACCGCGCTCGAGGACAAACTCACGCAGGCGCTCTCGAAGCACTTCGGTCAGGCGATCCGCCTGGAGTTCCTCACCGCCAGCGAGCCGGCGGAGACCCCGGCGCAGGCCCGCCAGCGTGCCTCCGAGGAGGAGGTGGAAGCGGCGCGGCGCGCCTTCGACTCCGACCCCGCGGTGCAGGGCTTTCGGGAGCGCTTCGGCGCCACGGCCGTTCCCGAGACGATCCAGCCGGTGAAATGATCCGGCGCTCATGAGCGGGCGGGCGGCCGCCCGGTGATTTCAGTCAATATCAGCGAGGAGCGAGCCCATGCGAGGCAACATCAATCAACTCATGAAGCAGGCTCAGGCCATGCAGGCCAACATGCAGAAGATGCAGGAGCAGATCGCGAGTCTGGAGGTCATCGGCGAAGCGGGTGGCGGCATGGTCAAAGTGACCATGAGCGGCAGGCACGAGGTGCGGCGAGTGCAGATCGAGCCCGCCGTGATCGGAGAGGATCGCGAGATGCTCGAGGACCTGATCGCCGCGGCGGCGAATGATGCGGTGCACAAGGTGGAGGCGATGGTGCAGGAGAAAATGTCCTCCATGACCGCGGGGCTGCAGTTGCCTCCGGGAATGAAGCTGCCGTTCTAGTATGACGCTCGTGATCGGACATCCTGACGCGCCCCGCGCGGCGGCTTGCACAAGGCGTGAGTTTTGCGCACCGCCCGCCGCCTGCGGCGGCGGGCGCGTCCTCGTACCCGCATCCGCTCGATGAAGCACTCCCCGCGCCTGACGCAGCTGATCGATGCGCTGCGAGCGCTTCCGGGCATTGGTCCGAAGAGCGCCCAGCGCATGGCGTTTCACTTGCTGCAGGACGGGCGCCCCGCAGCGCACGCCCTCTCCCGGGCGCTCGATGCGGCGCTCGCCTCGGTCAAGCGGTGCCGGCGCTGTCGCATGCTCACCGAGGAGGAGCTGTGCTCGATCTGCGCATCGCAGCAGCGCGAGTCGGCGCTGCTCTGTGCGGTCGAGTCGCCCGCGGACGTCGTGGCCATCGAACAGTCGGGCAGCTACCGGGGACGGTATTTCGTGCTCATGGGCCATCTCTCGCCACTCGATGGCGTCGGCCCCGAGCAGCTCGGCGTGCGCGAGCTCGAGGCGATTCTCGATGAGGGTGGCGTGCGCGAGCTGATTCTCGCCACGAATCCCACGGTCGAGGGGGAGGCGACGGCGCACTTTCTCGCCGACCTTGCGGTTCGGCGCGGTCTCATGGCAAGCCGGATTGCGCACGGAGTGCCGATCGGGGGTGAAATCGAATATGTCGACGGTGGCACCCTGGCCCGCGCGCTCGCGGGCCGGCAGACGGTCTGAGCGCCACTATCGGCGCGCCTTCGGTCCCTGCGCTTCCTTAAGCGTCTCGCGCAGCCGGCGCAGCCGCCGGTAGCTCTCGTAGCGCCGGGGATGGATCGAGCCCGTGTCGAGGCCTGCGCGCACGGCGCAGTCCGGTTCCCGAAAATGCCGGCAGTCGAGGAAGCGACAACCGCTCGCGAGGCGCGCCACCTCGAGGAAGCCGAGATGGCGCGGGTCGAGCCGCTCGATGGCGGGCGCGAAGTCCCGCACTCCGGGCGAATCGACCAGCTGCCCTCCGGAGGGCATCTCGAAGAGGCGCGAGGCGGTGGTGGTGTGACGGCCTTCCGCCTCGCGCATCAGGCCGCCGATTGCAATGTCGGCGCCGGGAACCAGATGGCGCGCGAGCGATGATTTGCCGACCCCCGATTGTCCGACGAGAGCCGTGACATCGAGCGCGCAGGCGTTGCGCAGCGCCTCCATTCCCTCGCCGGTCGTTGCCGATACGGCGAGCCACGCGTAGCCGGCTGCCGCGTACGCCTGCAGCTGCTCGTCGAGGGCAGCGTCGACGCCGAGATCGGCCTTGTTGAGCACGATGGAGGCGGCGATGCCGGCCGATTCGGCGGCGGCGAGGTAGCGGTCGGCGATGAAGAGGTCGGGCTGCGGGAGCGGGGCGATGACGACCAACAGGCGGCTGAGGTTGGCCAGCACCGGCTCCGAGCCGCCGCGCACGTTGGATCGGTAAAGCACGGTGCGTCTCGGCAACACCTCGAGCACGTGGACTTCGTCATGATGCCGGTCACGGCGGCAAAGCGCCTCATCGCCGCAGACGATGGCGAGTCCGCGTCCGAAAGGGCGCGCCTTGAGCTCCTGCCCATGCGCATCGCGCACCAGGAGGTGGCGGCCGTACGCGGCGATCACTCGGGCAGGGAAGGTTGCTACACTCATGGGCCAGCGATTATTGCCGATTGGGGCCAAGGCGCCCAATCGGCCCACACGGAGCGAGCATGCCGAGCGCCGAGCACCTGATCTGGATCGACCTCGAGATGACGGGCCTGAAGCCCGACACCGACGTGATCATCGAAATCGCCACCATCGTCACTGACAAGGAGCTCAACGTCATCGCCGAGGGACCGGTCATGGCCATCCACCAGAGCGAGACGGCGCTCGCCGCCATGGACGAGTGGAACCAGAAGCAGCACGGCGGCTCGGGGCTGCTCGCCCGGGTGCGGGCAAGCACCATCGAGACGGCGGCGGCGGAGGCGCGCACGCTCGAATTCCTCGCGCCGCTGGTGGATCCGGGTGCATCCCCCATGTGCGGCAACAGCATATGCCAGGACCGGCGGTTCCTCGCCCGGCAGATGCCGCGCCTGGAGCACTTCTTTCATTATCGCAATCTCGATGTGAGCACGCTGAAGGAGCTGGCGCGCCGCTGGGCACCGGGGATATCCGAGGGCTTCAAGAAGGACGACGCGCACCTCGCGCTTTCCGATATCCGCGAGTCGATCCGGGAGCTCCGGTACTACCGCGAGAAGCTGTTCATGCCCGCATACCGGGGCTAGGCACATCGGCTCACCCGCCGCGGGCCGGTGCCGGTGGGGCGCGAGCGAGAGACCTGCGAGGCCGGGGGCTCAGGCGCGCGACTCTCCCGCCAGGAACAGCCAGGTGTCCACGACCGTGTCCGGGTTGAGCGAGAGGCTCTCGATGCCCTGCTCGAGCAGCCAGCGCGCGAAGTCCGGATGGTCCGAGGGCCCCTGCCCGCAGATGCCGATGTACTTGCCCTGCGCCCTGCAGGCTGCGATCGCCATGCCGATCAGGCGCCGGACCGCCTCGTCGCGCTCGTCGAATTGCCGGGCGACGATGGCCGAGTCGCGATCGAGGCCGAGCGTGAGCTGCGTCAGATCGTTCGAGCCGATCGACATGCCGTCGAAATGCTCGAGGTACTGTTCGGCGAGCAGCGCGTTGGTCGGCAGCTCGCACATCATGATGATCTTCAGGTCGTGCTCGCCGCGTCTCAGGCCGTTCGCGGCAAGGAGCCCCGTCACCTCGCGCGCTTCCTTCACGCTGCGCACGAAAGGCACCATGACCTGGATGTTGGTGAGTCCCATCTGCTCGCGCACGCGCTTGACGGCGCGGCACTCGAGCTCGAAGCAGGGCCTGAAGCTCTCGTCGACGTAGCGCGAGGCGCCCCGGAAGCCGAGCATGGGATTCTCCTCATGCGGCTCGTAGCGGCTGCCCCCGATGAGGTTGGCATACTCGTTCGACTTGAAGTCCGAGAGGCGCACGATCACCGGTTCCGGCGCGAAGGCGGCCGCGATCTGGGCGATACCCTCCGAGAGCTTCTCGACATAGAAGCCGACGGGGTCCGCGTAGCCGGCCATCTGCAGACGGATCTGCTCCTTGAGAGCCTCATCCAGGCGGTCGTACTCGAGCAGGGCGCGCGGATGCACGCCGATCATGCGGTTGATGATGAACTCGAGCCGCGCGAGTCCCACACCGCGGTTGGGAATGCCCGCGAAGTCGAACGCACGGTCCGGATTGCCGACATTCATCATGATTTTCACGGGAATCGCCGGCAACGAGTCGAGCTCGACCTGGCGGTGCTCGAACTCGAGCAGTCCCTCGTACACATAGCCCGTGTCGCCTTCGGCGCACGAGACGGTCACCGGCTGGCCTTCATGGATGCGCCGTGTGGCGTCGGTGCAGCCGACTACCGCCGGGATGCCGAGCTCGCGCGCGATGATGGCCGCATGGCAGGTGCGGCCGCCGCGGTTGGTCACGATGGCCGATGCGCGCTTCATGACCGGTTCCCAGTCGGGGTCGGTCATGTCTGCCACGAGCACATCGCCCGCCTGAACCCGGGCCATCTCCTCCACGTCGCGGATGATGCGCGCCGGGCCCGACCCGATGCGCTGGCCGATGCTGCGGCCGGTGGCGAGCACGCTGCCGCGTGCCTTGAGCGAGTAACGCTGCACCGTGCGTCCGACGCGGCTCTGCACGGTCTCCGGCCGGGCCTGCAGGATGAAAAGCTGGCCGCTTTCCCCGTCCTTGCCCCATTCGATGTCCATCGGCTTGCCGTAGTGCTTCTCGATGATGAGCGCCTGCTGCGCCAGCGCGGTGAGGTCGGCGTCCGTGAGGCAAAAGCGCATGCGCTCGCTCTCGGGCACTTCCACGGTGCGCACCCGCTCGCCGGACTCCGGTGGCGCATACACCATTTTGATCGCCTTGGCCCCGAGGTTGCGGCGCAGTACGGCGGGTCTTCCCGCGCGCAGGGCCGGCTTGTAGAGGTAGAACTCATCGGGATTGACCGCGCCCTGCACGACCGTCTCGCCGAGGCCGTAGGAGGCGGTAATGAACACCACCTCCCGGAAGCCGGAGTCGGTGTCGAGGGTGAACATCACACCGCTCGCGCCAAGGTCGCTGCGCACCATGTGCTGCACGCCCGCCGAGAGCGCCACCGCGTCGTGATCGAATCCCTGGTGGACGCGATACGCGATGGCGCGGTCGTTGAACAGCGACGCGAACACTTCGTGCATCGTCGCGAGCACCTGGGCCTCTCCGCGGACATTGAGAAATGTCTCCTGCTGGCCGGCGAAAGAGGCCTCGGGTAGATCCTCGGCAGTGGCCGACGAGCGCACCGCGACGGCGATCTCGGCGCCCCTGCTCATGCGCGCGAGCTCATCCTTCACCGCCTGTTGGAGCTTCGGCGGGAAGGGTGTCGAGAGAATCCACTGCCGGATGCGTGCACCCGAGGCGGCGAGGCGCGCCACGTCGTTCACATCGAGCGAGGCGAGCTCGGCGCGGATGCGCACATCGAGCCCGTCCTGCCCGAGGAAGTCCCGAAACGCATGCGCGGTCGTCGCGAATCCACCGGGTACGTGCACGCCGAGTCTCGCCAGTGAGCCGATCATCTCGCCCAGGGAGGCGTTCTTGCCGCCCACGGTCTCGATGTCGCGTATTCCTAACCGCTCGAAGGGAATGACGTATGCGTCCACGGTGAAGGGAACCTCCGGTTGCCCCCACGCGCCCGCGATGGAGGCTGATTTCGCCTAAGGCCAGGCGCACCGGTCGAAGTGTACTCGATGTGCGCGAGGGAGGAGCAGAGTGCGTGCGCGGGGCGTGTCGGAGCCTGCCCGCCTTGCGCTTGCTCCGCGCCGCAAGCGGTGGAACACTCGAGCCCAGGAATTCGCAACCGAGCCCCGCGCAGTGAGCCGACGAACCGTGTTCTTCGTTTCGGACCAGACGGGCGTGACCGCGGAAACGCTGGGTCACAGCCTGATGACCCAGTTCGAGGGTCTGGAGTACCGGTCGGTCACTCTGCCATTTGTGTCGAGCCTTGACAAGGCGGAGGAAGCGGCACGACGGATCGACCGGGCGGCCCTCGAGGACGGACTGCGCCCGATCGTTTTCAGCACGATGGTGCAGGATGAGCTGCGGGACGTGGTGCGGCGCTCGAACGGACTGTGCCTGGATTTCTTCGCCGCCTTCGTCGGCCCCCTGGAGCAGGAGCTCAACACGCGCTCCACCCATCGTGCCGGGCGGGCGCACGGCATCGCGGACCTGGAGGCCTACACGGCGCGCATCAATGCCACCAACTTCGCGCTCGCCAACGACGATGGCACGGGTGGCGATTATGAGCGTGCCGATGTCATTCTGGTCGGGGTATCCCGCTCCGGCAAGACCCCGACCTGCCTGTACATGGCGTTGCAGTACGGGGTGTTTGCAGCCAACTACCCGCTCACCGAGGATGATCTGGAATCGAGCCGCCTGCCGCAACGCATCGAGCCCCATCGGGCCAAACTCTATGCGCTCACCATCAAGCCCGAGCGGCTGCAGCAGATTCGCAACGAGCGCCGGCCGCAGAGCCGCTATGCCTCCCCGCAGCAGGTGCGCTACGAGCTGCGCGCGGCCGAGGCGCTGTTCTCCCGGCACGCCATTCCCTCGCTCGATACCACGGAGTGCTCCATCGAGGAGATCGCCAGCCGCATTCTCAACACCACGGGCATCGAGCGCCGGCTGCGTCCCTGATGAGCGAATGTGCCGCGCCTTGCACGAAATTTGCACGCGCGGCACTGTGTCCTGGCTGCTTGCACTGTCATCCCTCTCGGTTATAGTCGTAGCGATGCTCGGCGATGCACTGACACGGGTTTCCTGGCGGGCGCGACCCCGCAGTTTCGTGGCGCTCATGGGGCTCTACGAGAGCAATTTCATCCGCCTGGGTTGGCTCAGCGGGGACCTTGCGCGCCTTGCGGGCACGCACCGCTCGCGGATCGACGGCGATTGTGATCTGCTGCTCACCGTGACGGATCGGTCGCCCTATACGACCATGGCGCGGCTCACCTACCTCATTCCCGAGGGGCAGGATCTCGTGCGGTGCCCGGACATGCGCCTGCGGATCTATCACGACGTCCGCCTGGTGGAGGCCGACGATTGGGCCGGCGAGGGCCCATCCGCCTGCAGATCGCCGGCGCGTATCGCGGAGCGTGAACTGGATCAGCGATGGACTCGCAATATGATGCTAAACAAATGGTTGGAGTACTGCGCGGAGCGGGGGCACCGCTTCGTGGCGACCGCCTGATGTGGTGAGGGCGGCGCGTGTCGCACCCTCATGAAGGCATATCGACAGCTCGGATTTCTCAAGCTCGCCCTCGCAGGCGAGTCCCAGCCCGAAGATCATCGGGTCCTTGCGCTATTCCGCAATCGCGCGGAGCTCAAGAAGGCCTACGGTGACCTGCGCGCCGAAGTCGCCCTGCTGAAGGATCGCATCAAGCAGCAGGAGGGCGTGACCCGACGGGTGCAGGAGACCCTCTCGGCGCTCGAGATGCGCCTCGGCTCGAGCGAGAGCGCCTATCCGGCACTGGTGTTCTTCCAGTTGCGGAGGCTGTGGCAATCGGGCCATGAGCTCCTCGAGCGCTTCTGCGCCGAGCTCACCGCCCAGTGCGAGGAGCGCGAGCGCCGCCTGCACCTGGCTGAGCACAATCGCCGGCAGTTCGCCCGGCGGCAGTCGGCCGAGCAGCAATTGCGCCTGGCGCAGCAGCTCGCGACGCACGAGCGCGATCGATTGCTCGAGCTCGAGCGGCGCCACGGAGCGCTGCGCCGCTTCTGGCATTTCTTCAAGCGTCGCGCGCTCGAGCAGGCGATCGCGCATGCGCGCGCCGGTTCGAGCGCCGCAGAAATCTCGCTCGCCGCCGCCCGGCAGGTGATGGAGGATCTCGCTGCGGTGCCGGTCCCCGATTTTCCGGGGCTGTCCCTCGAAGGGCGTCGCGCCATCAACCTCGCCGTCATCGCCTATGCGGAGGTGCTGTGCCTGAAGCTCACGCCGATGCCGCTTCTCGTCATGCGTGCGAGAGAGGCGACCTGGCACCGGGAGGTGATCGATGTGTACGGCTCACGGGAGGAGTGCGAGGTGCTGATGGGCCAGATCGAGCGCGCGGGGGCGCTCCTGAACTCCCATGCGAGCCTGAGCCACGACATCAGGGTGCGCACCGAGCGGCTTCGGCCGCTCACCCGGTATCGCGATCCCGAGAAGGATGCGATCCCGATGGCCGAGTTCCTCGCCTCCGACACGGATGCCGCGGTCACCGGAGCCGGGCCCATGGCGGGCGTGCCCAATGTGCTCGCCGAGAACACCTGGGACATCCACGGGATACTGTTGACCTAGGCGGCGGGGCGGCCGGCAGGCCATGCGTGGCGCACGTGCCTGCCGGGCTCTCTTACCGGGTATGGGTGGCGATTTTGGCGGTCTGCACGGACGGCAGGGCAATGCCGTCGAGGCGAATCATGTCGGCCATGATGTCCTCGGCCTGATCGAGCACGACATCGGGAAGCTTGTCCCCCTTGCCGCCGATCTGACTCGCGTGCTTAAGCGGTGCAAGCCCCAACGCGGCCCGTCGCGTGTTCTCGAGCGCGAGCAGGTCCTTGTCCTCGCTCTTGCGCTCGGCGCGTCGCGTCGCGATGTTCAAAGACACCGTCTGCTTCGACTGCATCCCATCGATGGCCGCGATGTCCGCCTGCAGCCATTGGAAGTTGGGGGAGCGGCGCTCCCGGGCCAGCTCGTCGGCGTTGAGCTGCGTGATGGGCGGAACCGCCGCGAGGCCGGTGGCGATCTGGAAGGGCACCCCATCGATGCGGTCATAGGGCAGTGACTGCGGCAGGGCGCTCTCGCCAACCTGCTTGGGGTTGATGGGCGAGGGCAGCACGATGTCGGGAATCACGCCGCGATGCTGGGTGCTCTGGCCCGTGATCCGATAGAACTTGCCGATGGTGACGGTGAGCTGCCCGTCGACCGGCTTGCGGCTCCAGCTGTCGAGCGGGATGAGATTCTGCACCGTACCCTTGCCGAAGGTGTTCTGGCCGATGATGAGGCCGCGGTGATAGTCCTGGATGGCGCCCGCGAAAATCTCCGACGCCGAGGCGCTGTAGCGGTTGACGAGCACTGCCAGCGGGCCGGTGTAGGCCGGGGCCTTCTCCGGATCGTCGAGGACCTCGATCCGGCCGCTGCGATCGCGCAGCTGCACCACCGGGCCGTGCTGGATGAAAAGGCCGGTGAGGGCGGTGGCTTCGGGCAGGTACCCGCCGCCGTCATCGCGCAGATCGAGGATCAGCCCTTCGATGTGCTGCTGCTCGAGCTTGCGCAGCAGCCGCAGCACATCCCGGGTGGTGCTGCGGTAATTCGGGTCCCCGGCATTCTCGGCCGCCACGTCCTCGTAGAAGCTCGGCACGGTGATGACGCCGATCCGGTAGATCTGGCCGTGGCGCTTGAGCACCTCGAGCTTGCTCTGGGCCTCCTGGGCTTTGAGGGTGATCTTGTTGCGCACGAAGCTCAGCACCTGCTCCTTGGCGCCCGGGTGCGCCCCGGCGGGCAGGATTTCCAGGCGCACCGTGGTGCCGGCCTTGCCCCGGATCAGCTGCACCACATCGTCCAGGCGCCAGCCCACGACATCGGTGATGGGGCCGCGCGTGCCCTCCCCGACACCGGTGATGCGATCCTGGGGTTTGAGCGTGCCGGCCACCGCGGCCGGCCCTCCGGGGATCACGTTCATCACGGTCACGTAGTTGTCGATGAGCTGCAGCGAGGCGCCGATGCCCTGATAGTTCAGGCTCATCTGGATGCGATATTCCTCGGAGTTGCGCGGTGAGAAATAGGTCGTGTGCGGATCGTAAGTGCGCGCATAGGCGTTCATCACGTCCTCGAACACGTCCTCGGATGTGATCTGGTCGACGCGCTCGATCACGGCCTTGTAGCGCGCACGAAGGATTTTTGCCGCCTCGGGCCAGGTCTTGCCGGCGAGCATCAGGGACAGCGCGTCGTCGGTAACGCGCTCGCGCCACAGCGCATTCATCGCGGAATCATCCGCCGGCCACGGCGCGTGCTTGCGATCGAAGTCGTAGGTGGCCTTCGTGTTGAAATCGGGCTCTTTGTCGAGCAGCCCGATGGCGTAGTTCATCCGCTCCCGATTGCGCTCCTTGAAGCGCTGGAAGATGAGAAAGGCCGGGTCGAGCTTGCCGGCCTCGATCAGCTTGGCGAACGAATCGCGGTACATCGACAGCTGCTGTACGTCGCTCGCGAGGAAGTAGGTGTGCTCGGGA
Organism: Gammaproteobacteria bacterium; assembly: GCA_027452045.1. Lineage (GTDB taxonomy): Bacteria > Pseudomonadota > Gammaproteobacteria > Steroidobacterales > Steroidobacteraceae > 13-2-20CM-66-19. The sequence continues at coordinate 10,153 of DAIDHH010000094.1, forward strand.
TCGAGGAAGTGCAGGTAGCGATCGAAGGCCAGTTGCGAGAAGTGCTGGTCGATCGGCAGCTGGCTGTACTGGGTTTCCCCGAGGATGCGGGTGACCTTGCGCGCGATGGCGCGCTGACTCGAGGTTGGGGCGAGGGCTCCCGGGGGCAGGCTCGAGGCGCTGGCCGGGTCGCGCAGCAGAAGGAATGCCGCAACGAGGGCGAGCACCGAGGCGGTCACGGTGAGCCAGCCGAGGGGGTGGCGCAGGGGCTTGGTCATCTTGAGGGTGCTCAATGCAGTCCTTGGGGTGTCGAGATCGGGTGCCGGGGTGGAGAACTCAAGGGACTCAGGTCCGCGGCAGGCGTCGCAATAGTACGAGCCACAGCCGTACCGCGCCGAGCAGAACCAGCGGCCCCAGGGCGACGGTCCAGTAGCCTGGATTCCCCTGGACGAGACCCGTGAAATAGTCGCTGAACAGCGTCAAGGGTCCGTAGCCCGGCCCGGAATCGCCATGCGTGTACGGCCCCAGGGTCCAATGCCCCACGGTCCAGATCAGCAGGGGAATGACCAGCAGCCCGAACGCCACGGCACCCCCGAGGAGCAGCAGCTCGCGGCGCGCGCGTGGCGCCCGGGAAGGGGTGGCGTGAGATCCGGTGCGTGAATCCATGGTCCCGAGTGTAGCAGGCCCGTCCGGCCCGACAGTAGGCGCATCCACTGGGGATGTGGGGGGCTTGAGCCCCGAGAAGTTCCACGATCTGGCGAAATTCCGGCAGGCATAATGGACTCCATGGACAAGATCAGAGCCGCAGTCATCGGTGTCGGGTATCTCGGCCGGTTTCACGCTCAGAAATACGCGCAGTCCCCCAAGTGCACGCTCGTCGGCGTAGTGGACGCACGTAAGGACGCCCGGGAGGGGGTGGCCGCCGAAGTCGGCACGCGCGCCGTAGAGGATTACCGGACGCTCCTCGGGGAAGTGGACGCGGTGAGTGTGGTCACGCCTACGCCTGCGCATTTCGCCATCGCCCGTGACTTCCTCGCCGCCGGCGCCCACGTTCTGGTGGAAAAGCCGATCACCGAGACACCCCGCGAGGCGCGCGAGCTCATCGAGCTGGCCACCCGGGGGGGGCGCGTCCTGCAGGTCGGGCACCTGGAGCGATTCAATTCCGCCATTCTCGCCGCCGAGCCGCATCTGCGCGCGCCCCGCTTCGTCGAATGCCACCGTCTCGCCCCGTACAAGGAAAGGGGAACCGAGGTGAACGTGGTGCTCGATTTGATGATCCACGACATCGACCTCGTCCAGACCATCGTCGGGGCGCCGGTGCTCACCATCGATGCGATCGGCACTCCCGTGTTCTCCGAGGCCATTGATATCGCCAACGCCCGTATCCGCTTCGCCAATGGCTGCGTGGTCAATGCCACCGCGAGCCGCGTCAGCCTCAAGACCGAGCGCAAAATGCGCATATTCGAAGACGATGCCTACCTGTCTCTCGACCTGCAGCAGAAGATCCTGACCCTCATCCGCAAGCGCGAGGGCGGTTCGCCGGGGGCTCTGCCGGTGAACATCGAGGAGCAGAGCCTCGAGCAGGGCGATGCGCTCAAGGCCGAGATCGAGTCCTTTCTCGAGTGCATCCGCACGGGGCGGCCGCCGGTGGTCAGCGGCGAGGACGGCCTCGCGGCGCTCGAGACGGCCATGCGCATCACCGAGCAGGTGAACGAGTCACTGCTCACCCGCCGCCTGATGGAGTCCCGACCCGATGCCTGAGCTTCCCGAGCACCTGCGACACACCCCCCGTCCCGTGACGGTGGCGGCCATTCAGATGGCTTGCGGCTGGGATGCGGACGCGAACATCGCCTGTGCCGAGCGCCTGGTGCGCGAGGCGGCAAGTCGCGGCGCGCGCATCATCCTGCTGCCCGAGCTGTTCGAGACACCCTATTTCTGCATCGAGCAGGATGCGCGGCACTTGAAGCTGGCGAGTCCTCTCGAGGAGAGTCGCGTGGTGCGCCACTTCGGCGAGCTCGCGCGCGAGCTCGCAGTCGTCCTGCCCGTGAGCTTCTTCGAGCGCGCAGGTGCGGTCTATTTCAATTCCATCGCGATCATCGATGCGGGCCGCTTGCTCGGGGTGTACCGCAAGTCGCATATCCCCAACGGGCCGGGCTACCAGGAGAAGAATTACTTCAGCCCGGGGGACACGGGTTTCAAGGTCTGGGCGACGCGCTTTGCGCGTATCGGGGTGGGCATCTGCTGGGACCAGTGGTTTCCCGAGGCCGCGCGCGCCATGGTGCTCGGCGGCGCGCAGCTGCTCCTCTATCCGACCGCCATCGGCAGCGAGCCGCCGCCGGCGGTCGCGGTGGATTCACGCGAGCACTGGCAGCGCACCCAACAGGGTCATGCCGCGGCCAACCTGACGCCGCTGATCGCCGCCAACCGCTACGGTCTCGAGCGCTCGCTGCAGGACCCGCAGGGGCTTTACATCCGCTTCTACGGCTCATCGTTCATCACCGACGCGCTGGGCGCGATGGTGGCCGAGGCGCCCCGTGAGGGCGATGCGGTGCTCACGGCCAGCTTCGATCTCGAGGAGACGGCTCGCCTGCGCGACAACTGGTTCGTATTCCGTGACCGCCGCCCGGACCTCTATGGTGCCCTCGTCACCCTGGATGGACGAGTTGACTAGCGGGGAGCGCCGGGGAGGCGCGCGGGGGAAAGTGGCGCTCGTCAGCGCGCGCGCCGCGCGGGGACTCGATGAGGACATGGCGCCGCTCAGCGCCGCCTTGAGGGAATGCGGCCTCGATACCGATGTGGTGGAGTGGGACGACCCCGAGGTGCGCTGGTCGGGCTTCGCGCTCGCGCTGCTGCGCTCGACTTGGGATTACACCGAGCGGCTGGGAGAGTTTCGCGCCTGGCTCGAGCGCGTCGCGGCGCAGACCCGCCTGCACAACCCTCAGCCCCTGGTCCTCTGGAACACCGACAAGCACTACCTCCGAGAGTTGTCCGCCCTCGGCGTGCCCACGGTGCCAAGCGAGTTCATCGAGCCCGGGGAGGATCCGGCGGCGGCCGTGAACTCCTTCCTCAGCCGCCATTCGTGCGCGGAGTTCGTCGTGAAGCCCGCCGTGGGAGCGGGCTCGCGCGGCGCACGCAGGCTCGCCCGCACCGGCGCTGCCGAGGCCGCCGGCCACGCGCGGCAGCTATTGGCGGCGGGGCGCAGCGTGCTGCTGCAGCCCTATCTCGCCAGTGTCGATCGCGAGGGGGAGACGGCCTTGCTCTATTTCCACGGCCGCTTCAGCCATGCCATCCGCAAAGGTCCGCTGCTGCGACCGGGCGAGGACCCGACCCGCGCGTTGTTCGCGCCCGAGCACATCACCCCGCGAGTACCCGGGGAAGCGGAGCTGCGGGTCGGGGCGCGGGTGCTCGAGGCGCTCTCGGCCGGCGGGCGCGCATCGGCAGCGCCCCTCTACGCGCGTGTCGACTTGTTGTCCGAGCCGCCGGGAACGCCCCAACTGCTCGAGCTCGAGCTCGCCGAGCCGTCGCTGTTTCTCGGGTATGCCGAGGGCGCGGCGCGGCGCCTCGCACTCGAGGTCGTGCGGCTCCTCTAGAGCCGGTCAGCCGATGAGGTATTGCCGTTGCTCCGCGACCGGCGGCGGAGTGTATTCATACATCCAGGTCTCCGTGAGCGCCTGACCATCGAGTGACAGATACAGTCTCAGGTCGATCGGCTGGCCGACCTCTGCGGGGACGAGGTCGAACATGGCCCGCCAGCCATTGACCGGCGTGAGCGGTCGGGCCGAGACGAGCTCGAGGTGACCGTGCGAGGTGGTGATGACGGGGGTGACGTGCGCATCGTGCGCGAGCATGGGCAGATCCCCGCCGACGAAATCGACCACGAAGCGCCAGGAGAACGCCTTGCGCGGCTGCCCGACGATGCCGCCGATGCCATCGCGCGTCGCCGCCACGTGCGCGAGCGGAGGACCGAACGGATTCTGGCGGCACCAGTACAACCGGTATCCGTAGTCGTAGACCTTGCCCGGGACGATCTCGCCGGCCGGGTTCCAGAACGCCACGATGTTGTCCATGGTCTCATCCACCGTGGGGATTTCGACCAGCATCACCTCTCCCTTGCCCCATCCGCTCTTCGGCTGCACCCAGCAGCAGGGCCGCCGGTTGTACCACGTGCCATCGTCCTGGTAGTCCTCGAACCGACGGTCGCGCTGCATCAATCCGAAGCCGCGGGGGTTGTCATCGAGATAGGAATTGACGCGCAGGACGCTCGGATTGGTGAGAGGACGCCAGATCCACTCGCCGACCCCGGTGTGCATCTGCAGGCCGTCCGAATCGTGGATCTGCGGCCGCCAGTCATCGCTCACCCGGTGGTCGTTCTCGCCCTTCAGATACATGCTGGTCCCCGGAGCGATGCCGAGGCGGGTGATCTGACGGCGCGGATACAGAGTCAGATCCACATCCATCACGAGCGTGTCGGCGACATCGATCACGAAGCGATAGGCGCCGGCGACACTTGGTGAGTCGAGCAGTGCGTACACCGTGAGAAGCGTCGAACCGGGCTTGGGCTTTTCCAGGTAGAAGGCGACGAAATCCGGGAACTCCTCGGGCTGCGGCAGCCCCGTGTCGATCGCCAGTCCCCGCTGCGACATGCCGTACTGGCCGCTGCCATCGACGGCGCGAAAGTAGGAGGCGCCCTGGAACACCGCCCGGTCCGAGATCCAATCGGTGTGGAAGAGCACGTTGAATCCGGAAAACCCGAGATTCTTCGGAATGTCGGCCGGCTTCAGTCCGCAGCGGCTGTAGTCGAACAGGGTGGGATCGAAGAGGATCTGCCGCGCATTGCCCCCCTCGAGCGCGTACATCGCGACCGGGCGCTTCATGGTGAACCCGAGGTGATCGAATCGAATGCGGAAGCACAGGTCATCTTCGTACCACAGCGCGCGCTGGGGAAGGAAAGTGATCGACTCCCACTGGTCCCAGTTGAGCTGCGCGATGGCGGGCGGCAGGGGCGGGACCGGCTCGCTGTAGGCGCCGAGGGACATCGAGTGGGCGAGCGCCTTCAGGGTCTCGAACGAGAAGGGCTGGGGCGAGCCGAGCTGCGTGATGCCGAGCTGGGGCTGCGCAGGTTTCTTCTTGCGCGCGAAATCCCACGGCCAGGGGGCGATGGAAGTCATGGTGGCCGCGCCGGCCCGCAAAAAGCCTCGTCGATTCATCAGGTGACCCTTCCGGTTGACTCTAGAGCCGATCGCCTCAGAACCCGCGCCGCTCGCCTCGCGTCCTGTCATCGCGCTCACCGCAGGAGTGAGGCACGCTGTAGTGGCTGAGCGACTGCGCCTTCATCGACAGCGGCGTCTGATCGGGCACCCGCACGGGACCGATGGACGCGTCCGCCTTTTCCGTCTGCGTGGGGCGGGAAGATTCCGCGGCAGCCGCTTGTCCGCCGAGACGCAGACGCTCCTCGAGCGCGGCGAGCTCGACCGGAGGATGCGTCTCCTCCGGAGTGAGGAGCAACTTCTTCCGGCGCATCCATCGTCCAAGCTCGACGCGGCTCGTCAACATCGTCAGGGGCACCGAGAGCACCATGCCCGCGAGCACCGGCAGAAGCCACCAGATGTAGCGCGGTGCCAGCTCTAGAATGAGTGCGCCCCAGGCGGTGCCGATGAGCACATGCCACTTGTGGCGTCGGAGCGCCTCGCGCCAGCTGACGCCGCGGTCGCTTCGCTCCTGGGCGTGCCAGGAAACGGGCTTGCCGCTGAGGATGCTGATGACGAACGTGGTATGGAACAGCATCATCGCGGGCGCCATCAGGATGCTGAAGAGCTGCTCCACCACGAGGCTCACGGTGAGCCGCCACGCGCCACCGAAGCCGGCGCGAAGCCTGCGATCCCGAAGCGCGACCAGCGCGGCGAGCACCTTCGGCAGCAGCAGCACCACCGCGGTGAGCGACAACAGCGCCGCGATTTCCCCGTCGCGATATTTCGGCCAGTTGGGAAAGAGCGAGTGGCTCCCGGGCACGAAGTACTGATGGCCATGCAGCGCCTGGAGTATCACCACGCTCGAGCTCAGCATCAACACGAGCAGCCAAAGAGGCGAGGTTACGTAGGAGAGGACGCCCGTCACGAGGTGTACCCGGCTCAGCCAATGCAGGCCGCGTGCCCGAAGGAGGCCAAGGTGCTGCAGGTTGCCCTGCGCCCAGCGGCGATCCCGCGCCGCGTAGTCGATGACGTTCGAGGGCACTTCCTCCCAGCTGCCGGAATCGGTGGGCAGCAGCCACACCTCGTAGCCGGCCCGGCGCATGAACGCCGCTTCGACGAAATCGTGGCTGAGGATCTCCCCGCCGAGCGGCGGGTGGCCCGGCAGGCGTGGCAGATCGCAGTGGGCGGCGAAAGCCTTGAGCCGGATGATGGCGTTGTGTCCCCAGTAATTGCCCTCCCCGAGCTGCCAGTACGTAAGACCGCTCGCGAGCATCGGGCTGCTCAAGCGCGTGGCGAACTGGATCAGGCGGGCAAACAGGGTGTCCCGGCCCGCGGGCAGGGGCAATGCCTGGACGATGCCCACCTGGGGATGCGCATCCATCAGCCGCGCGAGCTGCACGAAGGCGGTGCCGGACATGATGCTGTCGGCGTCGAGGACGATTGCGTATTCGTACGCACCGCCCCAGCGGCGCACGAAGTCGGCGATATTGCCGGCCTTGCGGCCGACGTTCTCGACGCGCCGGCGATAGAAGATGCGACCCTGCGCGCCGTGGCGGGACACGAGGTCCGCCCACGCGAGTTCCTCCGCGGCGGCGATCCGCGGGTCGCGGGTGTCGGAGAGGATGAAAAGATCGAAAGAGGCCTGTTCGGCAAGCCGCGCGACCGAGCTCCAGATGACATCGAGCCCCGCCGCAACCCGCGTGGTGTCTTCATTGTAGATGGGCATGATGAGGGCGGTGCGGCTCGAGAGCGCTCCCTCGGCCGGCCCCGCATCGAGCATGGCGGGATCCCCGCCGCGCACGCGCACCACGAATCCCACCACCGCGCTCCAGAAGGAGCTCGAGATCCACACGAACAGCACGAAGAAAAGGCTGAGCCCCGCCCAGTCGAGCCTGTTGAGGCCGTTGGCCTGCAGGATGTCCCACATCATCGCGGTGGCCGCGGCCGCGGTGAGCAGGGTCAGGCTGAAAAAGAGCGTACGGCGCCGGTGCGCCTTGCGGCGCAGCAGATCCGCTTCGGCCGCCGACCTCACCATTGGTCGGTCCAGGTTTCAGTCAGCGCCGAATCGTAGAGCTCGAGATAACAGCGCAGGTCCACCGGCTCACCGCCGGTCGGCTTCACATCGAACGCGACCCTCCAATGGCCGTTCTCGGGCAGTCTCTGCACGGAGACCCGAGAGATGGCGGCACCGCGCGCGGAGATCTCCGGACGCAGCGGCTGGCTGGCCGCGAGGCCATTGAGGTCGCCCCCGGAGAAGTCGATGAGGACGCGCCGCATTCCCGATACCGCGTGGCCGGCGCGCATGACCGGACCGAAGCGGGTGGCCACGGCCCGTCCCCCGGGCGGCCAGCGCGTGTTCGAGCTCAGGTAGGAGGAGAGCACGTAGGAGAAGGAGATCGGCCGGCGTGGCTCGACCGGCGCACTCGGCACCCAGTACGCATCGATGTTGTAATTGACGGCGGCCGTGCTCGGAATCTCCACGAGCTCGACGCCCCCGCGGCCCCAATTGCCGAGCGGCTGAACCCAGTAGCTCGGCCGCCGCTCGTATTGGGCGGCCGGGTCCTCGTAGTCGGCGAAATCGCGGTCGCGCTGGATGAGACCAAAGCCGCGCGGATTGTCGTCCATGAAGCGGTTCACCTCGAGCCGCTTCGGATTCTGCAGCGGCCGCCACAGCCACTCGCCGGCCCCGGTCTGCATCATGAGGCCGTCGCTGTCGTGGACCTGCGGGCGCCAGTCATCGAAACGCTGCCGTGCCGCGTTGCGCCCGTAGAGGTACATCGAGGTGAGCGGCGCGATGCCGAGCTTGGCGATGCGGGCGCGCGGGTAGAGCGTCGCGCTCACCGTCACCTGAGTGACCGCGCCGGGACGCACATCGAACTGGTAGGCGCCCGTCACGCTCGGGCTGTCGAGCAGCGCGTAGATGGTCATGGATTGCGCGCGAGGGGCCGGGGGCACCAGCCAGAAATCGGTGAAATACGGGAATTCCTCGCCTTCGACCGAGGCGCTGTCGATGGCGAGGCCCCGAGAGGTGACTCCATACACCTGGTTGCGGCCGAGTACGCGGAAATAGGACGCACCGAGAAAGGCGAGCACCGTGTCCTCGCGCGTGGGCACGTTGAGCGGATAATGTATGGAGAAGCCCGCGAACCCGAGATACCACGGCAGCCGCATCCTCGGCACCTGGCGGCCAAAGGTGAACATGGATGGGCTGTAGCGCACCTCGCGCACACCCGCGGGCAGTACCTCGTAGATTCTGACCTGGCGCGTGAAGGCGAAGCCGCGGTGGTAGAACTGCACGTTGAACATCGACTGACCCCGCCACAGGGCAGCGTCGGGTCTGAAGCGGATCTGCTGATACTGCGAGTAGCTCAGCCGCGCCAGCGCCGGGGGAATCGCCGTCGAGCGGACCCGGTAGGGGCTCAGCGCGCGCTGCCACGCGATGCGCTTGACGGTGTCGAAGCTGAACGCCGGGACGGGCGGCGCCCGATGCGCCACGTGGCGCACCACCGGGCGGGCGGGATGCGCCCGGCGGGCTCGATGATGGGCTGCGGCCCGTGCGGGGGGCGGCTGCCGTTTCTGCTGATTGACCGCGGGCCATGCGGCCGGGGTGGTCAGGAACAGGAGAGCGAAGAAGGACGCCAGATGTATTCGATGAGCGGGTAACACCAATCTTCCCGTGGTCCGACAACGATGCCGCTGTGTGAGTTGTGGACATTGTCTGCGGCAATAACCGACACTGTCGCCGTCCGCCGACAGTCTGATCACTCAATCGTGCGCGATTCCCGGCCGATCCGTAGGTTAACGCATTTGCCGAGCTGGAAAAATACTCGGGCTGAAGCTGTTACCGCGGGCGGGTGTGTGAGCGTGATCAGCCCCAAGCGCCGATGAGGCGCTCGATTCGGGCCATCCTGCCCGATGCGAGCGGGACGGCGATGGAGGCGCATTGAGAAGGCTGTCTGATCTGCGACGCTGCGGGTCGGCCGTCCCCGCCCCGGCATTGCAGCCGGGGCGGGACCTCATTGGTGGAGGCGGGGGGAATCGAACCCCCGTCCGCAAGCACTAGACTTCAGGCTCTACGTACGTAGCCCGCTCTTTGGTTCTCGCGCCGCGCTACCCGAGGGGCAGGGAAGACGAAGCGCCAGCGGACGGTGACTCTTAACGATCCGGCCCGTCGCACGCCGGATCGCGAGCCTGTGAACGCGTCCCCCGAGTCGACCGCACAGGCACGGACCGGTCGGAGGTCAGCCGCGATTAGGCGGCGAGAGCGAAGTTGTCGTCGTTGGCAACTATGGTTTTGCAGCGAGATTTACGAGGGCACTGCGCCTCGGTACGCCCCTGAAGGTTCGCAACCCGCGTCGAAACCGGTCGCCCCCGGGGAAACGCCCATAGCATACCGCAGACGACCCCGAAGCGCTCGGATTCACGTGCCCGCCGCCCTGCCCGAGCTTGCGTGGGCCGCCGGTCTCGCTGCGGATCGCCCTCGAGGGCAGGGACGCGCAAACCAACAGCGGAAGTGCCGGGCCCGAGGCCGCTCCGCCGCGCTGTCGCGCGCCAGCGTCCGCGTGACGCTGCCCGGAAACGGTTCACTCGGCGGGCCGGTTTGTGTATGGTGCATTCTTTTTTTTCGCAAGGTCCGGATGGCGCGGACCGATGCCCCGGGGAGGGTCGATCGATGAGGAAAAGGACCGTCGCGCTGCTCAGTGCCGCTCTGGCCATGCCCGGCCCCGTCTGGGCCGCATCTCAGTGGGCCACTCATGGAGAGATCGGCCTGGTGGCGGCCCGCGCCGCCACCACCAGCGAAAGCGGCGACATCAAGCTCGATGCCGCGCACGTACTAGGACGATGGACCTACAGCGGTGGGCTCGCCGCGCTCTACGCGAGCTCGAATCACGTGACCACCCAGCAGGATGTCAATGCGCACCTGCAGGCCGACCTGGCGTTGAGCAAGCATACGTTCTGGTTCGGCACCGGGCGCTGGGACCGCAGCCTCTTCGACGGCTTCGCGTATCAGGAGAGCGTCGCGAGCGGTCTCGGTCGGTTTCTGGCGATGACCCATGCGACCACTCTCTCCGTCGAGCTCGGCGCGGGTTTCCGGCGCGAGCGCCCGGAGCTGCTGACCACGAACGCGCTCGGCGCCGTCATATCCCGGGCGCGCCAGCCGGTCGTCGATGACGCGGTGGTTCACGCGGGGGCACAATACCAGCACTCGATCAACGCCTCGACCCACGTGCTCGACACGCTGCTCGTGGAATCGGGGTCGAGCGATACCATGACGACGAACAACCTGTCGCTGCAGGTCAAGATGGCAAAGACGCTGTCGCTTGCCGTCGGCCTGCAGCTGACGAACAACACCAATCCGCCGCCCGGGAGCGTCCGGCACACCGATACGGTGATGACGGTCAATCTGGTCTACGCGTTCAAGAATTCGAAGCTGACGCCGTCTCCCGGATCGGGCAACTCGTTCAGCGACCTCATCGGCAGCTTGAACATGCCGTAAGGCGAGCGATGACCTACCCCCGCCTGAGCAGGCGCGCCTTGTCGCGCTGCCAGTCGCGATCCTTTTCCACGGCGCGCTTGTCGTGCTGCTTCTTGCCCTTGGCGAGGCCGATCTGCAGCTTCGCGCGCCCGTTCTTCCAGTACAGCTCGAGCGGCACCAGCGTGTAGCCCTTGCGCTCGACCGCCCCGATCAGCCCGTTGAGCTCGCTGTGATGCAGCAGAAGCTTGCGCGTGCGCACCGGGTCGGCGATCACGTGACTCGAGGTCGAGGCCAGGGGCGAAAAATGCGCTCCGAAGAGAAAGGCCTCACCGTCTCGCAGATAGACATAAGCCTCCTTGAGCTGTGTGCGGCCGGCGCGCATGGCCTTGACCTCCCAGCCCCTGAGGACGAGACCCGCCTCGTAGCGCTGCTCGATGAAGTACTCGAAGCGCGCCTTGCGGTTCTCGGCGATCAGCCGCGGTGGGGAATCGGACTTGGGAGACATTTTCCGTCATGAGAGGCGGGGGCCGTCCATTGTAGCAGCCGGCGCCGTACATTCCGGTGCTTGTCGGCGATGCGCCGATCCTGGGAGAATGCCCGCCCATGCGAGAGGTCAAGCGCTCGGCGCTCGTTGCTTTGCCGCCGAGCCGCCTGTTCACGCTCATCAACGATATCGAGAGCTACCCGCAGTTCCTGCCGTGGTGTTCCCATGCGCGGGTGGTGTCTCGCACCGAGCGCGAGATCGTGGCGACGATCGGCGTGCACCGCGGGCCGCTGCGCGGGGAGTTCACCACGCGCAACCTCCTCGAGCCGGATCGCAAGGTGACGATGCGGCTCGTCAGCGGTCCTTTCTCAACTCTCGAGGGCGAATGGCGCATCTCCCCCGCCGGGGAGGGGTCGCTGGTCGAGCTGGCGCTGCGCTTCCAGTTCAAGCACTCCCTGTCGGCCATGCTGTTCGAGCACAAGTTCGCCGATACGATCGGCTCGCTGGTCGATGCATTCGTCGCGCGCAGCCGCGCGATGCAGTCCGCCGAGCGCCTGGCGAGTCTTTGAGCGGGCCGCCGGGTAAGCGCTGCCTCGTGATCTACGCCACCGCCGGGCGCCAGCTCCAGTGGACATTGGAGCTGCCCGCCGAGGCGAGCATCGGCGATGCGATCGAGGCGGCGCGACATCTGGCGCCGCACGAGGACATCCCGTGGGAGAGCGCGCCGGTGGGGATCTTCGGTGAGTTGCGCAGCCGCGCCCACATCCCCGCCGAGGGAGACCGGATCGAGCTGTACCGTGCGCTGCCTCAGGACCCGAAGGCGAAACGCCGGGCACGCCTCAAGGGCGCACGCCGCAGGTGAGCGGCGAGCGCGGCGGTGCACGCCTCATGCAGGGCGGGCCGGCTGCGCCGCCCTAAATGGGAAACTTCTTGACCGAGGGCAGCAGGCCCGGGCCGATGGGACGGCCCTTGGGAATGTTGTGCAGGGTGAAGCGCTCGACCTTATCGCCCTGGAAATACACGGTCACCCGGCTCTCGATCGGCTCGTGGACGTAGCCGCGCTTGAAGTAGTAAACGTAGTCCCAGCGGCTGTGATCGAACAGGTCCTTGATCATGGGTGTGCCGAGCAGGTAACGCACCTGGGCGCGTGTCATGCCGACCTTCAATTGCCCCACATCGTGCCCATCGAGGTAGTTGCCCTGCTGAATGTCCATCCGGTACACGCAGCCGGCGAGCAGCGTCGAGAGCGCGGCGAGGATCATGACGAGGCGCCGGGGCGCCGGATTCAGTCGAGCTGGTCGCATGGAGCTCCGATGGGCCATAATGTGAACGACAAGTGGGGGCAGATCATACCCTCGATCGTGCCATCGCCGCCGCGTTTCTCGCGGGGCCTCATCCGGAGACGACGACGCCGTGGAAGGCAAGGACCTTCGCAAAGCAGGCCTGAAAGTCACTCTGCCTCGCCTCAAGATCCTCGAAATCCTGGCGGGCAGCGCCACGCGGCATCTGTCGGCGGAGGACATCTACCGCAGCCTTCTCGAGTCGCACGAGGACATCGGCCTTGCGACGGTGTACCGGGTGCTCACCCAGTTCGAGGCCGCGGGCCTGGTCACCCGGCATCACTTCGAGTACGGCATGGCGGTCTTCGAGCTCAATCAAGGAACGCATCACGATCATATCGTGTGTCTTGACTGCGGCCGTGTCGAAGAGTTCGTCGATGCCGGAATAGAGGAGCGCCAGACCGCCGTGGCGCGCCAGCTAGGCTTCGAGATCCGCGACCACTCGCTCATCCTCTACGGCAGTTGCCGCCGGGTCGACTGTCCGCACCGGCGCAAGGCAGAGAAATGAGCGCGACGCGCCCGCTGCCCGGCTCATCCTGACCCCCGCCCCTTCGGCGCGGGCCTGCGGGCATTGGCGATTGCGGCAGCGCGCCCGGCGCCTCGTCCCCTCGGGCGGCCCTCGGGCCGCTGCGCCGGGGGGCTCGCTGCCCCTTCGAGCATCTCGCGCGCGTGCTCGCGCGCCTTGGAAGTCACATCGATGCCGCCGAGCATGCGGGCGAGCTCCTCGATGCGATCCTCGGCAGTGAGCTCTGTCAGGCTGGTGCGGGTGGTCAGGCCATCGGTGAGCTTGGCGACCCGCAGATGATGGTGGCCTTGGGAGGCGACCTGCGGCAGATGCGTCACGCACAACACCTGGCCCCTCTCCCCGAGCGAGCGCAGCTCGCGACCGACGATTTCGGCCACGGCACCGCCGATGCCCGAATCGACCTCATCGAACACCATGCAGCGCGTTTCGCGCGCGCTGCTGGCGACCTGGACCGCGAGCGAGAGGCGGGAGAGCTCACCGCCCGAGGCGACCTTGGAGAGTGCCCGAGGCGGCTGGCCCGGGTTGGCGCTGACCAGAAATCCAACCTCATCGCCGCCGTGAGGCGCGGGCTCCTCGCCGCTCGCCACGCCGACCTCGAATCGTCCTCCGGCCATGCCGAGCGATTGCATGTGCGCGGTGATGGCCTCCCCGAGTGAGCGGGCAGCGGCCGAGCGGGCGCCCGAGAGCGCGCCGGCCAGATGCCGATACCGCTCGAGCGCCGCCGCGAGCTCCTGGCGCAGCAGCGCGAGATCGACCTCGGCGCGCTCGAGCGAGCGCAGTTCCGCGGCAAGCTGCGCGGCGCGCGCGATGAGCTCCGGCGGCGCGACGCGATGCTTGCGTGCGAGCTCCTCGATGGCCGCCAGGCGGCTCTCGACCTCGTTCTGGCGCGCCGTGTCGAGCTCCAGGGACTCTCCATAGCGCTCGAGCTCGCGCGCCGCCTCGCGGATGCGCACCTCCGCCTCCTCCGCCAGGGTGACGATGGGGGCGAGTTGCGCATCGAGCGCCGCCCCGGCGCGCAGCGCCTGCAGCGCGCGGCTCACGGCGCTGTTGGCATTGCTCTCTTCGCTCTGATAGAGCTGTGCGAGCGCGGCCTGCGCCGCCCCGGCGAGGCGGCCCCGGTTCATCAGCCGGGAGCGCTCCTCGGCGAGCTGCTCGATCTCGCCCGGCCGCAGCGTGAGGGCCTCGAGCTCGCCGACCTGGTAGCGCAGCAGCTCGAGCCGGGCGTCGCGGTCGCGGGCGGCATTTTCCAACTCGAGCGCGCGTGAGCGCTTCTCGTGCCACAGCCGGTATGCCGCTGCGACCTCCGCGCGCTGCGACTCGAGCGCGCCGTACTCATCGAGCAGCTCGCGCTGGCAGAGCGCGCGCGTCAGGGACTGGAACTCGTGCTGGCCATGGATATCGATCAGCAGATTCCCGGCCTCGCGCAGCAGCTGTAGGGGCACGCTCTGGCCGTTGAGCCAGGCGCGCGAGCGGCCATCGGCCCCGATGACCCGGCGGATGATGAGCTCCTCGCCCGTGAGCGCCTGGGCTTCGAGCCATTCACCGAGCGCCTCGGGTGCCGCGGCGAGATCGAATACGCCGCAGATCTCGGCCCGCTCGGCCCCGTGGCGGATCATCTCCGGGCCGGCACGGCCGCCGGCGAGAAGCTGCAAGGCATCCACCAGGATGGACTTGCCGGCCCCGGTTTCGCCGGTGAGCACCGTGAGCCCCTGTCGCAGCTCGATGTCGAGCCGTTCGATGATGGCGAAATCGCGGATCTGGAGTGCCGTCAGCATGGCGCGCTATCGCTCCGGGCTGCCTCGGCCCCAGTGCAGCTTCGAGCGCAGCAGCTTGAAATAGTCATGGCCGGGAGGGTGCAGGAGGGTGATCCGTTCGCTCGCGGGCTGGATCGAAAGCACATCCTCTGGAGCGAGCGATCCCAGGATCACCCCGTCGCAGGTGACCTGCGCCCGGGCCTCGGGGCGATCGAGGAGCTTGATCTCGATGGTGGAGCGACGCGAGACCACGATTGGGCGATCCGACAGGGTGTGGGGACAGATGGGCGAGAGCACGAGGACGTCGAGGTTGGGCTCGATGATCGGGCCGCCGCACGAGAGCGCATACGCGGTCGATCCCGTGGCGCTCGCCACCACGATGCCATCGCCCGCATGTGTATTGACATAATGGCCCGCGACCCGGGTCTCGAAGTCGACCATCCGGCCCGTCGCGAGCTTCTGCAGCACCACGTCGTTGAGCGCGAGAGCTTGCGCCGTCTGCCCGTTGCCGTGGCGCACGCAGGCCGCGAGCAGCGGCCGCTCG
Organism: Gammaproteobacteria bacterium; assembly: GCA_027452045.1. Taxonomy (GTDB): domain Bacteria; phylum Pseudomonadota; class Gammaproteobacteria; order Steroidobacterales; family Steroidobacteraceae; genus 13-2-20CM-66-19. Next base: position 25,445 of record DAIDHH010000094.1, read on the forward strand.
TCCGCCTCGAGACGCCCATCGAGAGCCGCATCGAGGGCGGCCGCGATATCCTCGGGCATCACGTCGGTGAGGAAGCCGAGCCGCCCCCGATTGATGCCGAGCAGGGGCACGCCGTGGCAGGCCACCAGGCCCGCCGCGTAGAGGAGCGTTCCGTCGCCGCCGACCGCGATCATCAGATCCGCCTGGCGGCCGAGCTCGTTCTCCGGTACGCGCCTGGCCGTACCTCCGTCTGCGAGCAGCGCCCCTTCATCGAGCAGCACCGTGACGTTCCGGATTGCCAGGTGCTCGAGCACGGCCTGCGAGGATTCCGCCACGCGCGGATCCGTGAATCTGCCGACCAGCGCGCAGGTGCGGGGAGAGCTCATCCGAAAATGCTAGCAGGATGAGGTGTCCGTTGCTTGACGCTTGCTGCCGCAGCGCCGAGTATATTTCCCCAGCCCATGAACATCCCCCAGGATAGCCGCGAGGAACTGCTGAGCGAGCGGGCGCAACACCTGCTGCGCGTGCTGGTCGAGAGCTATATTCGCGACGGCCAGCCGGTCGGCTCGCGCTCGCTCTCGCGTGAATCGGGGCTGCAGCTGTCCTCGGCCACGATACGCAATGTGATGGCCGATCTCGAGGAGCTCGGGTTCGTGGCCTCCCCCCACACCTCCGCCGGGCGCATCCCCACCGACAAGGGGTATCGATTCTTCGTCGACTCGCTGCTGCAGGTGCAGCCGGTCGATGCGGCCGCGGAGGCCGAGATCCGCAGGCAGTTCGAGGCCGGCCCGGAGAGCGCCAAGGACCTCATCACCACGGTCTCACAGCTGCTCTCGCGTCTCACCCAGCTCGCCGGGGTGGTCACCGTGCCGCGCGCGGCCGAGGCATCGATCACCCAGATCGAGTTCGTGGGGCTCTCGGAGAATCGCATTCTCGTGGTGCTGGTATACGGGGAGAGCGAGGTGCACAACCGCATCATCCAGCTCGACCGTTACTATGCGCGCGATGAGCTCAAGCGCGCCTCGAACTACCTCAATGAGCAGTTTCGCGGCCGCTCGCTCTCGGAGGCGCGCCAGGAGATCCTGCGCCAGCTGAGCGAGACACGCGCGCACCTGAACCAGGTGATGCTCGATGCCATCTCCATGGCGCAGCATGTATTCGAGGCCGGTAAACCCGAGGGACAGCTCGAATACGTCATCAAGGGAGAGACCAATCTCATGAGCGTCGCCGAGCTCTCGAGCGTCGAGCGGCTGCGGCGGCTCTTCGAGGCGTTCAACGAGAAGCGCGATTTCCTGCACCTGCTCGATCAGAGCCTGCGGGCCGAAGGGGTGCAGATCTTCATCGGCCACGAGTCGGGCTACCAGATCCTCGATGACTGCAGCCTCGTCACGGCCCCGTATGGCGCCCCGGGCTCGGTCTTCGGGGTGCTCGGGGTGATCGGCCCCACCCGCATGGCCTACGAGCGTGTCATCCCCATCGTGGACATGACGGCAAAACTACTGGGCTCCGCCTTGAATTCCCGGCGCTGATGCCTTATCTCGTTGCGCGGGGGTCGCCTGCGCGCGCTGCGCCAGCCTCCCCTTGAGTGCCCTGCCACTGACGGTCCAGCCTGGCAGCCCCCGGCCTTCGCCACCCGAACGGGCGCCCGCCGCCCGCGAGCGGCTGACCCGCGCGAGGCGCGTGACGGCGAAGCGGCGGCCTCGGGGGACTGTTTATGCAGACAGTGATCGCGATTTATTCGTAGAGGTTTCTTGATGAGCATGAATCAGGCCGGCGAGAGTTCCCAGGCGGACAGCGACCCGTGCGAGAGCCCCTCGCAGAGCGGGGAGCTCGCGAAGCTGCAACAGGCCCTCGGCGAAGCCCAGGAGAAGGCCCGCAGCCACTGGGAGCAGTACCTGCGCGCGGTGGCCGAGCTCGACAACGTGCGCAAGCGCGCCCAGCGGGACATCGAGGCCGCCAACCGCTACGGCCTGGAGAGATTCGCCTCCGAGCTGCTGCCCGTGCAGGACAGCCTCGAGCTGGCGGTACAGAGCGCAGGCCAGGGCGATGTGGACGTCCAGAGTCTCAAGCAGGGCCAGGAGGCGACGCTGAAGCTTCTCGCCAAGGCCCTGGAAAAACTCGGTGTGACCGCGGTGCGCCCCCTCGGGGAGCCCTTCGATCCCGCCCGGCACGAGGCTATGCTGGCGCAGGAGTCCGCCACGGCCGAGCCGAATACCGTGATCCAGGTGATTCAGACCGGGTATGAGCTCAACGGCCGGCTCCTGCGGCCCGCCCGGGTCATCGTGGCAAAGGCCCCCTCGGGGGGGTGAGCATTAACCGCAGGAGGACCGTGCGGGGCCTTGAATCCACCCCGGGGCACCCCACAAAACCCTCCAGTGACGGCCCATTCATAGACGGCAATTCCGTTTTCAGCAGTATTCGGCGGAGCAGAACATGGCAAAGGTAATCGGCATCGACCTCGGCACCACGAACTCGTGCGTGGCCATCATGGAAGGCGGCAAGCCTCGCGTGATCGAGAACAGCGAGGGCGACCGCACCACCCCCTCGATCGTCGCCTTCACGAAGGACAACGAGGTGCTGGTCGGCCAGCCGGCCAAGCGCCAGGCGGTGACCAACCCCCAGAACACGCTGTTCGCCGTCAAGCGGCTCATCGGACGCAAGTTCGAGGACGAGGTGGTGCAGCGGGACGTCAAGATGGTGCCCTACAAGATCGCGCGCGCCGACAACGGCGATGCGTGGGTGGAAGTGCAGGGCAAGATCATGGCCCCGCCGGAGGTCTCCGCCCGGGTGCTCATGAAGATGAAGAAGACGGCCGAGGATTATCTCGGCGAGCCGGTGACCGAAGCGGTGATCACCGTGCCGGCCTATTTCAACGACTCGCAGCGCCAGGCAACCAAGGATGCCGGGCGGATCGCCGGCCTCAACGTCAAGCGCATCATCAACGAGCCGACCGCCGCGTCCCTCGCTTACGGCCTCGACAAGCAGGCGGGCGATCGCAAGATCGCCGTGTACGATCTGGGCGGTGGAACCTTCGATGTCTCCATCATCGAGATCGCCGAGATCGATGGTGAGCATCAGTTCGAGGTGCTCTCGACCAACGGTGACACCTTCCTCGGGGGCGAGGACTTCGACCTGCGCATCATCCACTTCCTGGCCGAGGAGTTCCTGAAGGAGTCCGGCGTCGATGTGCGCAAGGACCCGCTCGCCATGCAGCGCCTGAAGGAGGCGGCGGAGAAGGCGAAGATCGAGCTGTCCTCCACGCAGCAGACCGACATCAACCTGCCGTACATCACGGCGGATGCCTCGGGGCCGAAGCACCTGAACATCAAACTCACCCGCGCCAAACTCGAGGCGCTGGTGGAGGAGCTGGTGCAGAAGACCATCGCGCCCTGCCGCACCGCGCTGAAGGACGCGGGGCTTGCCGCGGGCGACATCGCCGAGGTCATCCTGGTGGGTGGTCAGACGCGCATGCCGCTTGTGCAGAAGTACGTCAAGGATTTCTTCGGCCGCGAGCCCCGCAAGGACGTCAATCCCGACGAGGCGGTGGCTGTCGGGGCGGCGATCCAGGCGGCGGTGCTCACCGGCGAGGTCAAGGACGTGCTGTTGCTCGATGTCACGCCGCTGTCGCTCGGCATCGAGACCCTCGGCGGCGTCATGACCAAGCTGATCGAGAAGAACACCACGATCCCGACCAAGGCCTCGCAGGTGTTCTCGACCGCCGACGACAGCCAGACGGCCGTGACGATTCATGTGCTGCAGGGCGAGCGCGACCGGGCGGCGGACAACAAGTCGCTCGGCAAGTTCGATCTGTCGGATATCCCGCCCGCGCCGCGCGGCATGCCGCAGATCGAGGTGTCCTTCGACATCGACGCCAACGGCATTCTCAACGTGTCCGCCAAGGACAAGGCGACGGGGCGCGAGCAGAAGATCGTGATCAAGGCCTCGAGCGGCCTCAACGAGGATGAGATCAAGCGCATGGTGCGCGATGCGGAGGCGCACGCGGCCGAGGACAAGAAATTCCGCGAGCTCGTCGAGGTGCGCAACAAGGCCGATGGCATGATCCACGCCGTGGAGCGGAGCCTGAAGGACCTCGGTGACAAGGTCGAGGCCAGCGAGCGCGCCGCCGTGGAGTCGGCCATTTCGGATCTGCGCACCGCGTTGAAGGGCGATGACCAGTCGGTCATCGAGAAAAAGACCGAGGCGCTGGCCCAGGCCTCCGCCAGCATCGCGAGCAAGGCCTACGCGGCCGGCCAGGCCGAGGCGGGCGCGGCGGCGGGTGCGGGTGAGCAGGCGGCGGGCGCCGGCGCCTCCCAGGGCGCGGCCGGCGGCAAGGAGGATGTCGTCGACGCCGAGTTCGAGGAGGTCAAGGACAAGGGACGCAAGGCGTCCTGAGTGTCGGGGTACCCGAGGGGGGCTTCCGCGCGAAGCGGTGAGCATGGATACTTTCTGCCGGCGCGATTCGCGCCGCTTCACGGACGGGGTTCGCTCGGCGAACCCCGTTAGTCCTGCGCGCAGCGAATGAAAAGAGACTATTACAAGGTTCTCGACGTGCCGAAGACCGCCACCGAGGCGGAGATCAAGAAGGCCTATCGGCGGCTCGCCATGAAGTATCACCCGGACCGCAATCCAGGCGACGCGGAGGCCGAGGAGCGTTTCAAGGAGGCGAAGGAAGCCTACGAGGTGCTCACCGACTCGCAAAAGCGCGCCGCGTACGATCAGTACGGTCACGCAGGGGTCGAGGCGGCGGCCGCGGGAGCCCGCGGCAGGGGCCCGGGGGGAGCGGATGCCTTCAGCGACATCTTCGGCGATGTGTTCGGGGATATCTTCGGTACCGCACGCCGCGCAGGTGGACGCGCCCAGGTGTTTCGCGGCGCCGATCTCCGCTACGAGCTCGAGCTCGATCTGCCGCAGGCGGTATTCGGGCACACCGTCGAGATCGAAGTGCCAAAGCTCGTCGAGTGCGAGGTCTGTCATGGCACCGGAGCGGCCAAGGGCAGCGCTCCTGTCACCTGCGACACCTGCGGTGGCGTGGGCCAGGTGCGCATCTCTCAGGGTTTTTTCCAGCTGCAGCAGACCTGCCCCAAGTGCCGGGGCGCGGGCAGCATCGTGCGCAATCCGTGCGACTCCTGCTTCGGCCAGGGCCGGGTGCGCCGCACCCGCAAACTCTCGGTCAAGATCCCTCCCGGGGTGGACTCGGGGGATCGGATCAGGCTCGCGGGAGAGGGCGAGGCGGGCCGCAACGGCGGACCGCCAGGGGACCTCTACGTCGAGGCGCACGTGCGCGAGCACCCGATTTTCGAGCGGGACGGCGAGCACCTCTCCTGCGAGGTGCCGGTCAGTTTCGCCACGGCGGTGCTCGGAGGCACGGTCGAGGTTCCCACCCTCGATGGGAACGTTGCGCTGAAGATTCCGGCGGAGACCCAGTCCGGCCGCGTTTTCCGGCTGCGCGACAAGGGCGTGAAGCCGGTGCGCGGCGGCGCGCGCGGAGATCTGTTCTGCCGGGTGGTCGTCGAGACACCCGTGCATCTGTCAGCCGAGCAGAAGGAGCTCATCCGCAAGCTGGATGACTCCCTCAAACACGGCGGACCCCGTCACGCACCGCGGGAGAAGAGCTTTTTCGAGGGCGTGAAGCGCTTCTTTTCCTCGAACGCCTGATGTCTCGCGTGCGCGCAGTCATCATCGGGATCACCGGCCGCATGGGTCAGGCGCTGCTTCGCTCGGCCGCGGAGTTCGCAGACCTCACGATCACCGGCGCGATTGCCTCGCGGCACAGCCCGAGCGTGGGACGGGATGCCGGGGAGCCGGCGGGCAGCCGCTCGGGGGTCATCGTGACCGATGACCTGGCAAGCGCCTTGGCCGAGGCCGACGTCGCCATCGATTTCTCGCACCCTCAGGCGACCGGAGCGAATCTTGCCGCCTGTCGCGCGGCGGGCAAGCCGCTGCTCATCGGGACCACGGGCTTTGCGGCCGAGCTCACCGAGGCCGAGCTCTCGGCCGCCGCGAAGGAGATCGCGCTGCTCGTCGCCCCCAACACCAGCCTTGCCGTCACGTTGCTCACCGAGCTGGTTCGCACCGCCGCGCGGGCGTTGCCGCCGCAGTTCGATATCGAGATCCTCGAGGCTCATCACCACATGAAGCGCGATGCGCCCTCGGGGACGGCGCTCGCGCTCGGCCGGGCCGCGGCCGAGGGCCGGGGCCTGCCGCTTGCGGAAGCGACGGGCGTGAGCGTAAGCCGGGCAGGACCGCGCCGGCAGGGGGAGATCGGCTTCGCCGTGATCCGGGGCGGGGACATCGTCGGGGAGCACGAGGTCTGGTTCGCCGGGCCGGGAGAGCGGCTCACGCTCGGACATCGGGCAAGCGATCGGGCCATATTCGCGCGAGGCGCGCTCAGGGGTGCGCTGTGGCTTGCCCGTCAGCCAGCGGGCCGCTACGCGATGCGAGATATTCTATTTAATAATCAATAAGTTGCGACATTGTCTGCGGTCGCGCGCAACTTCCGGCCGGAGGAATTTTCCATGGACACCCGGGGTCCGGCCCCGTAAAATTTCGGCCTGATCCGTGTGCGGGTTAGTCCGATTCGTGTGCGGGTTAGTCCACGCAAGGCGGGAGGTCGTTCACTGGAACGCCTCCCGCTTTGTATATCTGCGCATCACCGGCTCGAGTGTCTCGCTGGCGGCGAGCGCGCCGCGCGAGCGCCTGAGGGCGATCGGCCGAAAACGACAGCCAATCTGAAAAGAGAGGATTCATCGAAGTGAGCGTACCCGCAGTGCTGGCGCTGGCGGATGGCACCATCTTCCGCGGCCAGTCGATCGGTGCCAAAGGCAACACCACGGGCGAAGTCGTTTTCAACACCGCGTTGACGGGCTATCAGGAAAT
>DAIDHH010000095.1 GCA_027452045.1 Gammaproteobacteria bacterium
GCCCAGCCACCGCCAAAAATCACCGCCGCCCAGGCCGCCGCCGTCACCCCCGCGTAGTGCAGACCTTCGGGGGTCGCCCCTCGAAGAATCAATGCCTTACCCTCGCGCTACCCCGCGAATCCGCGAAGTCGGGTTAGCGCCGGGCCGGCTTCAGCACCCGAGCTGCGCCTTGAGCGCGCGCAGCTCGCGGCTGAGCGCCTGTACTTCGGACTCGAGACGAAGGAGGCGGGTCTCGAGCGTGGAGGTCGAGAGCGCCGGCAGCGTCGCGGTGATGTCGGAGGTTCCCTCGAGGTCCTCGGCGCCGCCGGCATGGCCGGGCGATGCGGCCGTCGGCGCGGGGAGCGGGTCGCCGCTGAAGAGGTGTGCGTAGCGCGCTTCGCGCCTGCCGGGTTCCCGCGGCAGACAGGTCACCAATGGCCCGCCTTCGCGCGCACTCAGCTGTGCGAGGCTCGCTTCCACCTCGGACGCCTCGGCGAAAGAGGCCATGCGGCTCGCATGACTGCGCAGCTCGCCCGGAGTCTGCGGTCCGCGCAGCAGCAGTTCGCAGACGATGGCGAGCTCCTGGGGGGTGAATTTCAGCGTGCCGAACTCGGTGTTGCAGAAGAGATGCTGGTACTTCGAAACCCGGCTGCCGAAGCCGGAGCGCTCGAGGACGAGGTGCTTCCTCGTCAGGCCGTCCAGCGTCCGTTGCACCGTGGCCTCATCGAGGTCGAGCACCGGGTCTCGGTTGCTCTTCTGGTTGCAGGCGTTGATGAGCGCGTTCAGTGAAAGGGGATATTGGTCGGGCGTGGTGATCTGCTTCTCGATGAGACAGCCGATCACCCGCGCCTCGAGCCCGGTCAGCTCGATCTTCATCGTGTGAGATTCCCTGGGTGCAGGTGAGACCGCAACCGCCGATGCGAACGGCAATCCCGGCCGGCCCATGCATCGCGCATGGCCGGCACGTAGAGTAAGCCGGCGGACGGGCGCGCCCCAAGCGCTTTGAGCGCTTACGGCCAATGAAAACAAGGCCGCGTGATCGCTCACGCGGCCCTGGCTCCCCCCCCAACGTACTGTCCCATCGGCAAGCGAAGCTTCGCCCGCCCTGGAAGCATCAATGCTGTCGTTTATTGGACACCGCAGTGTGTCCGCAAAAGCAATTTATTGTTATCTCGTGGCCTCAATCATAGCCATCCCGCGCTGCCCGTCAAGCTTCCTTCGTCTGTGGCGCTAGAGCAACAGCATCGTCCGCGGGAACGAGACTTCAGGCGGGCACGCGCCCGTCAAGCATCTGCCGCCATCGCGCCCAATCGAACGCCGGGCCCGGATCGGTCTTGCGGCCCGGCGCGATGTCGCTGTGGCCCGCAATGCGCTGCGCCGACAGTCCCGGGTAGGCCGAGAGCAGCGCCGTGACCAACACGGTCAGGCTCTCGTATTGCGCATCCGTGTAGGGTGTCGTATCGGTCCCTTCCAACTCGATGCCGATGGAGAAGTCATTGCAGGCATCGCGCCCTTGATATTGCGATCGTCCTGCGTGCCAGGCGCGCTGGCCGAAGGGAACGTACTGCGTGATTGCGCCGTCTCTGCGGATGACCGCATGTGCCGACACACGCAGGCCGGCGATGTCCGGGAAGGAGGGGTGGGCGTGCGGGGGCAGATTGCCGGTGAACAGCTGGTCGATCCAGGGTCCGCCGAATTGGCCCGGCGGCAGGCTGATGCCGTGAATGACGAGCAGCTCGGGCATCGTGCCCGCCGGCCTCTCATCGCAGTGCGGCGAGAGCACCTGCCGCACGCCTGCCAGCAGGCCGGTCGCCGAGTCGAGGTGGATGCGCGGCACGGACGCGGCGGTCATGGGAGTCAATCGGGCAGGAACCGCGAGAAGCCGGCATACAGCAGGGCGAGCAGACCCGTCACGAAAATGCCATCGAAAGTGCCGGCGCCGCCAATGGAGGCGACCGGCGCTCCGAGTGCGCGCACGGCGCCGAGATTGAGCAGGTCTGCGCCGATCAGCGTGCCAAGACTGCCGCTGATGTACGCGAGGGGCGCTGCGCGGCGCCGAGTGAGGGCGATGGCGATGATCGCCGTGGCGATCGCGGGGACGAAGATCGGCAAGGCGATCCCGAATCCCGGCACCGGCCGCGCGAGAAAGTGGCAGACCGCGGCGACGAACGCCGTACCGATCGCCGCGAGCAGGTAGAGACGGTGCTTCAGGAGCAGGTAAATCGAGAGGCAGATCGGGATCACCGCGCCCCCCACGTTGACCGCAAGCACGGTGCCGCGCGTCTCGCGGATCACGGGCACCACGTACGTCATGCCGAAGAAGCTGATCTCCCCGGCCGTGACGGTACGGTGCGCGGGCAGGTGCGCGATCGGGATGTTGATGTAGCTCCCGAGCAGCGTCAGCGCGAAGATGAGGATCAGCGAGGACTCCCGGATGCCCATGGTCTCTGACGCGTAGCGCAGGAGGCGCAGCGCGACGAGGGCGATCATGAGGCCGAGCAGACCCCAGAAGATCAGCAGGAAGGGCAGGCTGACGGGGAAGTACTGGAGCCGGTAGATGGGCATGGGTGTGTGCGGCGCGAAAGAACGTCCATCATGCCACAATGCCAGCCATGAGCTCCTCGAACGCCTCCTACGTCGCCCGTGACCTCGCCCACGTGTGGCATCCCTGCACCCAGATGAAGGATCACGAGCAGCAGCTGCCCATGATCCCGATCCGCCGCGGCGAGGGGGTGTGGCTCGAGGACTTCGAGGGCACCCGGTATCTCGATGCCGTGAGCTCCTGGTGGGTGAACCTCTTCGGCCATGCCAATCCGCGCATCATTGCGGCGGTGCGCGAGCAGCTCGAGCGCCTGGAGCAGGTGATCCTGGCGGGCTTCACCCACGAGCCGGTGATCCGGCTCTCCGAAGCGCTTACCGCCCTGGCGCCAAGTGGCCTTACCCGCTGCTTCTACGCCGACAACGGCTCCTCGGCGGTGGAAATCGCCGTGAAGATGAGCTTTCACTACTGGCGCAATGTCGGCAGAGGCGCCAAGACGCGCTTCATCACCCTCTCCAACAGCTATCACGGCGAGACTCTCGGCGCGCTGGCGGTGGGGAACGTGGAGCTCTACAAGGCCATCTACAAGCCGCTGCTCATGGATGTGATCACCGTGCCCTCCCCCGACTGCTTCGAGCGGGAGCCCGGGGAGAGCTGGGCCGGGCACTCCCGTCGCAAGTTCGCGCACATGGAAGCCGCGCTGCAAAAGCACGCGCACGAGACGGCCGCCGTGATCATCGAGCCGCTGGTGCAGTGCGCCGGCTCAATGCGCATGTACGATCCGGTGTATCTCAAGCTGCTGCGCGAGGCGTGCGACCGTTACGAGGTCCATCTCATCGCCGATGAGATCGCCGTCGGCTTCGGGCGCACCGGGACCCTGTTCGCGTGCGAACAGGCCGCCATCCGGCCCGACTTCATGTGCCTCTCGAAGGGGTTGACCAGCGGTTATCTGCCTCTCTCGGCGGTGCTGACCACCGAGCCGGTATACGCAGCCTTCTACGACGAGTACGTCAAGCTCAACGCGTTCCTGCACTCGCACAGCTTCACGGGCAATCCGCTCGCCTGCGCGGCTGCGCTTGCCAGTCTGGACATCTTCCGCACCGACGGTGTGCTCGAGCGCAATCGCGCATTGAGCGCACATCTGGGCCTGCGGGCGCGTGAGCTCGAATCGCATCCCCACGTCGCCGAGGTTCGCCAGCGAGGCATGATCGTCGCGGTCGAGCTGGTGCGTGAGAAGGCGACGAGGCAGCGCTATCCGTGGCAGGAACGGCGTGGCCTGCAGATTTACCGCCACGCCCTCAGCCGCGGCGTGCTGCTGCGTCCGATCGGCAACGTCGTGTACTTCATGCCGCCGTACGTGATCACGCCGGAGCAGATCGACCACGTGGTCGAAGTCGCGCGCGAGGGTATCGAGCTGGCAACGTGCGAGTGACACGGGTTCACGTGCCGGCCCCCCTGGCCGCCGGGCGGCCGTGCGCCGTGCAAGGCGATGCTGCCAATCACATTGCGCGTGTCTTGCGCCTCGCGGTGGGCGATGCGCTCACCCTTTTCGATGGCGCGGGGGGCGAGTACGCCGGTCGCATCCAGGCGATCGCCAAGGGCACGGTCATCGTTGAGGTCGGCGAGCGCTGTGCGGTCGAGCGTGAATCACCGCTCTCACTGACCCTCGCACAGGGCGTCTCGCGCGGCGAGCGGATGGACTGGGTGGTCCAGAAGGCCGTCGAGCTCGGCGTATCTCGCCTGGTGCCCGTACTGACCGAGCGCAGCGTCGTGCGCCTCGACCCGCGCCAGGCGCTCAGCAAGCAGCGCCATTGGCAGGGCATCGCCATCGCCGCATGCGAGCAGTGCGGCCGCGACCGGATTCCCGAGGTGGCCATGCCGGTCCCGCTCGCGCAACTCCTCGACGGGCTTGCCCCCGAAGGCTCGCGGCTGCTGCTTTCACCGGAGGGAGGCGCAACGCTCGCGGACCTCGAGTCCGTGCACGCCAGTCTCACCGTGCTCATCGGGCCAGAGGGCGGCCTGAGCGAGGCAGAGCGGCGTGCGGCGCGCGCTCAGGGCTTTCAGGCGCTGCGCCTGGGCCCCCGGGTGCTGCGCACGGAGACCGCGGCGGTGGCGGCACTTGCGGTGCTGCAGCACCGGTTCGGAGATCTTTCCTGAGGACCTGCGTGCGCAGCGCTCGGGCGAGCCGCTCTACGGCTGCAGGCGCATCGCTTTCCAGGGTCCGGGGTCGAACCCGTCAGGAAGGGCAGTGAGCGTGCGTGTCCACAGGGCGCGATCGTGGAGACGGGCGTCCCCTTCCACCCATAACTCCACGGACTCGGCCCACAGGTGATAGCCGCCCCAGTGCGGGGGGCGCGGGATCGGGACATCGAGATCGCGCTCGGCGCCGGGCTGCCCGGGTGTCGGGGCGCCGAAGCGCCTCGCCGCCGCCGCGAGCGATTCCTGCATCGCCTCGCGCGAGGCGGTCGGCTCGCTTTGTGCGCTGGCCCAGGAGCCGAGGCGGCTTTGCCACGATCGCGATGCGAAGTAGGCGTCGCTGTCGGCCACGGGCGCCTTCACCACCGGACCCTCGATGCGCACCTGCCGGTGCAGGTGATCCCAGTGCAGGACCGCCGCGGCGCGCGGGTTCTGCGTCAGCTGCCGGCCCTTGTGCGACTGGTAGTTGGTGAAGAAAACCAGGTAGCCGGGGCGCGGCACCACCTCCTTGCAGAGCAGCACCCGCGCCGCTGGCCGGCCGTGCGGGTCGCTGGTCGCCAGCACCATCGCGTTGGGATTGGGCTGCAGCGCGCGCCGCCAGGCCTCGGCCAGCCAGTGTTCGAGAACGATGAGCGGCTCTGCGGGCAGGGGATCGGAGAGGATTTCGGGGGTCTGCGTCATGGGCGCATGGTACTGGAACTCACGGCACCGTGGGCGGCGCCCCGGACGCCGGGGACTTGCGGGGGCGGCGCGGTATTCGATACAAGGATGAGGACCAATGCACAGTGGATCGGGAAGCGGCTACATGACCCTCGACGTCACGCTGGATGACCTGCGCCAACGGCTGAGCGACCTCGATCGCCAGCTCATCCGGCTGGTGGCCGAACGCACCCAGCTCGGCACTGAAGTCGCGCGTGTGAAGCGTGCCACGGGGCATCCGACTCGCGACTATGCGCGCGAGCGCGACGTGATCATGGGTGCGCGGAATACGGCGCAGGAGGCGGGCCTCTCGCCCGATCTGGCCGAAGAACTGCTGCGCCTGCTCATCCGCTCCTCCCTCACCACCCAGGAGCAGGCGAGCGTCGCGGCGCGCGGGGCAGGCTCCGGCCGGCGCGCGCTGGTGATCGGCGGTGGCGGCAAGATGGGCCGCTGGTTCGTGCAGTTCCTCGCCTCACAGGGCTTCAGCGTCGAGGTTGCCGATCCCAAGGGGGCGCCTTCCGGGGTGCCCTGCGTGGCGGACTGGCACGCGACCGATCTCGAGCACGACTACATCGTGGTCGCCACCTCCCTCGGGGCCACGGACGCGATCCTGCGCGATCTCGCGCTGCGCCGGCCTCCGGGAGTGATCTTCGACGTCGGGTCACTCAAATCGCCGCTGCGCGCCGGCCTCATGGCGCTCAAGTCGCACGGCTGCCGCGTGACCTCGATCCATCCGATGTTCGGGCCGGACACCGAACTGCTCTCCGGCCGACACGTCATATTCGTCGACCTCGGCAGCGCCGAGGCGCTCGCGGCGGCCCGGGAACTGTTCACCCCGACCATGGCCGAGCAGGTGGTGATGAGTCTCGAGGATCACGATCGCCTGATCGCCTATGTGCTCGGCCTGTCTCACGCGCTCAACATTGCATTCTTCACGGCGTTGGCCGAAAGCGGCGAGGCGGCTCCGCGGCTCGCGAAAATGTCGAGCACCACGTTCGACGCCCAGCTCGATGTGGCGAGCGCGGTGGCGCAGGAGAGCCCGGATCTCTATTACGAGATCCAGAGCCTCAACGACTACGGCGCCGAATCACTCGAGGCGCTGTCGAAGGCCGTGGAGCGCGTGCGTACGGCGGTGCTGTCACGGAATCACGACGTATTCGTTGCGCTGATGCGTCAGGGGCGCGAGTATCTGCAGGACCGCCGCACCGCCGCGCAGCGGCGCGCCTGAGGCGCACCGGTGGCAGGGTATGGATGGGGCGGGGCCGTTCCCTCGCCCGCGGCAACCGTGTAGGGTGTCGCGGAAATCGCCGCGGCGAAATCCGCCATTGAACCAATGGGCACAGACATCATCGATTCGGACGGCTTTCGCGCCAACGTCGGCATCGTGCTGATGCGCAGCGGCGGCGATGTGTTTCTCGGCCGCCGGGCCGGCGGCAAGGGCTGGCAGTTTCCCCAGGGCGGCATCCGCGAAGGGGAGGGCCTGGAGCAGGCCGTCTACCGGGAGCTGCACGAGGAGATCGGCCTCGCCGCGGAAGCGGTCGAAGTCGTCGGCCAAACGGCCCGCTGGCTGCGCTACCGCCTGCCTTCGCGTTACGTCCGGCGCAATCGCCAACCTCTGTGCATCGGTCAGAAACAACGCTGGTTCCTGCTGCGCCTCAGGCACGAGCCAGTGGAGTTCGATTTCGGCAGCACGGATCAGCCGGAGTTCGACGAGTGGCGCTGGGCGGATTTCTGGGAGCCGGTTCGCGAGGTCATCTACTTCAAGCGCAAGGTGTATCAGCGCGCGCTCACGGAGCTCGCACCGCTTGCGTTCCCGGGCGGCCAGCCCGCCCTGCCGGCGTGGTGGGACGATGTGCTGCGCGCACCGGCGCGGCCCGTCTCGCAGGCGGACTGAATGTCCCCGAGTTCCGTGGAGCGGATTCCGGGCGAGCCGCCGGCCGGCACGAAGTGGGCCCGTCTGCCGCCGACGGCCGCCAGGACGGTGCTCGCGCTTGCGGCACTCATCGTCCTTTACCTGGCGTTCGAGACCGGCCGCTACGTGGCCGGCTACAACGTCATCTCAGCCATGCAAGAGCGGGCCCGATTCACGGCGGACATCCGTCGCCTGAAGGCGGCCAATCGCTCGCTGCAGGGGCGGGTCGCGGAGCTCCAGACCCTCAACGCGGGGCATCAGCGCGAGGATGAGGTGGTGACCCGCACCCTCAGCGAGCTGCAGGGACAGATCGCCCGCCAGGCCGAGAAGCTCGCCTTCTACCGGGGGGTGGTGGCACAGGGCGCTCCCCCGATCGGACTGCGGGTCGGGGAGGTGCGCCTGAGTCCGGGAAAGTTGCCGCTGCATTTCATCGTCAATATCTCGCTGCTGCGCGCCGACCGTCCCGATGGCAACGTAAGCGGCACCTTGAGCCTTGCGGTGACTGGCCGGGGGCCGGACGGCACCACGCTCAACGACCCGGCGCTCACCGGGGCCCGATCGGGTCTCGCCTACCAGTTCCGCTACTATCAGGAGCTCACCGAGGGCCTGGTGCTGCCCCCCGGCTTCAGGCCTTCGCAGCTCACCGTCACGGTCCGTTCGAGCCGCAAGGACATCGCGCCGCTCACCCAGAGCTACACCTGGAGCGCCATCTCCGGACCGTAGCCGGCATGGGGACGCGGGAGAGGGCCGGCGGAGGGAACTTTGACCTGCGCAGCCGCAGATCCTAGACTGGTCCCATGAGCACGACCGAAGCGATCCAGGACAACCCGGCCCTGCAGTTCACCGATGCCGCCGCGCGCAAGGTCGGCGATCTCATCCGTGGTGAAGGCAACCCCAACCTCATGCTGCGCGTTTTCGTGCAGGGTGGGGGCTGCTCGGGCCTGCAATACGGCTTCGAGTTCGACGAACAGATCCAGGACGGTGATACCTGCGTCGAGAACCAGGGTGTGAAGCTCCTGGTCGACCCCATGAGCGTGCAGTATCTGATGGGGGCGGAAATCGATTACCGCGAAGGCCTGGATGGGGCGCAGTTCGTCATCCGCAACCCGAACGCCACGACCACCTGCGGTTGCGGGTCCTCCTTCTCGGCCTGACGTTCCTGACCGAGCGTGCGTCCGCGCCTGGCCGGCTCCCGCGGTACCCGGCCACGCCGTCGCAAGAGCGCCTTCCTCCCGGAGGTCCTCGCGGCGGTCGATCTAGGTTCCAACAGCTTTCACATGGTGGTGGCGCGGTACTCCCACGGCCAGCTGGTCATCATCGATCGCCTGCGCGAGATGGTGCGCCTCGCCTCCGGGGTGGAGGAGAACGGCCGCATCGATGAGGCAGTGGCGGCACGGGCGATCGCCTGTCTGCAACGATTCGGACAACGGCTGCGCGCCATGCGCGCCGGCAGTGTGCGCGCCGTCGGCACCAGTGCCCTGCGGGTTGCCCACCGCAAGCAGGCCTTCCTCGAGCGTGCGCGCGCCGCTCTAGGTCATCCCATCGAGATCATCTCCGGCCGGGAAGAGGCACGGCTCATCTATGGCGGGGTCGCTCACCATCTGCCGAGCGAACCCGGGCGTCGCCTGGTCATCGACATCGGCGGGGGCAGCACTGAGCTCATCATTGGAGAGGGACTGGCGCCACTTGAGCTCGAGAGCCTGCGTCTCGGGTGCGTAGTGCTGAGCGAACGGTTCTTCGAAGAGGGCAAGATCTCGGCCAATCGCATGGCGGCAGCCCGGGTGGCCGTGCGCTCGCAGCTCGCGCCCGTGCAGGCCGCCTTCCTGCGCCGCGGCTGGAAGCATTGCGCCGGCAGCTCGGGCACGGTGCGGGCGATCGGTGATGCCATCCGCGAGCTCAGCCCGCGAGCCACCGTGATCACGCCCACGGGACTGAAGCGCCTGCTCGAGGTCGTGGTGAGCGCGGGGCACGTGCGAAACCTGCGCTTTGGCGCGGTCACCGAGGACCGCCGGCCGGTGTTTCCCGGCGGGCTCGCCATTCTCGCCGAGCTCTTCTCGGTGCTCGGACTGAAGGAAATGCGCCTCGCCGAAGGAGCCCTGCGCGAGGGGCTGCTCTATGACATGGTGGGCAGGATCACCGACGAGGATGCGCGTGAGCGCACCGTGCGCAGCATGCAGTTGCGCTATCACGTCGATGGCGAGCAGGCCGCCCGTGTCGAGGCGAGTGCGCTGAAGTTCCTGAGAGACGCCCGGCCGGCCTGGAAGCTGCGGGGCGACCCTGCGCCGCAGCTGCTGTTGAAATGGGCGGCGCGGCTGCACGAGATCGGCCTGGACGTGGCTCACAGCGGCTATCACCGCCATGGAGCCTATCTGCTCGAGAACGCGGACATGCCGGGCTTTTCCCGCGAGGAGCAGCGCCTGCTCGCGCGGCTGGTCGGCGGCCAGCGCCGCAAGCTCGCTCGGGAGACCCTGGCGGAGCTCGTCCCACCCTGGGATCGCGAGGCGATCCACCTCGTCGTGTTGTTGCGTCTGGCGGTGTTGCTGCACCGCGGGCGGGGCCGCAATCCGCTGCCGCGGATCCGGCTGATCGCGAGAGGCAGGTCCGTGCAGCTCGCCTTCCCGGCGCGCTGGCTGAAGGATCACCCGCTCACGCTCGCGGACCTGCAGCAGGAGGTCGACTATCTGCGCGCGGCGGGCGTGAGGCTCCTCGTCACCGGTCCCAGGCGCTGAACCGTCCCGCACCCGGACAAGGGGGGCGGTGCGCCGGGCTCAGCCGCCGATCGGGCCCACCGAGGCCCCCGCGGCGTGGCGTGCCAGCAGCTCCGCCTGCAGGCACACCTTCGGCGCATCTCCCGGCGAGAGCCGCTCGTAGCGGCCGTCGGCGCGCAGCCGCCAGGCCTGGCAGTTGTCGCGCAATGCGAGCTTGAGGTTCTCGAGGATCCGCTCGCGGTGCGATGGCAGCTCGATGGGAAAGGCGACCTCGATGCGGTGGAAGAAATTGCGCTCCATCCAGTCGGCGCTCGAGCCGAAGATCTCCGGCTCCCCGCCGTTCTCGAAGTAGAACGTGCGCGAGTGCTCGAGAAAGCGCCCGACGATCGAGCGCACCTCGATGTTCTCCGACACCCCGGGCACACCGGGCCGAAGAGCGCATACGCCGCGCACGATCAGGTCGATCTTCACTCCGGCGCGTGAGGCGCGGTAGAGCGCCTCGATCGCCTGCTGCTCGACCAGCGCGTTCATCTTCGCAATGATGCGGGCGGGCCGGCCGGCGCGGGCATGCTCGATCTCGCGATCGATCTTGGCGAGCATCGCATCGTGCATGCCGAACGGGGACTGCACCAGGCGGCTGAGTTTCGGCGTACGGGTGAGGCTCGTGAGCTCGAGGAACAGCTCGTGCACGTCCCCGCCCACTTCGTCGCGGCAGGTGAACAGGCTGTAGTCGGTGTACTGGCGCGCGGTGCGGGGGTGATAGTTGCCGGTGCCGAGGTGGCAGTAGCGGCGGATGCCGCCGGGCTCGCGCCGCACGACCAGGGCGAGCTTGGCGTGAGTCTTGTAGCCCACCACTCCGTACATCACGTGCGCGCCGGCTTCCTGCAGGCGGTTGGACAACTCGATGTTGGCTTCTTCGTCGAAGCGCGCGCGCAGCTCGATGATCACCGTGACGTCCTTGCCCGCATTGGCCGCGTTGACGAGCGCATCGACGATCGGCGAGTCATTCCCGGTGCGGTAGAGCGTCTGCTTGATGGCGAGCACATTGGGATCTGCGGCCGCCTGGCGCAGGAAGTCCATGACGGGCGTGAAGCTCTGGTACGGGTGGTGCAGCAGCAAGTCCTTCTGGCGCACGCAATCGAAGATATCCGCGCCGCCGGCGAGGCGCCGCGGCACGCCCGGGGTGAAGGGCGGGTACTTCAGGTCCGGCCGCTGCACCAGATCGTAGGCCGCCGACAGGCGGTTGAGGTTGACCGGGCCGGGCATGCGGTAGGTGTCGATCTCCCCGAGCGCGAACTGCTGCTGCAGGAATTGCACGATGTCCTGCGGGCAGTCGCTCGAGGTCTCGAGGCGCACGGAGGCCCCGTAGCGTCGGTGGGCGAGCTCGCCCTCGAGCGCGCGCCGCAGGTCATCGATCTCCTCCTCGTCGACGAACAGATCGCTGTTGCGGGTCAGGCGGAACTGCCAGCACCCGACCACGCGAATGCCGGCAAACAGCTTCTGCACGAAGGCCTGCACGATGCCGGTGAGCAGCACCAGTGTGCGCCCCGTGCCCTCGGTCGGCACGGGCACGACGCGGGGGAGCGAGCGCGGCGCCTGCACGATCGCGAGCTCGCTGTCGCGGCCGAAGGCATCGCGCCCCTCCAGCCGGACGATGAAATTCAGGCTCTTGTTCTGGATGCGCGGAAACGGCCGCGCCGGATCGAGTCCGAGCGGGCTGAGCACCGGCTCGACTTCGTGCTCGAAGTAGCGCTCCAGCCACCCGCGCGCCTGCGCCGTCCAATCGGTATGGGCGAGCAGCTGGATGTCGCGGGCCGCGAGGCGCGGCAGCAACAGCTCATTGAGGCAGCGGTATTGCTCGGCCACCAGCTGCGCGGCCCGCTCGTGGATGGCCGAGAGCTGCTCCTCGAGCGACAGGCTGTCCGCGGCGAACGGGGCCGAGCCGAGCTCCTGGAGCTGCTTCAGGCCCGCCACCCGGATCTCGAAGAACTCATCGAGATTGCTCGAGGAGATGCACAGGAAGCGCAGCCGCTCGAGCAACGGCACCGATTCGTCGAATGCCTGGGCGAGGACCCTCTGGTTGAACTCGAGAAACGAGAGTTCCCGGTTGATGTACAGCTGAGGCGATTTCAGGTCGGGGGCGTCCATCGGGGGCAAGTAAAGCAGAGTACGGTGACGAATGCATGTACGGCCGTCGGAGCCGGGTGGCAGCGGCACAGCCGCGGGCGCGATTCCGGACGGGGCGCCGCTTCGCATACACTGCGCGAGCGGCCTTTGCCGCGTGAACCGGAACCGCCGTCCCCCAAGCCATGTCTACCATCGACTCACCGGCCGATCAGCTGCCCGAACTCGAGCGCGGCGCCCACGAAGTGCTGCTCACCGCGGATCTCGCGCGCAAGCTCGCGCGCGGGGCGCCGCTGCGCATCAAGGCCGGGTTCGACCCGACGGCGCCGGACCT
>DAIDHH010000096.1 GCA_027452045.1 Gammaproteobacteria bacterium
AACCGCGACAACCTGCGCCAGGACGATATCGTCTACGCGCGGCTGGAGGGCGTCGATCTCGGTACGGCGATGCGCGAGGTCAAGGCGACCTTGAGCAAGGACAAGTGGCTGCCCCCCGGGGCGGTGCAGTACGCCGGCCAATACCAGTTGCAGCAGCAGTCCTTCCGCAATCTCCTCGCTGTGCTCGTCGCGGCGATCCTGCTGGTCTTCACGGTGCTGGTCATCGAGTTCCGCTCGTTCTACGAGCCGACGGCCATCGTCGTCGGCGCCGTGCTGGCGCTCTTCGGTTCGATGCTCGGGCTCTGGGCCGGGGGCATCACGCTCAATATCGTCTCCTACCTCGGGGCCATCATCGGCGTGGGTATCGTCGCCAAGAACGGCATCCTGGTACTCGATTACTTTCGTCAGTTGCAGGCGCAGGGTATGGAGCTGATGGAGGCACTGGTGCAGGCAGGCCACCGCCGGCTGCGCCCGGTGCTCATGACCTCGCTCGCCGCGGCGCTCGGCATGTTGCCGCTCGCCTATGGCGCCGGCGCCGGCGCGCAGATGCTGCAGCCGCTCGGCATCGCGGTCATCGGCGCCTTGGCGTTCTCGGTGCTGCTGTCGCTGATCGCGACGCCTGTCGTCTACTACGTTCTGATCCGCATGCATCTGCGATATATCGCCCGGCATCCGGAAGGCGCAGTTGCAGGTTGAGGCATCTCGCGCGGTGATCGCCTGTTACGATTGATTCCCATGGTCCGGCAGCCGCCAAGGCAGTGGCGGCGGCCGGCGATTCTTTAGGCTCATTGGACCGACAGGCGGTCGCGAGCGAGCAGCTGCGGTTCGAGAGAATGCGATGGACAAGACCCGGTTCCCATACACGCCCAATCCGCTTCTTCCGTCCGGGCCAGTAGCCGGACCTTCGCGCCGCCGTTTCCTGCAAGGGCTAGCGGCCGGTACGGCGCTCACGGCGCTCGCTCCCTGGGTGCCGCGTAGCGCACGCGCCGCGGCGAGCGTCGGACGACACCGGCTGCCGGAACTATCCGGAACCGAGTTCGACTTGTCCATCGAGCCGACGCGCGTCAATGTCACCGGCGCCCCGCGAATCGCCACCTTGGTCAACGGCTTGATGCCGGGTCCGATACTGCGCTGGCGGGAAGGTGACACCGTGACGCTGCGGGTCACAAACCGGTTGCGGCGCCCCACCTCGATTCACTGGCACGGCATGCTCGTGCCGACCGGCATGGACGGGGTACCGGGCGTCAGCTTTGCGGGAATCGCGCCTGGAGAGACGTTCGTCTACCGCTTTCCAGTCCGCCAGAGCGGCACCTTCTGGTACCACAGCCATACGCGATTCCAGGAGCAGACGCTTCTCTCGGGCCCCCTCGTCGTCGCGCCCCGCGAGCCCGATCCGAACGCAGCGGACCGCGACTACGTGATATTCCTCACCGATTGGACCGACGAGGATCCTGAGGCCGTCTATCGTCACCTCAAGAGCAGCCCCGGTTATTATAACTACGAGAAGCTGACGGTCGGCGATTTCATCCATGAGGCTTCTGTCCAGGGACTCGCCGCCGCCCTTCGAGACCGTTACGCCTGGGCCAGGATGCGCATGAGTCCGCGCGATATCAGCGACGTCAGCGGCCGCATGACAGGGGGCACCTACACGTATCTCGCCAACGGACAGCCTCCTGCGGCCAATTGGACCGGTCTCTTTCGACGCGGCGAGCGCGTGCGTTTGCGCTTCATCAACGGGTCGTCGATGACCTATTTCGATGTGCGGATCCCCGGCCTGAAGATGAGCGTGATTGCCGCGGACGGCAGCAACATCGAGCCAGTCACGATCGATGAATTTCGCATCGCGGTGGCGGAGACTTACGATGTGATCGTCACTCCAATCGATGACGCCTACACCATCTTCGCGCAGGCCATGGATCGCAGCGGCTACGCGCGCGCCACGCTCGCCGTGCGGCAGGGCCTTGCGGCTGCGGTGCCCCCCATGGACCCGGTCTTCAGCCGCACGATGACGGATATGGGCATGAGCATGGGCGGCCTGCCAGGCATGGCAGGATCGGCAAAAATGGACGGCGCCGCTGGCGGCGAGAAGAAGCCGGGCATGCAGCGCGGCGACATGGGGAGCACGGACATGCCCGGGATGAGCATGCCCGGGATGCGGTCCGGTTCGTCCAACCCAAGGCAGCATGTTCTACCGCATGCGCGTCCCAATGCCTCGGGACAGATCGCCTATCCGCAGCCGCAGGACGTGCACCTCGAGCTCGGGCCCGAGGTCGCGAGGCTCGACAAAGACCCGATCGAGCGCCTCGACAGCCCCGGAGATGGTCTCGAGAACAATGGCCGGCGGGTGCTAGTGTACGCCGATCTCGTGCGCCTCGAGCGGGGTCCCCAGAACGCTGAGTTCATCACGCGCGATCCGGATGCCGAGGTGCTGCTGCATCTCACCGGCAACATGGAGCGGTACATCTTCGGCTTCAACGGCCTCACCTACGAGGAGAGTCAACCGGTACGCTTTCCGTACGGCCAGCGGATCCTCGTCACCTTGATCAACGACACGATGATGGAGCATCCCATTCATCTGCACGGCATGTTTACGGAGCTGGAGAACCACAAGGGAAAACTCCGTCCCCTGAAACACACGGTTAGCGTGCAGCCCGCCGAAAAGCTGCAGTACTACGTAAACGCGACCGAGCTCGGCCGGTGGGCGTATCACTGTCACCTGCTCTATCACATGGAAGCCGGCATGTTCACGACGGCGGTGGTGGCATGAATGGCCGTAAAGCCGTCCGCCACCTGATGGCGGGAATGACTGTCGCCGCCCTGCTACCGGTGCCGGTAGCGGCTCAACAGCAGCCCACGGAGCCCGGCTGGCCCCAGCCGGTCTCAGCAGATCAGCCCATTGGCTATGCCATCCTGAACCAGAACGAGCTGCGCACCGGCGACGGCACCTCCTATCGTTGGGAGGGTGAGGGTTGGTACGGCGGCAACTTCAATAGACTCTGGATCAAGAGCGAGGGCAATCTCGATACCTCGAGCGGCGCGCTGGGTGAGGCAGAAGTGCAGGGGCTATACTCCCACGCGGTCACGGCCTACTTCAACCTGCAGGCGGGCGTGCGCTACGACTTCGCCCCGAACTCCCGCGGCTGGGTGGCGCTCGGCGTCGAGGGGCTGGCGCCGCTCAATTGGGAGATCGGAGCCTTTGTCTTCGCAAGCGACGGCGGACATCTCGGCGCGCGCCTCGACGGCTACTACGACCTGTATCTCACGCAGCGACTTGTCCTGCAACCGCAATTCGAGCTCAATGCCTATTCGCGAGCTGATCGGGCAGGACGGATTGGCACCGGGCTGTCGAGCGGGGACTTCGGGCTGCGGCTGCGGTACGAACTGCGGCGGGAGCTTGCGCCCTACATAGGCGTCACATACGAAGCCCGATACGGCGCCACAGCTGACCTTGCCCGATCCGCAGGGGACTCGAGCAGCGAAGTGCGTTTCGTCGTGGGCCTCCAAGCCTGGTTTTGAGCCATGGTTCACGGGAAACCGAGCGAATCTGGATCCTCCCCCCGCAACTCGGCTGCTTGCTGTTGCTGTCGACCGCAGCCGGTGCACCGCCTCGTACCCCTTGATCTTGTAGATGACGAGCGAGACCAGCCAGCCAAGCGCGAATAGCGCGATGATGCCGTAGCCCAGGATCCCGAAGTTGCTGTTGACGGTGCCGACGAGCGCAATGCCGGCGGAGAACAGCGCCGGGAACACCATGATGGCGAAGGGAGAGAGGCCCTTCGAGCCGCTCGCGGCCGACATCGCGAGGAGCCCCGGGGCTTCATAGACCGGGTTCAGCTCCCCGCGCTGAGCGCGAGCCGCCCCGCCCCGGCCCAATCACTCCCCCTGCCCTACAGGCTCAAGCCACGATCTCGGGTGCGCTCGCGGTGCAGCTCTGTGGTGCGGTCGCATACTCGGTGGATGAACCGCTCCAACGTCTCGCCGGGCTCAATGGTCTGCGGCACGGACTGTGCCTCGCGCGCGAGCGCCTCACCGCCCCGTGTGTACTCCACCTCGAGTTGCCCATCCTGGCGCACGGCAAGCCCAAAGCCATCCGCTCCGTGACGCTTCGCCGCCGAGAGGATGTGCCTGGCCAACCGCTCGGTCTCGCGCCGTTCTTGCTCTGAGCGCTCCTGCGCCACGCGCGCCCGCTCGCGCTGCTCGGCCGCGCGGCGCAGTGCCGACATCAACGCGGAAGCGCGGGCGGAGGGTGCTTTTGGGCCGCCACGTTCATCCAGCCGGCGAGCCTCGCCCGCTCTTCCGGCGGCAGATCGCGAAACACCCCCTCCACCGTGTACCCCGCGATCATCGCCTGCCGCTGCGCCGCGCTCAGCGGCGGCGGCTCGCGGCTCATGTTCCACCACTGCGCCGCGGCGCCAATCGCCACCCCGATCGCCACTGCCGCCGCCAGGCCCAGCCACTCGCTCCGGCTGCGCCGAGTGAGCGCCGCGCGGATCTGACTGCCGAGCGTCTGCGTCTGCGCTTCGATCCGTTGGCTCTGCCGCTCGGCGCTCTGTTGCGTGGCCTGCGCCGCGCTCGTGAGCCGCTCCACGCTCTGCTTCAAGGGAGTGATGTGCGCTGCGATCTGCCGCGACAGCACCGGCTCGATCAGCCGCCGCAACTCGGCGATCTCCGGGGGATCGTTCTCGCTCATGGCGTAGCTCCTGGGCAGCGCGCCGCTGCCGCCATTCGTCAATGTGATCGAGCAGCCACTCGCGCACGCGCCCCAACTGCTCCTTGAGCCACGCGTGCGCGCGCCGGGCCTGCTCGATCAGAGAAGGCTTGATCTCCCGACGCCGTACCGCCTCCTGCCGCCGCTCGATGCGCCGCTCGGCGAGCGCCGCCGCGTGCTCGAGCCGCCCACGCCGATCCTCCTCGACCTGACGCGCCAGGCCCTCGTCCTCGGGCTTCACGGCGAGCTGCGCCCTCCGCTCCCGCTGCTCGAGGCGCTCACTCTGCAGATCCGCTCTCGCCACCACCAGCGCCTGCCGAGCGTCCCGCTCGGCGAGCACCGCGCGGTTCCGATCCCCCCGCTCTGTCTGGATCCCGGCCCGCTCCTTCTCGGCCGCCCCCGGCCCCAGGTGCTGCGTGGGCGTGATCTCGAGCCCCCGGCGCTTGAAGCTCCGGTGATCGACCCGCTCCCGCTCCTTCACCCGCTCGAGCGCTTGGTTCTGTAACTCCGCCCACCGGGCCCGGAGCAAGTCGATCTCCTGCGCCGCACGCCCCAGCCCACGCGTCTTGCGCTTCGCGTCCGAGAGCTCAAGCTCGGCCTTCTCCCCGAGACGCACCAGACCGCCGCGCTCCACCCGCTCGATCCGCCGCGTCGTCATCAACAGATGGGCGTGATGGTTTCGCTGATCCCCCCACGCATGCGGGGCATGGATCGAGACATCCACCGCCACCCCGTAGCGCTGCGCAAGCTCGCGCCCAAAGCCCACCGCGAGCTCCCGCCGAGCATCCGCCGAGAGCTCCACCGGCAACGCGATCTCCACCTCCCGCGCGGTTCGCGCGTCACAGCGCTTCTCGCACTGCTCAGCCACATTCCACAGGATGCCCCGATACAGCCCCTCAAGCTGCCCGCCATGGACCCCCTCGGGCAGAACGATCTCCGAGTGCAGCACATCGCGTCGGTGGGTGTAGTCGTGCCCCCGCCCATCGCGCTCATTCACCAGCCGCACCCCGGCCCGATACGCCGCCGACCCCACCGCGCTCCGTCCCGAGGTACGGGAAACCGGCTTGACCGACAGGTGATAGCTCGCCATGGCGCTAGCGCTCAGCGCTTACAGGGCGCGAAGCCCGGAGGCTGGCGGCGGCGTCGGGGGCAAGCCCCACAGGCTGGCCGCAGGCTCTCTGGCCGGTGCCGAGGGCCGGGCCGCGCGACGCGCGGACGGCCCGCTGCCACCGGCTCTCGCTCGGGCGGCGCGTGGACCGCGCCGCTCCCTCTTGGCTTTGCGCACTCGGCCGGGACGGCCGGACTTGACTGCCGTCTTCGGCAGGCAAGTCGTAAGTGCGCACTCTCTGCGCTACGCTTGTTCGTGTGTCGCTCATGATAGGTTGAAGTATACTCTTCTCCTGCCGCTCGGTTTGCGCCTTAGAAATACAAAGACACAAGACAGGAACAGGAGAATTAGGATGGCGAGACTCACCCCTGCTCAGCGCATCGCCCGCGCCCAGGCCGAAATCGCCCGCGCCAGATCCGTCCAGCGATCCCTCGAGACCGGACAAAAGGTCGTCGTGGGCGGTGCGATCTTGGCTGAGGCCAGGGAAAACCCGGACGCCAGAGCGCTGCTCCTGAAGGTGCTCACCGCCCGCGTCACCCGCGAGGCTGACACCTCCCGCATCGCCCCGCTCCTCGAGGAGCTGAAGGCGGGCTCATGAACACGGAGGAACAGAGCTATGGCCTCATGACCCTCGCCCAGGAACAGCAAAAGACCGCCCAAGCCACCCTCGAGCGTCTCGCCATCGAGCGCGAACAAGCCACGCTGACCGCACTCGACAAGCGCGCCGGCCGGGTGCGCTGGGGATACTGCGGTCCGCAGAACCGCCTGTGCTTCGAGATCGCTCCCGACCAGGGCGGCCGCACGTCCGTGCCCTACCAGGGCGCCTGGCAAAACACCCACACCGGCGCACAGTTCGTCATCCCACGCGGATACTGATCCCCACCCCACCCCGCGGAGTACCGCACACCGGAACCATGGAGGTCGCAGAAGCAGGAAACATCGGACATCGCTCAGAGCGAAGTGGTCGATTTGCGGCAGAGCCCCTCTGAGGCCGCAGGAGCGGCTCTCCGGGCAGGAAGCCTCTTTCCTCGGCCTGAGGCAGATCGCCGCGCTGAGCGGCCCTGGGGCGCTCGGAGCAAGGTCGCGTAATCCAGTTCGCAGAACCGCTTCGGGGCGGCGAGAGGCTTCGAATGGGGATTAGGACCTGTTACGCGGCTGAGGAGGGTTCTAGTGGCACCGCAAGGCAGGAAGCCGCGCAGTAGGCCGGCGCAACGCGCCGGGGCGAAGGCAGGGAGGCCGAAGGGTGGGAGCGGCGCCCGATCATCACGCTGAGTTATCCACCGGAGATGGAGTTCTACTACAGGTCTTTACTACAGGGAACTACAGGAAGGGGTGAAATTCTTTTTTAAAATCAGAGAGTAAAATGTATTGAGCGTCACCGTTTATGCGTAAAAGCGTCACCGCTTATGCGTAAATTACGGAAAAGTGCGTCACCGTTTATGCGTGGATAAGTGCCTCCATCCGCAGGCTTATCCACAAATGAGGAATCGGATCTACACACTGCGCAATGGTGCAATGGTGCAATGGTGCATCAAGATGCGGCGAGACGGCGAGTGTCGCCGGCGATATGAGGCAGACTCGGCTTCAGCTGCAGGCCGCTTTCGGCCTCCGAGACCTTGGCTTCGGGATACACGGTCAGGACAGCCGCGAGCTGATGCAGAAACTTCACCTTGAACTGACGTGTCAGCCGATAGTCGGCGCCGAACTGAGCCTGCAGGGCGCCCCAGGGGATAACCGTCGGTCGGCGCAGATAGCTCATCCGATGCGTGAGCCAGCAATAGATGTCGAGCGCCATAGGTGAGCGACGTAGCGCCTTCAGCGCCCGCATATCGATCGGGACCGGCGAGTGGATAGCCTCTTCGTAAAACCGCTCCCCGAGAACGACCACCGATCGCCAGAGGGCAACCTGCTCGGGCGTCTTGGGACTCCACCAAAGATCCGCCCGATCGGCCACCCGCACTGAATCCATACTCCAGCGATTCCCGTCCTCGTACGTGCAGCTCACTGAAGCAGCAAAAAGGCGCTGCATCTGCTCGCGAAGGCGGGTGATCGTGCCCCAGCGGCCTCCCGTGGGAACGAGATCCAGCTGCGTCATAAACTGCGACAAAGTGTCCCCGAGTTCGATGCGTCGATCCCGCGTGCGCACAGCTTCGGTCGTCAGCCAGGCCACGAGCAGCCGGGGCACGCTGCCATAAGGCAGGCCAACGCGAGACGGCGCGAGCATGGTGAGCGTGAAGGAGCCGTTGCGCCGCTCGAATTCATTCTCGAGAGTGCGCCGGTGAGGCATGGTCGCCAGCGTCAGTGCCCGGGCCATGTACCCGAGGGCGCCGGCCTCGCGAGCCTCGCGGGCCTCAATCTCGAGGGCCTCGCTGATCAGAGCATCGATGCGCTGGAGCGTCATGCGTTATTGCACAATAGCGCCATTGCACAGCGGCGCTATGACCGCTTGGCCAGCCAATCTGCAAGCGCCTCGCGCACTACCTCGGCGAGGCGGGCGTTGCGGTCGAAGGCAATACGCTTGAGCTGCCGGTACTGCTGCTGAGTCACCTGCACATGCAACCGCTCGAACCCCTCGACGGTCCTTTTCTGTTCCACCAGGCGCGCATCCTCACCTGCGGCGCTCTTGGTCGGTCTAACGGCTCGCATGAGCGAATTCCTCGATTTCCTGGACAAGCGCACGGATCTCCCGGGCAGCGATGCCGTCCGGCTCGGTGTCGAGCACCGTGCGCCCGTTGGACGAGGACTGAGCATAGGCGATGCGCTGACTGGTATAGGCGTTGAGGATCGGAAAGCCGAGCTCGAGCAACGCCTGGCGACTTTCGGCTGCAAGCCGAGTATTGGTGATCTGGCGGCTCACAACGAAGGCGGCCTTGGGGCGCCCCTCGGTGAGTTCGCGCCGCTGCTTGACGAGATCCACCACCGAATTGGCGGCCCAGAGATCGAAGCCCGAGGGCTGTACCGGGATCAGCACGACGTCGGCCACAGTGATGGTGGCGGCGATCATGCCGATCGACTTCGGACACCCGTCGACAATCACCACGTCATGCTGGCCGGAGACGCTCTTGATGTCCTTGATCATCGCCGGCTTGTCCATGGCGATCATGGGAGGGTAGTCGCTCCCTTCGCCAGCGACGGCGAGCCAGTCCCTGAGGCTCCCCTGGGGATCGGAATCAACCAGGAGCACCTTCTGCCCGGCTTTTTGGAAGGCCCGGGCGAGATTGGTGGCGAGGGTGGTTTTTCCGACCCCGCCCTTTTCGTTGAGAATGGCGATAATCATGTGCTATTGCGCTATAGCTCAATGGCGTCATTGCACAATAGCATGGCGCCACCTCGAATCCAAACGGGAAATAGACTATCTTTGATCCATGATTCAAGAGTACACGGGCGTTGATGACAGCTTGCTCGAGTCCGCGGCACGGTGTCTCGATGCCGAGAGCGTGCGCGCCCTCGGCACGCTCCAGCTGACCCGAGCCGACCAATCGCGCCTGGACCTGCTGGCCCAGAAGGCCAACGATGGGCAGCTCAGCGAAGAGGAATCGCGGGAATACGACCGCTTCATCGAGCTGGGCGACATCATCGCCACCTTGCGCCTGAAGGCCGAGCGGCAGATGCAGGTCGCGCGCGGCTGAGGAGGTGAGCGAGGCGGTTCGTCAGCAGGTTCGCGAGCGCGCGGGCAGGCGCTGCGAGTACTGCCACCTGCCGGATTGGGCGCCTCCTCTTGAGCCATTCCACCTCGAGCACATCGTCGCCCGCCAACATCGCGGCGAGACCGTCCTCGAGAACCTCGCCTGGGCCTGTCATCGCTGTAACCGTCACAAAGGCCCGAACCTCACTGGCATCGATTCTGACACCCAAGAGATCGTTCTGCTGTTTCATCCCCGGCGGGCCACCTGGACGGCGCATTTTGCATTGCACGGCATAGAGCTCGTCGGATTGACTCCGACCGGTCGCGCCACCGTGGATCTCCTGCAGATGAACGCCCCGCGCCGTATCGAGCGACGTGCCGAACTGATCCGGCTCGGTTGGTTCTAACCACCGAGAAGGCCACCAGGCCAAGGTCGTTGGAACTTGCAATGCTCGCCGTCCCCGGATGCAGAGTGGTTTGCATAGGCCGGCCAGCAATGGCAGCCTGCCATTGCCGACGGAGATATGCCATGGCCATGAATGTCTCCCCGACGCCGCAACTCGAGGAACTCGTGCGCAAGCGAGTGGATTCCGGCCGATATACTTCGGCCAGCAAAGTGGTGCACGAAGCGCTGCAACTGCTCGATGCCTATGAGGCGATACGCGAATCCTCCCGCGCGAAACTCCGGCTGGACATCGAGGCGGGATGGAATGTCGAAGAGGGTAGGGTGAGCGATTTCAATCCACAGGACGTGAAGCGCCGGGGGCGCGAACGACTCCCGCGCACGATGAGCTCGAAACGGTGAGGCGGATCCGCCGAGCGGATCTCAAGCGCACCGACCTCGAGGAGATCTGATTCTCAATCGCGGTGGAGAAGCGGCCGGCGTTGCTTATCGAGGTGTTTGCCGCCGCGGAGTGTGTCGAATCGCAGATCGCGCTCAAAGCGGCGCGGCCGACGCATCATATCCCGAACCGCTGCAGCGCCCTGTAGAGCGTCACGCGCCCGACGCTGAGCAGCGCCGCGACATCCTGCACGCGTTGCCCACCCTCGATCAGCTGGCGTGCATGTGCGATCTGGGACGCGGAGAGCTTCGGCTTTCTTCCGAACTTCACCCCGCGCCGCTGCGCCGCCTTCACACCGGCGCGCGTGCGCTCGGCGATGAGCGAGCGCTCGAGCTCGGCGAGCACGCCGATCATCTGCCACATGGCCCGCCCCGTCGCGGTATCGGTGTCGATCGCCTCGGTGAGCGAGCGGAAGTTCACCCCCCGCTGCTTCAAGTCATCGAGCATGTGGATGAGATCCCGGAGGCTGCGGCCGAGCCGGTCGAGCTTCCAGACGATCAACGTGTCGCCGGCCTCGAGGGCCTTGAGGCACCGGAGGAGGGCAGGGCGCTGCGCCGTGGCTCCCGAGATCCCCTCGTCCTTGAACACGGTCTTGCAGCCAGCCTTCTTGAGGGCAGCGAGCTGCAGGGCGGGGTTCTGGTCGTCGGTCGAGACGCGCGCGTAGCCGTACTTCATACAGGGTAGGAATCGGAGTAGGGGAACAGTAGGAAAATCGTAGGAAATCACCGCCTGCTCGGCCGCCCGAACAGCTCGCGCAGCAGCCGCTCGGATTCCTGTGCGCCCTCCTCGGTGAGCAACACCGAGCGAGCCTTGCTGACCGGGTCGGTGATGTAACCCTTCTCGTGCAGCCGGTTCATGACCTCCCAGTCCAAGCTCTTCCAGACCCGGTACCCCTCGTGCCGGCCGAGGGAGAGCAGCGCCAGGACGGCCTGATCGATCTTGTCGGTGTCGAGTTCCATGATGGCGACCTCACGAGGGATGCTCGGCAATGTCCCCGTTGTCCCAGAACGTGCCTTCCCACCCGGCGATGCGTCCCTCGTCATGACAGCGGGGACAGAACCAGAGCACATCGTTGTTATCGATGTCGAAGAAGATTGTGAGCACAGTTCCACAAAGCTTGCGTCCGGGCCGTCGCCGGCAGCGCAGCGTCGTCGGATCGTCGTACTGCGTCGCCTGGGAGACGATCTCCGTCCAGTAGGCGAAGAGCCGCTGCGCCCGCGGCGGCAAGGACGCCACCTTGCCATCCGGCAACAGGAAATGGCGCAGATCGATGATCCAGGACTTGATCATGTGCCCCATCAGTGCACGACCCGGTCGCCGGACTCCGGGGACCCGCAGCAGCGTTTGTACTTCTTGCCGCTGCCGCACGGGCAGGGATCATTCCGCCCGACCTTGGGTCCGGCGCGCTCGTAGGGCTCGGGCGGTGCGCCGCGTGCCGCGGACGCCTCAGCGTACGCCAGCCGGTCCTCCTTGAAATACCGGTATGCGCGCGCCGCGCCGGTGAGCATGTCCGTCCACATCGCGTTCGACTGCCCCTCCGTGAGCGGCTCCTTCGGCCAGGCGGGATCGATCTCCCCGGCCACGATCGGAATGTAACGCACCAACTCCTCGCGCTCGTCATGGAGGATGCGGCTCCACCCCTCCCGGGCGAGACCGATGCCGCGCAGGTAGCCGCGCGCCCAGGCGCGGCCCGGAACACCGCCCTCGCCGGGCTCGCTCCGGTAGCCGACGTGGTACGTCTCGCGCTCGAAGTCCTGCGCGATGGCATTCCAGTAGCGCATCAGCAGACCCATCATCTCCTGCACCCCGGCGAGATCCCCGAGCAGCCCGCCGCCTTCCAAGGTTCCTCCCAGGATCACCGACAGGTACTCGTGGGGCATCACCAGGGTGGGACTCGCGATGAGCGCGCAGAAGAGGCCATCGACCGCCTCGAGCGACAGCGCCTCGGGATTGGTGTTCGCGGCGAGGAGCGCTGCCAGGCGCTCGAGCTCGGCGCCGGCGAGGCCTGCCGTCGACGGACCGCTCATCGCTTCGGCGCCGCCTTGCGACGGTGCTTGTCGAGGAGATCGGCGACCGCCTCATTGAGCAGCTCGTCCCGATCGCGACCGGTTTTCTCCACGAGCTCGGCGAAGGCCTTCTCCTGGCGCTCACCGAGCCGCAGTTCTGGCTCGAGGCCGTAGCGCTCCATCCAGCGGTGCAGATCGCGATCGCCGTTCGAAAGGTGCTTGTGGACCTCGCGCTTGCCCAGGCGGTCGTAGTTCAGGTAATCGAGGCAGACGTTGGCGAGCTCGGTGTCGAGCGCCCGCAGCTCGGTGAGGTCGAACGGGTAGTCGCTGCCGTTGTAGACCCCGGCGAGGAAACGCACCAGGCGCCGCGCCTGCCCGGTGCCGGGATGGTCTTCGATCGACTCCTCGATCCGGCGCAGGCCCTCCAGGGCACGCTGCACGATCTCGCCTTCATCGCGCGCGAGCGCATCCATCCGCGGCCGCTCGCCAGCGGTGAGCGCGGCGACCGTGCGGCTGAACTCATCGAGCTGGCTCGCCGGGATATCGGCCTCGACGTGGACCTTCTTTTTGGAGGGTGGCAGGCGGGTGACGTTGCTCATGCGGGTATCCGGTCCGAGGGGCAGAAAACTGCCCGCAATTATGAAACCGACTTATGAAACACGCAAGCCCTTGATTCGAGCGGGGCAGTTGGATGTTTCAGAACTTACCCTTTTCGGGACAGAGAGCCGGGCACCAGATTCGTCAGGGGCGATGGGCCAGACTCCCTTGGTGGCGGCTGCCACGGTCTGCTCAGAGCGCCCTGGGGTACGATCGACGGTAGGAAATTATGCTACTATTGCCTACCAGACTAGGAGTGACTCCATGAGTGGCACCATCGAGAAAATCAGTGTGGCGCTTCCGACAGATATGGTGAACTTGGTTCGACGCGCGGTCGATACCGGCGACTATGCCTCGAACAGCGAGGTCATCCGCGAAGCGCTACGCGAGTGGAAGGCGCGCCGTGCGACGCGCGCCGAGGCCATTGCCAGGTTGCGCAAGCTCTGGGACGATGGAGTCAGCAGCGGCCCCTCCGACGATCTGAATATCCCTGCCCTAAAGCAGCGTGGCCGGCAGCGGCTCCGAAGCTCGCGCAAGTAAAGGAGTTTTCGGGTGGGAAGGACATCGTGCGTCAAACGCACTCCACGTGCCGAGCAGGACCTCGAAGACATCTGGTTCTTTGTGGCGCAGGACAATCCGGATGCCGCCGATCGGCTGCTCGACAGGATCGAGCAATCGACCAAGCGCCTCGCCGACAACCCGCATATCGGACCTGCACGGCCAGACGTTGCACCGGAGCTGCACTATCACCCGGTGGGTAACTATCTGCTTCTCTATCGCATCATCAAGAACGGCATCGAGGTCGTGCGCGTGGTGCATGGAGCGCGTGATTGGGTGAGCCTGTTTCAGTAGTGACTCCTTGCGAAACGACCTTCAAAGTCGTCAGAACTCACTGGGGGATTCTGGATCGGCGAGATCGGAGACCGCCTGGCGCAGCTGCGCCTTGGCGCGCCGTATGCGCATTTCGATGGCTTTGGTCGTGGTCTTGAGCTGTCTTGCCGCTTGCTCCTGCGTCAAACCGCTGATCACCGTCAGAAGCAGTGGCTCCTTGTAGAGACGAGGCAGCACGGCAATTGCTTCATCGAGCTGGCGTAGCCGCACTGCCTCGATATCGTCGGTCTCGCCGACCGGCTCGGTTGCATGGCTCGCCAGGAAATCACCCTCCTGCTGGAATAGCATCGAGAGCCGGCGGCGCACCATCCGCCGCCGCGCGTGATCGCGGCACTTGTTGATGGCGATCGCACGCAACCAAGGGGCGAAAGGCTGGCGCATATCGAAACGCGCCAGCGCCAGCCAGGCGGCGACGAAGGAATCCTGGAGGATGTCGTAGGCATCATCGGCGTCCCCGGCATAGCGGCGAACGAGGCGGTATAGAGATCGCTTGTGCCGCAGGATCAACTGCTCGAATGCGGCACGATCACCGGACTGAGCCGATGCCGCGAGCCGCCGATCGGCCTCGTTCGGCTCTTCGGTCACTGGCGGTTTGAATCGAGCGCCTTGGCGACCGTCTGATCGAATTTCCTGGCCTGACTGTGGGTCAGCACTGAGCGCATTGCGAGCACGTGGATGACCGTCTGCTCCTCGAGCGCCTTCATCGCGGCCTGAAAGTGATCGATCGCTTGTTGCGCCTGCGGCCCGTAGCGATGGTGGGTGAGCAGCGCGGTGGCCAGCTCGCGATTGGCTGCGCGCGCCTGATCCTCGAGGACGCTGCGACGCGCCGCGTAGGCCGCCTCCATGGCGGCGAGCTGCCGCCGCTGATCGGCGCTCAAGTCGAGCTGGTGATGCAGCAGCTCATTGAGGCTCGTCGTGGAGCGGGCATGGACTTGTCCATAGTGCACCCCGAGCCATCCGCCCACGCCGGCAGCCAGCGCGGTGAGGAACAGCACGGAGAAGACTGTGCGCGCCATGCCGGTCACGGCTCCGTTCCGGTGAGGAGGACTGAGGCGTTGAGTGGCGATCGCGGCGAGAACACGCTCAGCTCGGAGGCATGGTTGGGGCGCGCCCTCTGATATCCCGCGGTGGCGCTGGCCCCGACTGCGACGACGAACAATGCCATCTGCAGCACGAGCAGCCGGGATGCGGCGGTGCGCTCGCGAAGCGCCAGACGCGCCCAGACATCCCGCTCGAGCCTGTCCAGCCGGTGGTCCGGCTCCTGCGCAGCCAGTTTGCGAATTTCGGAGTCGATCATCGTATGCCCTCCACATCGGCGAAACCCATGCTGCTAATACGCATGCTGCCGCCCAGACCCTCCGGATGGCCGAAATTCATCGGAATTTCAGTGGCTTCACGCGCCGGGAGAGGGGTAGCCGCCTCTCATGCGTATTAACCATCTAAGTGCAGCCAACCAGGAGAAGCCATGATCGTGGCCATCTTTCGTAGTGTCACCGTACCGCCACAATTGAACGCAATTCCATGACCGCCCGCCACCGCCGCCTCGGGATCGTGGTGCTCGGCGTAGGGCTGATCTCCGGCTGCGCGCATTTTCAGCCTCGGCCGCTCTCGCCCGAAAGCGTCGCCGCGGCCTTCGGTGCCCGCTCCCTTGCCGACAGCGGCCTGCGCACGTTCTTGGCCGAAAATCATGTGCGAACGCCCTCCACGGGCGGTACGTGGAATCTCAAGGCGCTCACCCTGGTGGCGCTCTATTACCAGCCGGCACTCGCCGAGGCGCGCGGACAGCT
This sequence comes from Gammaproteobacteria bacterium, assembly GCA_027452045.1. Classification (GTDB taxonomy): domain Bacteria; phylum Pseudomonadota; class Gammaproteobacteria; order Steroidobacterales; family Steroidobacteraceae; genus 13-2-20CM-66-19. The sequence continues at coordinate 15,565 of DAIDHH010000096.1, forward strand.
TCTGGCGGCCCAGGCAGCCCAAATCACGGCGGGTCAGCGCCCGAATCCTTCGATCTCCCTGACGCCGGCCCACGATGCGGTCCCCGGCACTCCGAGCCCCTGGATCGTGCCGCTCGCCCTCGACTGGCCGATCGAGACCGCCGGCAAGCGCGGCTACCGGATGGCGGAGGCCCGCGCGCTGGCCAGCGCCGCACGCTGGAATCTGATCGGCACCGTCTGGCAGGTGCGCAGCCGTGTGCGTACCGCTTTGCTGGATCTTTACGCCGCGCGCCAGCTCGACTCCCTGCTGGCCCGCCAGGTATCGGCCGAGCGCAGGGTCGTACGACTACTCCAGGGCCAGTTTGCCGCCGGCAGCGTATCGAGCTACATCGTGGAGCAGGCTCGCGTGGCATTGAACACGACGATCCTCAAGCAGCAGGCCGCCAGCGGTCAGGTGCGCCAGGCGCGCGTGCAGCTCGCCGGAGCCTTGGGCGTCCCCCCGCGCGCTCTGCGCGCCGTGAGATTCTCGTTCCAGCCATTCAACGAGTTTCCCCTGCGCCTGACGCAACCGCGGGTGCGGCGACAGGCGCTCCTGAGCCGGGCCGATGTGCTCGCGGCGCTCGCCGACTACGCCGCCAGCCAGTCGGCTCTGCAGCTGCAGATCGCCCTGCAGTATCCGGACATTCAACTGGGCCCGGGCTACGCGTGGAACTCGCAGCTTGCGGACGACAGCAGTTGGAGCCTGGGCTTGGGTCTGACTCTGCCCATTTTGAATCGCAATCAGGGTCCGATCGCGCAAGCCAGGGCGCAGCGCCGCCTCGCCGCGGCGCGATTTTTGAGCGTGCAGGCTACCGCGGTCGATGAGATCGACGGCGCGCTGGCCGCATACGATTCCGCCCTCCGGCGGGTGGCCACGGCCACCTCGTTGATGTCGGGCCTAAAGAAGCAGCTTGCTTCGATCCACGCGCAAGCGCAAGCCGGTGAGCTGCAGCCGGTGGATGTGGCCAATGCCGAGGTCGCCTTCGACGTTGGCGCACAAAATCAGCTTCAGGCTCAGCTCGAGGCGCAGCAGTCCCTCGGCCTTCTCGAGCAAGCCGTGCAAAGCCCGCTCACCCTGGCGCCCGCAACGCTTGAGGCCGCACAGCATCCCGCTTCCCCGAATCAGGACCCGACAATCCAATGAGATCGAGAACCATTCTTCTCGTCAGCGTAGCCCTCCTCGCCGTCGTTGCCGTCACCTACGGGCTACTCAGATCGCGAGCTAAAGATTTAGCATCCGACGAGCAAGCCTCCGCTGCCAGCGTCATCAGCGTGCAAGTTGGGACGCTAGAGCTCAAGACGCTGCACCACTACGTCACCGGCTACGGAAGCGTGACTGCAGCGCCGGCCACAACGAGCAAGCCCGCTGCATCCGCCGCCGTTGCCGCTCCTGTATCGGGCGTCGTCACCGCCGTAGATGTCGCCCAAGGCCAGAAAGTCCGGCGGGGGCAATTGCTCGTGACGTTGAACTCGCAGTCGATGACGGAGAGTTACGCGGAACGGGAAGTCGCCCGCCAGAAGATGCTCTTCTCTCAACACAACACGTCTTTGAAGGCACTGCAGAACGCCGAGGCGCAGCTCGCCCTGCTGCGGGTGTCCGCCCCGCTCTCCGGCACCGTGGTCGCCGTCAACGTCAAGCCAGGAACTGCGGTGGATGCAAACACCGTGCTCGTGCAGATCGTGGATCTGCACCGCCTGGTTATCACCACGGACATTCCCGCGGTCCAAGCCGAGGAGCTGCGGCCAGGGCAGCCCCTGGAGGTGCTGGGCACGCCAAAGATTCAGGGGCGACTGTCGTACATCAGTCCGACCGTGGATCCGAGCGACGGCTCGGTGATGGCTTGGGCCGCACTGCCGGCGCAGTCCGGCCTGCGCCCGGGACAATTCGTCCGGCTGCGCATCAGGGTGGGCACGCACCAGAATGCCCTGTCGGCGCCGACCGGAAGCGTGGTGAGTGACCTCACCGGGCACAGCGTCATTTCACTGGTTCATGGAAATGAGGCGATCAGAGTTCCCGTCCGGGCGGGTTATCGGGAGCATGGCTGGGTGGAAGTGAGCGCACCCGGATTGAAGTCGGGCGACAAAGTCGTCACGGTGGGCGCTTACGGACTGCCGCAAAAGGCCAAAATCCAGATCGTCCCCTCGGGAAAGGCGCCGTCCGCCCTCGCCTCCTCCGATTCGGTGCAGCCGCAATGAGTCCGGCCAATTCCTCCGTGGGCCGCTTCGCGGCACGGCACGCGCTCGCCATCACCTTCATCACCGCCGTGCTTTGTCTCGGCGGCGTATTCGCCGCCCGACTGATACCGGCCTCGGTGTTCCCGGTGACAGCGTTCCCCCGCATCGTCGTGAACGTCGGCAACGGCTTCATGCCGGCCAATCAGATGATGGCGACGATCACGCGCCCCATCGAGCAGACGATGAAGACCATTCCGGGCGTGACCTCGGTGCTGACCACCACGACACGCGGCTCGGCCATCGTCAACATCGAGTTC
>DAIDHH010000097.1 GCA_027452045.1 Gammaproteobacteria bacterium
ACCGGCCTCAGGCGGTGCACCAGGGACCAGCGGCCGGCGGACTCCATGCCGAACAGCGCCCTGCGCCGCCGCGGACCGCTCGGCCGGCGCTGGCCCGAGGGCACCAACAGCGCGCGCAACCCGCCGAAGCTGTCCGAATTGACGAGCCCCGCTCCCACGAGCTCGGCCAGCGCGTCCTCGGTCTGCGAGGGCAGCAGTCCTTCGCCCTCCACGATCTCGTCGAAGAACGAGGCGCCGTGCCTGCGCAGATGCTCGAGCACCCGCAGGGCATTCGGTCCCGCGGGGGACTCATCGGCCGCACCGGCAAGCGCACTCCAAGCCCTCAGCTCACGCCGGCCGAGGAGCACGATCGGGGTGGCGCGCACCGGTCCTGCGGCCGGGCCGGCCTCTGCCCTGCGTCGCGCGAGCCGCGTCCACACCGTCCGTCCGGCCAGGCATTGCTCATCGAGCCAGGCCGTGTCGTATTCCTTGATCCGTGCCGGCAGGATCTGCGTCTCCCACGCCGCCGCGGGCGCTTCGAACCCCTCGAGCTGGGCGAGGACTGCCGCCACCGAATCCGGTCCCTCCATCCGCGCCTGCGGCGCGACGCGCTGCCACTCCAGGAGGAAACGCATCATGTCGAGGGGCTCGACCGGCTCGATCTCGGCACGCAATCGCTTGACGGTGTAGCGATGAATGCGGGCGAGGAGTCCTCGCTCGCACCACTCCCCCGCCTGGGCGGGCCCGCAGGTGAAGCGCCCGTGCATCACCCATCCTTGCGACTGCAGTACCGCGAGCGCGGCCTCGACCGCTGAGCGCTCGAGGCCGAGCGAGTCGGTCAGCGCCTCGGCCGAAACGGGCCCGAGCCCCTGCAGCCGGCCGCGCAGGATCTCGACCAGCGCCTCCCCGGGAGTCACATCCAGCGCAACGCCCCGAGGCGGGGCGATGGCGGGCGCCAATTCCGACCGGGGCAGGAGCGTCGTGAACAGCGCCAACCGTTCCGCAGCCACCCAGAGCGTCCTCGACCCCGAGCTCAGCCGGGTCGCGCGCCCCGCCGCGGTGAGCTCCCGCGCCCAACCGCTCCAGCCCGGCGCGCATCGCAGCTCCGCGTCCGTCAAAAACGTGAGCCAACAGAGCGCATCGTGCAGCTCATCGGCGTTGCCGGGCTGCGGCCAGGCCTGCCCGCGCACCCGCTCGATGGCCTCGGGATCGAGAGCCGCGAGATCCGAGGCGCTCTCGGGATCGAGCCACCGGCGGCTCAACACGGCTTGCGTGCGCCGCTCCTCGAGTGGCGCGTCATCGAGAAACGCGTACGGCCTTGCCGAGAGCACCTCCAGCGCGAGCGGCGATGGCTCGGTGAGGTCGCGAGCCACGACGCGAATCTCACCGGCTTCGAGCGAACGCAACAACGCCTCGAAGCCTTCGATGTTCATCGCCTCCTCGAGGCAATCCCGTATCGCCTGGCGCACGAGCGGATGATCCGGGATCTCGAGCTCGCCCGTGAGATTCTCCGCGCAGGCCACCTGGTCTGGAAACACCGTCGCCAACAGATCCTCGGCGGCCATGCGCGCGAGCGGCGCCGGGACCTTGCGCCCCCCGCGCATGCGCGGCAGCGCGAGTGCGATCGCGGCGCACCATCGCCAGCGCACGGGGAACATCGGCGCCGCGCACAGCGCCTGCACCAGTAGCGGCCTTACGGTGTTGGAGTGCAGGTAGCGCGCGACTTCCGCGAGCTCGAAGCTGTGCGCAGTGGTGAGCGAGAGGATGATGGCGTCTTCGGTGGCCGCCGCCTGCAGCTCGAAGTTGAAGGAGCGGCAGAAGCGCTTGCGCAGCGCGAGCCCCCAGGCCCGATTCACCCGGCTCCCGAAGGGCGAGTGGATCACGAGTTGCATGCCGCCCGCCTCGTCGAAGAATCGCTCGAAGACGATGGTCTCCCGGGTCGGCAAGACCCCGAGCGCCGTGCGCGCGGCCGCAAGATATGCGGCGAGCTGCGCCGCGGCGGGTGCGGCGATTCCGACTTCATCGACGAGCCAGCGCAGCGCGGGCTCGAGGCCGCCCGCGAGCCGCTCCCCGATTTCCCGACGCAGCCTCGAGACGCCGTCCGACAGCTCATCCGAGCGGCCGGGCGCCTCGCCCAGCCAGAAGGGAATGGATGGCGGCTGGCCGCGTGCATCCTCCACCCTCACCCGCCCCTGCTCCACGCGCAGGATCCGGTAGGAGCTGTTGCCGAGCTGGAACACATCGCCTTGCAGACTCTCGATCGCGAAGTCCTCATTGACCGTACCGATCAGCTGGCCCTGCGGCTCGAGCACGACCTGATAGTCCGCGGTATCGGGGATCGTGCCGCCGCTGGTGAGCGCGGTGAGTCGCGCGCCGCGCCGCCCGCGCAATTTGCCGTTGACCGCATCGTGATGCACGAGGGCCCCTCGCCGGCCGCGGCGCGTGGCGAAGCCCTCGGTCAGCATGTTCACGATCTCATCGAACTCCGCCCGCTCGAGCTCGCGGTACGGGTGGGCGCGGCGGACCAGCTGAAAGAGCTGATCGGCATCCCATTCGCGCGCGGCCACTTCCGCGACGATCTGCTGGGCGAGCACATCGAGTGGCTTGCCGGGGATGCGCAGCCGGTCGAGCTCGCCTCGGCGCACGCAATCGATGAGCGCCACGCACTCGAGGAGCTCATCGCGAGAGAGTGGGAAAAGGCGCCCCTTGGGTGTGCCACCCAGTCGATGTCCCGAGCGGCCGACGCGCTGCAGCAGCGCCGCGATCGATCGCGGAGAACCGATCTGGCACACCAGATCCACCTCCCCGATGTCGATGCCGAGTTCGAGCGAGGCGGTGGCGACGAGGCACCTGAGCTCCCCGCGCTTCAGGCGCCCCTCCGCCGCCAGACGCAACTCCCGGGCCATGCTCCCATGGTGCGCGCTCACCTGCTCATCGCCCATGCGCTGCGAGAGATGGCGGGCGATGCGTTCGGCGTGCCGGCGGGTGTTGACGAACACGAGGGTAGTGCGATGCTCGGCGGCGAGCGCCGCGAGCCTGTCATACACCTGGGTCCAGACATCTCCCGACATCACCGCCTCGAGGGGCGATGCGGGCACCTCGATCCGCAAGTCCCGCGCGCGCGCGTGCCCGCAATCGACGATGACACAGTCGGCGCCGCCATCGGCTGCGGTGCGAGCGGTCCCGGTGAGAAAGCGCGCGACCTCCTCGATGGGACGCTGGGTCGCCGAGAGCCCTACCCGCGTGAGCGATCGGCCCGCAAGCACCTCCAGACGCTCGAGGGACAGCGCCAGATGCAGCCCGCGCTTGCCCGCGACCATGGCGTGGATCTCATCGACGATGACGCTGCGGACGGTGCCGAGCATGCGCCGGCCCGACTCTGATCCGAGCAGGATGTAGAGCGACTCGGGTGTGGTCACGAGGATGTGCGGCGGCCGGCGCAGCATGCCGTTACGCTCGCCCTGCGGCGTGTCGCCGGTGCGCACCGAGGTCCGGATCTCGAGCCCCTCGTGCCCGAGAGCGCGCAGCTCCTCACGAATGCCCGCGAGCGGCCCCTCGAGGTTGCGCTGGATGTCATTCGAGAGCGCCTTGAGCGGCGACACGTACACGCTGTACGTCTCATCGCGAAGGCCAGCGTTTCGCACCCCTTCGCCGACCAGCTGGTCGATCGCGGCGAGAAAGGCCGCGAGGGTCTTGCCCGAGCCCGTCGGGGCGGCGATGAGGGTATGGCGGGAGGCGAGGATCGCCGGCCACGCCTGCTCCTGGGCCGGTGTCGGCGCCTCGAAGGCGCGTGCGAACCAGCGGGCGACGGCCGGATGGAAAGCCCCGAGTACGGAATTCACGGGAAGAGACTACACGTGAGCCGCGCCCGCCGCCTCCCCTAGAACCTCACGCCCACCGTGATGGGCACGAATTCCGTCGCCTGCGAGGTCTCGAGGCGCATGTAGCGGGCCTCGATGAAAAAGCTCTGGCCATTGCCCAGTGCGAAATCAAGACCCGCGCCCGCATTCCAGCTGAAGCGGGTGGTGTCGGCGCTCGCCACCACCACATCCCCCGGCACCAGGCCATAGTCGCAGTACCCGAAATACGGATCGCAGTAATAGCCTCCGAAGGCGACGGTCTGGGTGAGCGCGATGCGCCGGTGATTCACTCCCACGCCAGCCAGGAAGAAAGCGGTGGTGCGGACAGTCAGCTGCGAGCGCAGCTCACCGTCGACGTTCAGACCGAAGACCTCTCCGTAGCCGTGATCGATCTCGATCTGATTCGCCTGCTCGTTGATCGCGATCAGATTGCGTGTCGCTTCGAAGTGGGTGTACTCGAGGTCGGCCCGCAGGGCGAACGGGCCCGGGCGCGGCTGCCAGGTGAGCCCGCCGCCGAGGGTGAAGCCACCGTCGAAGTACTGCGAGGTCTGCCCCAGAGTGGGACTGTAGCCGGCCTCGAGGTGCCAGTGTATGGGCTGCCAGGGCCGGTAGACCTGCTCGTAATAAGTCTGGGCTGGCGCCCGGGCGCTCACGCTCATCAACAGCAGCGCCGCGAGGAGCGGGGAAAGTCGCTTGAAGGGGCTGATCACGGGATAGGACTCCTTAACCGTATTCCAAGGCGTGACATGTGCGCACGCTCGAGCGGGATCGCACCGCGCTCACCCGGCGTGCAGTTTACGCCTCACCGCCCGGGTGATCTCGCGCATCTCGGCGATGCCGAGGAGTGTCGCAATTGCGAAGAACGTGCCAGCGCCCACCGCGATGACGAGCAGGAGTGCAGCGAGCTTGGGCCAGAACCGCTCGAGCGCCCATCCGGCGAGCAGCCAGTGCGTGCCCGCCCAGCACACGAGCGCAAGCCCCGCGCACGCGAGGCAGAGCCTGCCGAGCATGGTGAGCATGGCGCGTGACTCGAGCCGCCCGAGGTGGTGGCGCATGAGCGCATAGAGGATGAGGAAATTCGCCGTGGCGACGCAGGCGGTGGAGAAGGCGAGCCCGGGCGGGCCCCAGTGGAAGCGCACCGTCAGCAGCCAGCTCAAGAGAAAATTGAGACCCACGGCGCACAGGCTCACCACCATCGGGGTCTTGCGGCGGTCGAGCGCGTAGAAGGCGTTGACGAGGACTTTCAGCGCCGCATACCCGCACAGGCCGAGCGCGTAGAGGCGAAGCGCCGCGGCCGTCTCGAGCGCCTGCGCGGCATTGAATCGCCCGTGTTGGTAGAGGACCGACACGATGGGGCCGGCGAGCAGGATGAGTCCGATGCTCGCCGGAATGGTCATGAGGAAGGCAAGGCGCATCCCGCGGGCGAGCTCGCTGCGCAGGCCGCTTATGTTTCCTGCCGCGGCGAGCCGCGAGAGCATGGGCAGGGCCACCGTGCCGAGCGCCACCCCGAACATGCCGAGCGGAAACTGCATCAGGCGAAAGGCCGCCTGGAGCCAGAAGACCGGACCATTGCCGAGGCGGGAGGCGAACACCGAGTTCACGACCACATTGACCTGGGTGGAGCTCGCGGCGATCACCGAGGGCACCATGAGGCGCAGCACCGCCTTCACCCCCGGGTCGCGCCAGTGAAAGTCCGGCCGGTATCGGTATCCCAGTCGCGCGAGCGAGGGCAGCTGCACGGCAAGCTGCAGCGCCCCGCCTGCGAGCGTCCCGATCGCAAGTCCGAGCGCCGCGCGGGGCCCGAAGTGCGGATCGAGCCACCACCCGAGCCCCACCCCGACGATGATGGTGCCGAGGTTGAAGAAACTCGAGGCCATCGCCGGCACCCCGAAGACGTTACGGGCGTTGAGCATGCCCATCACCAGCGCCGCGAGCGACACGAGCAGGATGAACGGGTACATGATGCGCGTCAGCGTGACGGTGAGCGCCGCCTTGGCCGGATCGAAGCCCGGCGCGATGAGCGCGACGATCCACGGGGCGAGCACGATCCCGAGGATGACGATCATGCTCAACACGATGGTCGCGAGCGTCGCGATCTTGTGCGCCAGCGCCCAGGCGCACGCATCGCCTTCCGTGGCGGCCGTCTTGCTGAAGGTGGTGACGAAAGCGACCGACAGCGCCCCCTCGCCCACCAGGTCGCGCAGCAGGTTCGGGATCCTGAACGCCATGGTGAAGGCGTCATTGATCACGGGTCCAAACAGCGCCGCGAACACCTGCAGGCGCACGAGACCGAGCACCCGGCTGCACAGCACCGCCAGCGAGACGACGCCGGCGGCCCGGGTGTTGAGTTTTTCGCCGCTCCGGGTCACCGCGACCGCCCGCTCGTGAGTCACTATCGGCCTGCCTTGTTCGAAGACGCGGTGTCGCGCCCCAGGCAAGCATAGCCGCGGACCGCGCCGCGCGCGAGTTGCGCCAGGGACCTCAGGGCTTGCGGCTCCCCACCTCGACCCAGATGCCCTGCTCGCAGCGCAGCCGGGTGCTGCCGCTCAGCACCTCGGCGCCATCCTCGTATCGGATGTCGTTGAAGTAACAGCCTCCGGCCTCATCACCCACTTGCTCGCGCAACAGCTCGAAGTCCTCCTCCGGATCGCTCTCGAGCGGGGAATTGCGCCGTTCCGGATCGGCGGCGCCGACCTGCGGCGCCTCGTGGTGAGCCGGTGTCTGAGTGTCGCGTGCCATGTGAGCTCTCCCGCGGATCAGTCACTCGGATTCTGCTTCGGCCTCATCGCCGGCGAGGCGCACCACGTAGCGCCCCCTCGCCCGCGCGGCGATCAGCTCCTCGCAGGCAAGCGGGACCTCCTCGAGTTCGATCACCGCGCGCACGATGCGCCGCCTGAGGTCAGCCAGCTGCCACTCACCGGCGAGTTTCTCCCACAGCGCCAGCCGCCACTGCCGGGGCACCTCCACCGAGTGGATGCCGAGCAGACTCACGCCGCGCAGGATCAGAGGCATGACCGTGGTGTTCAAGGCCGCCGACTGCGCCAACCCGATGCAGGCGATGTTGCCCCAGGGCTTCACCGTGCGAGTGAGATACGTCAGCATCTGCCCGCCGAGGTTGTCCACCGCGCCGCCCCAGAGCGCCTTCTCGAGCGGCTTGCTGCCGGGATCGAGATGGGCCCGCTCGATGACACGCTCGGCACCGAGCTCGTGCAGATACGCCTCTGCGCCCCCTTTGCCGGTGATCGCAACGGGTGCGAACCCTGCCTGCCTGAACAGCGCAAGGGCGAGTCCACCGACTCCGCCCGTCGCACCCGTCACGGCGATCGGGCCGAGCTCGGGCGCCTGGTGATTCTCGAGCATCCGCCTCAAGGCGAGCGCGGCGGTAAATCCGGCCGTGCCGAGCGCCATGGCATCGAAGAGGCTGAGCGAGGTCGGCAGCGGCACGAGCGCCTGCGCGGGAAGGCGCGCGTACTCGGCGAGCCCGCCGTCGAGCCACTCACCGAGTCCGCAGCCGGTCGCGAGCACCCGATCGCCCGTCTTGAAGGCCGGGTCCTCGCTCCGCTCGACGATCCCGGCGACATCGATGCCGGCGGTGCGGGGATAGGCGCGCATGATGGAACCCTTGCCGGTGATCGCAAGCGCATCCTTGTAGTTGAGTCCGGAGTAGGCGACGCGCACCACCACCTCACCGGGGGTGAGCTCGCCTATGGAGACGGACTCGAGCGATGCGAAGCGGCCGGAGGGCCCCTGATGAACGCGGATGGCCTTGAAATGCGGCATGCGGGCACCCGGGATGAAATGAGCCGGTATTGTATCGGCCCGCGGGCACGACGGACGATCGGGATCACCGCAACCGTGGCATGGATAGTTGCCCGCGCATCCATTATCGTGATGGGGTGAGAAGATCGCCGCACACCGTTAAGTTTCAACGAGTTGGACGATTTACATGACCCACGCCCTCATCTGCGATGCCCTCCGCACTCCCTTCGGCCGCTACGGCGGCGCGCTCGGCGCGGTTCGCGCCGACGACCTCGCGGCGATTCCGATTCGCGCCCTCCTCGAACGGCACGCGCGCCTCGACTGGGCGAGCGTCGATGACGTCTATTACGGCTGCGCCAACCAGGCCGGCGAGGACAACCGCAACGTCGCGCGCATGGCGGTCCTGCTGGCAGGCCTGCCCGAAAGCGTGCCGGCATCGACCGTCAACCGGCTCTGCGGCTCGAGCCTCGATGCCGTGGCCATCGCCGCGCGCACCATCGCCGCCGGAGAAGCGGAGCTGGTCATCGCGGGGGGCGTGGAGAGCATGACGCGGGCACCGTTCGTCATGGGCAAGGCGAGCGGCGCGTTCGACCGCACCGCTCGCCTCGAGGACACCACCATAGGCTGGCGATTCATCAACCCGCTCATCGAGGCGCGATTCGGCATCGACTCCATGGCGCAGACTGCTGAGAACCTCGTGGCCGAGCGCGGCATCTCGCGTGAGGATCAGGATGCGTTTGCGCTACGCAGTCAACAGCGCTATGCGCGGGCGCAGGCCCGCGGCTTTTTTGCGCGAGAGATCGTCCCCGTTACGATCGCGCGTGCGAAGAAAGATCCGCTGCACATCGAGGCCGACGAGCACCCGCGCCCCGACACTTCATTGGAAGCGCTCGCCAAGCTCAAGGGCATCGTCCGTCCCGACGGGTCGGTCACCGCAGGCAATGCCTCGGGCATCAACGATGGAGCCGCCGCCGTATTGCTCGCGAGCGAGGCGGCGGCCCGGCGATTCGGCCTCACGCCCCGCGCACGGGTCATCGCAAGCGCCGTGGCGGGCGTTTCGCCGCGCATCATGCGCATCGGGCCGGCACCGGCCACACGCAAGGTGCTCGAGCGCACCGGACTCTCGCTCGCCGACTTCGATGTGATCGAGCTCAACGAAGCCTTCGCGGCCCAGTCACTCGCGGTCCTGCGCGAGCTGGGACTTGCCGATGATGCCGAGCACGTGAACCCCAACGGGGGCGCCATCGCCATCGGCCATCCGCTCGGGGCGAGCGGCGCACGGCTCATCGCCACGGCGGTGAGTCAGCTGGAGGCCACCGGCGCCCGGCGCGCACTGTGCACCATGTGCATCGGCGTCGGCCAGGGCATCGCCCTCGCGTTGGAGCGGGTGTAGCGCCGCTCGGCCTGCGCCTCGCATCGCCTCAGGCGACGAGCACCCGGAGTGTCTCGAGCCCGGTGATCCGGCCTTCCAGGAGATTGCCGTGCTGCACCGCGGCCACTCCCGCGGGCGTGCCGGTGTAGATCAGGTCGCCCGGGGCAAGGGTCCATGCCGCGGACAGGTGCGCGATGACCTCTGACACCGACCAGATCATCTGACTCAAGGGACTGTGCTGGCGGAGCGCACCGTTCACGGTGAGCGAGATGTCCGCGCTCGCGAGGTCGTGAAGTTCGGCAACCGGCGTGATCGGCCCGATCGGCGCGGCGTGATCGAACGCCTTGCCGATGTCCCAGGGTCCGCGACGCTCCTTCATCTGCCCCTGCAGGTCGCGGCGGGTCATGTCGAGTCCGACGGCGTAGCCGAAGACAAGCCCCAGCGCCTCACCCGTTGCAATGTCACGGCCGCCCTGCCCGAGCGCCACCACGAGCTCGACCTCGTGATGCAACTCCCGGGTCAGCGCCGGATAGGGCAGCTCGCCCGTGGCGCCCGCCTCCACCGCGAGCGCCGCATCAGCGGGCTTGAGGAAAAACACCGGCGGCTCGCTGCCGCTATGCCCCATCTCCTTGGCATGCTCGGCGTAGTTGCGCCCCACGCAGTAGATGCGATGAACGGGGAAGCGGGCATCAGAGCCCACGACGGGCACGCTGACCACAGGCGGCGGCGGGAAGCTGTAGCGCATGGCGCAAAGTGTAGCGCAGCCGCACCGGGCACACCTGCCTCGGGCCGCTGCGCGCCGAGGGTCACCCGTGGGATGGGAAACGGCCTCCGCCATCAGGGGCTCGAGGCCCTGATGGATCGCCGCGGCCCGCTCCGCATCGCCCCCGAAACGGACGGCCGGGAACATGGCCGACTGACGGACCGGGAGCGAGAAGGCGGTGCAGTATGCCGACCGAATATGGCGAGCACGGACGGGCCCGGAGAACTAATCTTGCCGTTTGCAGGAAGTCGCTTGACGAAAGGCGGCCACGAAGGGCGCAGACGGCGGACTGAGGCGATGCGGACGGACCTCTTTGACGATGCTCTCCCTGCCGCGCTCCACGGCTCGGGCCTCACTTTGCTTCGGGGCTTTGCTCTGCCCCTCGAGCGAGCCTTGCTCGAGGACCTCGAGCGGGTGACGAGGGCCGCGCCATTTCGACACATGATGACTCCGGGCGGTCAGCGCATGTCGGTGGCGATGACGAACTGTGGCGAGGCCGGATGGGTCACCGATCGGTGCGGATATCGCTATGCGGCACTCGATCCCGAGAGCGCGCATCCGTGGCCGAAGATGCCGGACTCCTTCGCGGAGCTTGGGCGAATGGCCGCCACGCGTGCAGGCTTCGATGCCTTCAAACCGGATGTCGGCCTGATCAACTGCTACGTGCCCGCAGCCCGGATGTCGTTGCACCAGGATCGGGACGAGCGCGATTTCGACGCGCCGATCGTTTCGGTGTCTCTGGGCTTGCCCGCGACTTTCCTTTGGGGGGGCTTGAAGCGCTCGGACAGGCCGCGCCGCCTGCCGCTTTCGCATGGTGACGTCGTGGTCTGGGGCGGGCCGGCTCGCCTGGTATTTCACGGCGTGGCGCCCCTCGCAGACGGTTATCACGAGACCCTCGGCCGCAGGCGGATCAATCTGACGCTTCGCCGGGCGCTCTGAGGCCACCGGCTCTCATGGGACCAAAATCCACGGCCGACGCATCGAACCCGATGGGCGCGTACTGCGCCCTCGACTGGAGTGCCCTTGCTGCCGAGCTCGATGCACACGGCCACGCCATCCTGCCGGAGCTCATCTCGCCGGCCGAGTGCCGATCCCTTGCCGCGCTCTATCCCGAGGACGACAGGTTCCGCAGCCGCATCATCATGAGCCGTCACGGATTCGGCCGCGGAGAATACAAGTACTTCAGCTATCCGCTTCCCGCGCGCGTCCAGGAGATCCGCGCCGGGCTCTACCGGCCTCTCGCGCCCATCGCCAACCAGTGGAACGCGCGTCTCGGGAAGGATATGCGGTATCCGCCGGACCTCGACACCTTCCTCGGGCAATGTCATGCCGCCGGTCAGACGCGGCCCACACCACTGCTGCTGCAATACGGACCGGATGATTTCAATTGCCTGCACCAGGACCTCTATGGCGAGTGGGTCTTTCCGCTGCAGCTCACGGTGCTGCTCTCCTCGCCCGGCCGCGACTTCACGGGCGGAGAATTCGTCCTCACCGAACAGCGTCCCAGGATGCAATCACGCGCCGAAGTGGTGCCGCTCGAGCAGGGCGATGGCGTCGTGTTTGCGGTGCATCATCGGCCAATGCGCGGCTCGAAGGGGGACTACCGCGTCAACCTCCGCCATGGAGTGAGCCGCGTGCGCTCCGGGCGCCGGCACACACTCGGCATCATCTTCCACGACGCGTCATGAAGCGCGACGGCGCGCTCAGCGCCCGCCGCTCACCGTGAGGATGCTGCCCGTGACATAAGAGGCAGAGGGTGAGAGGAGCCAGATCACCGCCTCCGCGGCCTCCTCGGCGGTGCCCGCACGTCCCATCGGAATACGGCCCGCCAGGCGCGCAATCCGTCCGGGATCGCCGGCGGCGGCATGGATGTCGGTCTCGATCAGGCCGGGCGACACGGCGTTCACGCGGATCCCCTCGCCCGCAACTTCACTCGCAAGGCCGATGGTGAACGTGTTCACCGCTCCTTTCGATGCCGCGTAGTGCACCCACTCGCCCGGTGAGCCGAGATCGGCCGCGCGCGAGGAGATGTTGACGATGGCGCCGCCTCGACCACCGTGCTTGAGCGAAAGACGCCGCACCGCAGTCGCGCGACCTCCGCGGGCGCGGATGTCCTCGACCAGAGATCCGGCCGTCTTCTCATCGGCCACGAAATTCACGACGACCGCGTAACCTTGCGCCGCGGCGAGCCGGGAGACCGCCGCACCGATCCCGCGGCTTCCCCCGGTCACGATGAGCGTACCCCGATCGGTCTCATTCGCGCACATGCTGAGCCTCCTGCGCTACCGTTTCGATGCGCCACGCCTCCTCGCCGGGCGCGCCCGTTGCCCCTCAGCGCAACCTCGGAAAGGTCCAGCAGGAGGGCCGCTGCTGCATGCCGAGCTTCGGGTAGTACTCCTCGGCCGAGGGTGCCGCGATCAGAATCAACATGGCTTCCTCGCCCGCGCCGCGCTGGGTCTCGGCGATCAACCGCTTGCCGATGCCCTGTCGCTGGTAGGCCGCATCAACCGCCAGATCAGACAGGTAGCAACAGTACGAGAAGTCGGTGATCGCGCGCGAGACGCCGACCAGGCGATCGCCATCACGGGCGGTCACGACGAGATCGGCTTGCCGGATCATGCGCCGAAGCCGCTCCAGGTCGTTCACCGGCCGCCGCTCGCCGAGCGTGGAGGCCACCAGGACCGCACGGAACTCCTCCGCGGACAGGTCCGGCTCAAGTGAGTAGGCAATCGACATGCGGTCCGCTCCTCGCTTTCAGGGTGTCCGCCCGTATCTTGCCACAGCGGGGCACCGACCCCGCCTCGGGCTCGAGGTCTTCCAAAGCGGAGGGCGATCCGCCTTCTCATCAATATTGATCTCGTCAATATGCGACATTAGGCTGAACGGCATGCAAAGAAGAAGCCTGCCCCATGAGCCCCTGAAGCGCGCCTATCACCACGGCAATGCGCGCAACGCGCTGCTTACCGCCGCCGAGGACCTGCTGGAGAGGCGCGGCGCCGCAAGCCTCTCTCTGCGCCAGGTCGCCGAGCGCGCCGGCCTCTCCCGACAGGCCCCCTACAATCATTTCAGGAACAAGGAGGCGCTGCTCGCGGAGCTCGCACGGGAGGGGTACCAGCAGCTTGCCGCCTCCCTCGCGACCTGTCGGGACGCCAGGGGACGGAATGCCCTGGAGCGCGCCGCCGAGTGCTACATCCGCCGCGCGCAGGAGGCGCCCGCCCTGTTCCGCCTGATGTTCTCCCGGGAGCTCGTCGATCTCGCGCGCTTCCCGGAGGCCGCACAAGCCGCTGCCGCGGCATTCGAGACGCTGAAGCAGATCGTCTCCTCCTGCGCGCCCGCCGATCGGGTTACCGCGCTCTCTCTGGCCGCATGGTCGCTGGTCCATGGTTACGCCTGCCTCTGCATCGAGGTCGCTCTCGAGCCCTCCGATCACCGCGCCGAGCGCGCCCGGCTCTTTGCCCGCATCATCCGCTCGGCCGCGGCCACGAGCGACGCGCGCCCGTAGGACGCGCTATGATCGGCAGAGCTTTGCTTCTTCGCGGCGCGCCCGGGGACATGATCCGCTTCCCAATCCCCCGCCGCGCGCTGGCGGCACTGGATCACCGGAGGATGTCCGCGGATGGATTTCCAAGGCGCTGAGGCGGCCGATCTCTCGATGCCCCGTTTGCGACCGCTGCTGAGTTATCTTCGCCGCCCGACATTCACCGCCACGCCGCCCGGGCGGCTGACCGTGTGGCACTGGCTCGGCTGGCTGTGCCTGTTGCTGCTCATTGCCTCCCTCGCGAGCGCCTTCACCCACGTCCTCGCCCGCCTCTACCACTGGCCCGTGCCCGCAAGCAGCGCGCGGGCGCGCTTCCTCGCCCACCCCTCGTGGGCCGTGATCACGATCCTGCTCGTCGCCCCGGCGCTGGAGGAGCTCGGGTTCCGGGCCTTCCTCTCTGGCGCCCCGCAATGCATCTTCCCCGGACTGGCATTCTTCATCGGCTACGCCTACCTCGTGGTTCAGACCGAACTCACGCCGGTCTCCGGGACCCTCTCCTCGGCCACGGTGCTCACACAGTACTTCCTCGGGTTCTGGGTCTTCCTGCCTGCCGGGGCCATTAGCCTCGTGCTCCATCGCTACGCGCGTCATGCAGTGACGAGGTTTTTCGAACGTTGGGCGAGTTGGGTGTTCTGGACGTCGTGCGTGCTGTTCGGCGCCGCGCACGCCTCGCTCTACACCAATCACTTCGTATGGTGGGGGCTGGTGCTCGCCCTGCCGCAGTTCCTGCTCGGCGTCGGCCTCGCCTACCTGCGCGTGAGCTTCGGCCTGCGCTGGAGCATCGCCACGCACTATGCAATCGACATCCCCGCGATTCTCGGCTCGTGGCTGTACATGTCCGCCCCTGCCTCCGGCCCGCTGCACAGCGGCATATTCGCGGCGCTGACAGCAGTCGGCTTCGCCGTCGTGGCGTACGGACTCGTGACTCTCGCGCGAGTGAGTCGACGACACTGGTGAAACTTCCTTCGGGAAAACTCTGAGGCCCCCCCGTATGACTCGCCCACTTCGCGGTCTTGCACGCTGGAGCATCCCCGCGCTGCTCCTGGCGTCGACCATTCCGGGAACCTCCGCCCACGCGCAGGCGCCGAGCTACTCGGTCACGGAACTCGGCACGCTGGGTGGTGCCACGAGCACCGGTCATGCGCTCAACGAGCGCGGCCAGGTGACGGGCGAATCGGTCACCGCGAATGGCGTGGCTCGGGCGTTTGTCTTTACTCCCGGCAGAGGCATGATCGATCTCGGCACGCTGAAGGGCCTGACGAGCAAGGGTTATGGCATCAACGCCGGCGGTCAGGTCACCGGCACGGCGGTGAATGCAAACGGCCGGGTTCATGCGTTTCTCTACACCCCCGGCCGGGGCATGATCGATCTCGGCACGCTCGGCGGCACGACGAGCATCGGATGCGCCATCAACGCGCGCGGGCAGGTCACGGGCGAATCGACCACGCGGACGGGGGCGGCGCACGCCTTTGTCCATGGTCCAGGACGAGGCATGATCGACCTCGGAACGCTGGGTGGGGCGACCAGTATCGGCTACGCCATCAACGCCCAGGGACAGGTCAGCGGTGAATCGGTGACCCATGGGGGGGTCGGCCGGGCATTCCTTTACTCCCCGGGCAAAGGCATGATCGACCTCGGAACGCTCGGCGGAGCCTCGAGCGCCGGGTACGCGATCAGCGCGAGCGGCCAAGTCACTGGCGCCGCGGTCAACGTTGACGGTGCGAGTCGTGCGTTTCTCTACACTCCGGGCAGAGGCATGGTTGACCTTGGAACGTTGGGCGGCGCCACGAGCACGGGCTACGCGATCAACTCACGAGGCCAGGTCACCGGCGCCGCCGTGACCGCCAATGGTGCGGTGCACGCCTTTCTCTACGCGAACGGCGCGATGCACGATCTCAATTCCATGATCGATCCGTCCATCGCCGCCCTCCTCACCCTGACGGCGGGCCGGGGAATCAACGACAAGGGCTGGATCCTCGCCAATGGCTTCGACTCGCGCACCGGCGAGACGCATGCCTACCTGCTGAGACACTATTGAGAGCCGTCAGGCCGAAGACCACCGCATGCTCCTGCAACACCTTCATTACTTCGCCGGCATCGTGTTCATCGCGGTTGCGGCGCTGCTGCCCATCATAGATCCCTTCGCCGGCGCTCCGATCTTCCTCGCCATGACCTCGGAGCTCACACCCGCCGAGCGGGCACGCGTGTCGAAGCTGATCGCCATCAACAGCTTCGTACTGCTCGTCGCCTCCATCCTGGTGGGCGCCTATGTGCTCGATTTCTTCGGGGTCTCCATTCCGGCGGTGCAGGTCGCAGGGGGCATCGTGGTGTGCGCGCTCGCCTGGTCACTGCTCAATGGCCCGATCGCCCCGGCGGTGTCCGCATCCGCCAGCCCCACAACTGCGGAGGGTCTCAGGCAACGCGCCTTCTACCCGCTCACCATGCCCCTCACAGTGGGACCAGGATCGATCTCGGTCGCAATCACCCTGGGCGCAAACCCGCCGCGCGATCTGCGCGCTCTCCTGACCACCATCGTCGCGCACGTCGTGGGCGTGCTGATCACGGCCGTCGCGATCTATCTGTGCTACCGGTATGCGGACCGGCTCGTGCGGCGCCTCGGGGCAACGGGCACCGACATTCTCATCCGGCTGACGGCCTTCATCCTGCTCGCCATCGGCACGCAGATCATCTGGAACGGAGCGCGCTCGATGCTCCATGAGGCGCTGCACCCGGGAGCACACGCCGCGGTCATGTCGGTGGCACCCGCGGGGGCGACCCGGGCGAGACACGGGCATGCAGGAGTACCCCTGCCCCACTGAATGAGCGAATTCTTAAGGAGATCCGCGTAACCGCGTGATTCCATTATGAGATATGGGGCGTGACGGAATCGAACCGTCGACCAGCGGATTAAAAGTCCGATGCTCTACCGACTGAGCTAACGCCCCACCGCAGGTGGCGGCGCGGGACCGTGCGGGCCCCGCGGGGTGCGCATGATACCCGGATGCTAGAGCCTCTGGTAGCGCGTCGGGTCGGCAACGCCCGCCGCCTCGAAGCCGGCGCGCCGCAGACGGCAGGAATCGCACTTGCCGCAGGCCCGGCCGTCCCCGTCGGCCTGGTAGCAGGAGACGGTGAGCCCATAGTCCACCCCGAGCGCAAGGCCTTCGCGGATGATGCGCTCCTTGCTCCAGTCGATGAGCGGCGCATGGATGCGGCTCGCCTTGCCCTCGACGCCCGCCTTGGTGGCCACCGCGGCAAGCTTCTCGAACGCCTCGATGAATGCGGGCCGGCAATCCGGGTAGCCGGAGAAATCGACGGCGTTGACACCGACGAAAATGTCCCGCGCCTCGAGAACTTCCGCCCACGCGAGCGCCAGTGACAGGAGCACCGTGTTGCGTGCGGGGACATAGGTCACGGGGATGCCCGAGGTCGGCTCCTCCGGCACGGCGATCGATAGGTCCGTGAGGGCCGAGCCGCCGATGCCTGCGAGGTCCACCCGCATCACGCGGTGCTCGCGCGCCCCGAGTGCGGCAGCCACGCGGGCTGCCGCGGTAAGTTCCGCGGAGTGACGCTGCCCGTAGGAGACCGAGAGCGCATGGCATTCGAACCCCTGAGAGCGCGCAATGGCGAGGGTGGTCGCCGAATCGAGTCCACCTGAGACCAGCACGACGGCCCGTGGCATGCGCGCGCCCCTTCCAGTCTGCGTGTTCATGGCCTCATCCCCGGGCGATCCCATCACTTGCCCGGCACATTGCCCCAGAGCACCTTGTGCAGTTGCACCTGAAAGCGCACCTGAAGGCGATCCTCGAGGATCCAGTCGGCGAGCATTCGCGCGGGCAGCTGCTCGAAACTCGGAGAGAAGAGCACCGAGCAGCGCTCACCGAGCGCGAGCTCGGTCACCTTCGCCCGGCTCCACTCGTAGTCGGCGCGGTCGCAGATGACGAACTTCACCTGGTCCTTGCCCTCGAGCCCCGAGAGCTGCTCGTAGAGGTTGCGGGCTTCCTCGCCCGAGGCCGGGGTCTTCACGTCCACCACGCGCACGACCCGAGGATCGAGCCCTTCGAGCGGCATCGCGCCGCTGGTCTCGAGCGAGACGCGAAAGCCTTCATCGCACAAGCGGGTGAGCAGTTCCGGGCAGCTCTTCTGCGCAAGCGGCTCGCCCCCCGTGACGCACACGTAGCGCGAGCCCAGCTCGTGCGTGCGCGCGAGCACTGCTTCGAGCTCCCACCACTGTCCGCCATAGAATGCGTACTCGGTATCGCAGTACCGGCAGCGCAGCGGACAGCCGGTGAGCCGCACGAAGGTCGTCGGCACGCCGGCGGTGTCCGCCTCTCCCTGCAGCGAATAGAAGATCTCGGTGACCTTGAGGCGCGCCATCCTCTCCCTCTATCCTCGCCCGCGCCGCGGATCAGCCCGACTTCTGCTGCAGCAGTTTCGCCGCCTGCGTGGCCGCACCCGTCCCCGGGAACTGCTTGACGACCTTGCGCAATGTCTTGCGACCCTCGCTCGTCTTGCCCTGTGCGAGCAACACGTTGCCGAGATCGAGCATGGCATCGCGCGCCTTGCCCGAATCCGGCCAGCGGCTGAGCACGGTGCGGAAGGCCCGCTCGGCCTGCGGATAGTCCTGGTTGACGAAATGCGCCTCCCCCAGCCAGTACTCGGCGTTCGGCGCGAGTGGGCTCGTCGGGTAGCTCTTGACGAACCCCTCGAAGCCGCTGATCGCCACCGAGTAGCTGCCGGCCTTGAGCGCATCGAAGGCCTGGCCGTAGATCGACTGCTGAGTGGGGCTGACCCCGGGCAGTGCCGCAAGCTGCGATGCATCGTTCGCGCCGCTCGCGCCCGCAGGCGCTGCGGGCGCGCCCGAGCTGCCCGCCGCCCCCGAGCCGCGGGCATTGGAGGACTGCGAGTCCGCCCCCGCCGCAGCGCCTTGTCCGGAGGCGGCGATGCGTTTCTCCAGGTCCGCATACTCCTGGCGCTGCTCTTTCTCGAGCTGACTGTTCGTTCGCTGCAGCTCATCGACCTGACCCTGGAGCTGGCGGATCTGCGCCTGGAGGCTGCTTTGCTGCTGGGCGAGCTGCACCAGACTGCCGTTCGAGACGAAGCGCTCGATCCTCGACACCCGCGTGTCGAGGTTGTCGAGCCTCATCTGCGTCGGATCCGGACCCGAGGCGCAGCCGCCGAGCATCACGGCAAGCGCCGCGGCCGGCATCAGATAGCGAAGTGAACCCATAGGCGAACTCCCGAGGCGCTTGCCCCTCACTGCGCCGGCTGCATGGGCGTCAGATAGACGATGTCCACGCGCCGGTTCTTGGCCCAGGCCGACGGGGTGTTGGCCGGGTCAACCGGACGCTCCATGCCGTAGCTCACCACCGTGATCTGGTTGGCGGACACTCCCTGCAGCAGCATGGCCTGACGAACGGACTCGGCGCGGCGCATGCCGAGGCCGATGTTGTACTCCGGCGAGCCACGGTCATCGGTATTGCCCTCGAGGCGCACCCGCGCGGTCGGATGGCTCGCGAGATACTTCGCGTGCGCCGCGACGATCTGGACACCCCTGCCCTCGACCTGTGCGCTGTCGAAGGAGAAGTGGATGGTGCGGTCGGCGAGCAGGCCCTGCTCGGGTCCGGCCACGGACTGCTGGCTGCCAAGGGCGCCCTCATTGGCGTTGGCGCCACCGGCAGCACCCGAGGACTCGGCACCGGAGCCGGCGCCGACGGCCGACTGCGAGGCCGCCGGTTTGACCGGCTTGCTCGCACAGGCGGCGAGCCCCAGCACTGCGGCAAGCGAAATCACGGCAAGAAAACGACGCATCGAGCAACTCCTATGTGAGCCGGCACGATGCCGGCCATTGTTGAACTTCGTGCGGAACGTCTCGCTCCACACGTCTGAAACGCTACCGATCGGTCACTTCGGCGGAAACGGTCCCCAGACCGGATCCTGTACCGCCCCCTGAGAGGGCTTCAACGTGAGCCCGGTCAACCCATCGATCGAAATGGTGGCGAGAGTACCCGGATCGCCCTGCACCGAGCGCCGGGAATAAATGATCGCGGCGCTGTTCGGCGCGAAGCTCGGCGTGCTGTCGAGCGGGCCGGAGGTGAGCACCTTGAACTGGCCGGTCGAGAGGTTCTGGATCGCGATGCGATAGCCGCCATCGGCGCGGGTGACCATCGCCAGCCACTTGCCGTCGGGCGAGACATGAGGGCCGGCATTGTAGTCGTCCGTGAAGGTGATGCGCTGCGTGGGGCTTCCGGGTTCGACGCCAACGCGATAAATCTGCGGCTGCCCGGCCCGATCGGAGGTGAAGTAAATCGACTTGCCATCCGGCGCCCAGTCCGGCTCGGTATTGATCGCCGGCGTATGGGTGATGCGGGTGAGATGCTGGGTATGCAGGTCGAGGACATAGATCTGCGGATAGCCGCTCACGCCACTCAGGGTCAACGCGAGCCGCCGTCCGCCCGGGGAGAAGACCGGCGCGCCATTCTCCCCCGCCCGCGCCGAAACGCGGTAGCGCTGTCCGGTGCGCACCCGTTGCACATACACGGCGGAGAGATGACTTTCGAAGGAGACGTACGCCAGCCATTTCCCATCCGGCGACCATGCCGGCGACATGATCGGAAAGCGAGACTCCAGAATCAGATGCTGATTGTAGCCGTCGGCGTCGGCCACCACCAACTGAAAGCGCTGGGCCGCGCCCTTGCCGATCACGGCGACATAGGCGATGCGGGTGTCAAAGGCGCCGCGGATACCCGTGATGGCCTGATAGATGGCATCACTCGCACGGTGCGCGGCATTGCGAAGCGCGGAGGGCGGTCCCGTGAAGCGCTTGCGCACCACGCTCTGGCCCGTGAGGACGTTCAGCAGGTTGAAGTCCACGGCGAGCTCACCATTGCCGAGCGGCGTGACTCGCCCGACCACCATGTAATCGCTCCCGGTCCCCTTCCAGGCGGGGAACTGCACCTCGGCGGCATGGGTGGGCGTGCCCGGCATCTGGGCACGGGCCAAGGCGCTGAAGCGGCCGCTGCCGGTCAGGTCATGTTGAATGACGCCTGACACGTCCGTTCCGGCGGATGCCGGCTCCGCAAACGGCACGACGGCAATCGGCACCGGGTGGGTCACGCCCGAGGTGATCTGGATGGTCAACTGGGCATGGACTCGCCCCGAGACGGCGAGCAGGACCGCCAGCGCCGCATAGCGCGCAAACGCTTGCTTGAGTGTCTTCTTCATGGTGTCTCGCGTCATTGCGGTTGAAATACGAAGTTCAGCTGCTGATTGTAGAGCGAAGGATCGGGCGGCGGCGGCAGCGGTGCTGCGCGATACACCGCCTGCACAATGGACTCGCGCACTGCCTGATCTCCATTGCATTGGCCGACGCTCACATTCGTAACGCCTCCTCCCGGCAGGAGCGTCACGCCCACAGTGCAGCTGAGGTTCGATTGCGCCGTGGACGGCTTGATCCAAGCGGCCTCGACCCGCAGCTTCACCTCGGTCGACCAGCCGGACACCGCAGCGTGCGTTGCCGCATCGGATTGCTCCTCCTGCTGCAGATTGTGCTGCAGCTCGGCGAGGGCGGCAGCCCGCGCGGCCTTCTGCTCGGCGGCACGCTCGGCCGCAAGCTTCTTCTCCTCGGCCAGCTTTTTGGCTTCAGCGAGCTTTTTCTGCTCGGCGAGCTTCTTTTCCTCGGCCCGCTTCTTCGCCTTCGCGAGCTGCTGCGCCTTTTTTTGGGCCGCCTCTTCGGCCTTCTGCTCGGCCTGGGCGGCCTCACGCGCCTTGACCTTCTGCTGGGCTTCCTCGGCCTGTTTGGCCGCCTGTTGCTTCTCGAGCTGCTGCTGGGCCTCGGCCTGATGCCGCGCCTCGGCCTGGGCCGCCTGCTCGCGCAAGCTCTGCTCCTCGGGCGTGGGGACCGGAGGACCCTGAGGCGCCGGGGCCGGCTGAGGGGGAACCGGCTTGGGCGTAGGCTTAGGAGAGGGCTGCGTGGCGAAGCCCACGCCATTCAACGTGCGGGCATTGACCACCGTCGCATCGATGGAGAGGGTCGGTGGCGGGGCCTTCTCCTTGAAGTGCAGCCATCCGAAGACGAGCAAGCCGATGAGAGCGCCATGCAGGAGCACGGACAGTGCGATGGACAGCCAGCGGTCGCGCCGGGATTCGGTCACTGGGATGCGCTTCCTATTGGGCCGGCTGGGGCTGCGTCGGCGGCAGCGTGATGAAACCGACTTTCTTCGCCCCCGCGCTCTGCAGCACGACCATGGCCTTCATCACCCGCCCGTAGGAGACCGAGGTATCCGCCTTGAACAGCACCGGCCGGTCGGGGTTGGCGGCGAGGGCCGCCGCGACGCGAGAGCGGATGGTGTCGGCGTCGGCAGGCCCGATGACATTTTTGCCGACGCGCAGGTATAGGGCGCCCTGGGCATCGACCCATAGCTCGATAGGCTTGTCGTTCATCTTGGCCGGCAGCGTCTTGGCGGCGGCCTTCGGCAGATTGACCTTCACCCCCTGGTTCAACAGCGGCGCGGTGATCATGAAGATGATGAGCAGCACCAGCATCACGTCGATGTAGGGAACGACGTTGATCTCGCCCATCAGTCTCCTGCCGCGCGACACGTGCGCCATGATTCGCTCCTACCGGGCCCTCGGCGCGGAGCCCGGAACGACGCCCGCGGTCACGATGCCGGGCACCGGCGGCGGGTTCGCGGCCGCGGGCGCAGCTGCGGGCACCGTGGGTGCCGCGGCGATGCCCCGGGTGGCATTGCGCTGCAGGATGGTCGAGAACTCCTCCATGAAGGCATCGAACCGCACTTCCAGCCGTCCGACCTGGTCGGCGAAGCGGTTGAAGGCCACCACCGCGGGGATGGCCGCGAACAGACCGATCGCGGTCGTCACGAGCGCCTCCGAAATGCCCGGCGCGACCGCCGCGAGGGTCGCCTGCTGAACGTCCCCCAGGCCCGAAAACGCGCTCATGATGCCCCAAACGGTGCCGAACAGGCCGACATAGGGACTCGTCGAGCCGACGGTCGCGAGCGTCGCGAGG
This sequence comes from Gammaproteobacteria bacterium, assembly GCA_027452045.1. Taxonomy (GTDB): domain Bacteria; phylum Pseudomonadota; class Gammaproteobacteria; order Steroidobacterales; family Steroidobacteraceae; genus 13-2-20CM-66-19. Next base: position 22,297 of record DAIDHH010000097.1, read on the forward strand.
CTTTGCTCCAGGCGGTCGATTTCCTTCAGCTGCGCCACGCGCATGGCGCGTCGCGCCCCCTCGATCATCAGATCGGGCGATCCCGAGCCGAGCTGGCGCTGGCGCGCGAACTCGCGGAAGCCCATCTCGAAGATGCTCGCCATGCCGGTCGCCCCGCCGTGCGACTCGATCGCGCGATACAGCTGCGCGAGGTCCCCGCCCGACCAGAAGTTGTTTTCGAACTGCTCGGCGTCGCGCTGGGCGCGCGCGAGCAGCAGGCGCTTGCGGAAGATGATGGCCCAGGAGGTGAGCGAGGCGAGCATCAGCAGGCCGATCACGATCTGCACCGGCACGCTCGCCTGCACCACCAGCTGGATGAGTGATAGGTGTCCGTTCATGATGGACGTCAACGCTCCACGTTATTGCAACACGTTCAATAGCGAATCCGGCAGCTTCCGGGGACGCATCGTCTGCGCGTCCACGCAGGCGACCCGCACCTCGGCCGTGACGAGCGGCTTGCCCTCATTCGCCCGCAGGATGCTCTGCTCGAAGCGGATGGCCACCATACCGTCCGCGCTCGGCTCGCAGGTGACCTCGAGCTCATCATCGAGCCGCGCCGGCCTGCGGTAATCCACCGCTATGCTCACGACAGCGAACAGCACGCCGGGTTCCCTCGCGAGCGCCTGCTGCGAGTAGCCGAGCGAGCGCAGCCATTCGGTGCGGGAGCGCTCGAGGAAGCGCAGGTAATTCGCATAGTAAACGATCCCACCGCCATCGGTGTCCTCCCAGTAGACGCGCGCCGGCCAGCGGAAGACGCTCATCGGCCTTCCTCGAAGAGCGGCAGCGCAGGCGCCGCCCGCTCCGGGGGATGAAGCCCGAAGTGCTCATAGGCGGCGCGCGTTGCCATGCGGCCGCGGGCGGTGCGCACCAGGAATCCCTGTTGGATGAGGAACGGCTCGATCACATCCTCGAGCGTGCCGCGCTCCTCGCCGATCGCCGCGGCGATGCTGTCGATGCCCACAGGCCCCCCGTCGAAGCGCTCCATGATGGTGCTGAGGAGCTTGCGGTCGAGCGTGTCGAAGCCCTGCGGGTCGACCTCGAGCAGCTCGAGCGCCGCATCGGCCACCGCGCTGCTGATGCTCCCGTCGGATTTGACTTCAGCGTAGTCGCGCACCCGGCGCAGCAGCCGGTTGGCGATACGCGGCGTGCCGCGCGAGCGCTGCGCGATGCGCAATGCCCCCTCGTCCTCGATCGGTACGCCGAGAATGGACGCCGAGCGGCGCACGATGTGCTCGAGATCCTGCACCCCGTAGAACTCCAGGCGCTGCACGATGCCGAAGCGGTCTCGCAGGGGCGATGTCAGGAGTCCGGCGCGCGTGGTCGCCCCGACGAGCGTGAAGGGCGGCAGGTTCAGCTTGATCGAGCGCGCCGCCGGGCCCTCCCCGATCATGATGTCGAGCTGGCAGTCCTCCATGGCCGGATAGAGCACCTCCTCGACGACGGGCGAGAGGCGGTGGATCTCATCCACGAACAGCACGTCGCGCGGCTGCAGGTTGGTGAGAATGGCCGCAAGGTCCCCGGGCCGCTCGAGCACCGGGCCGGAGGTCTGGCGCAGATTGACGCCGAGCTCGGCGGATATGATGTGGGCGAGCGTCGTCTTGCCGAGACCGGGCGGGCCGAACACCAGCACGTGATCGAGCGCCTCGGCGCGCTGTCGGGCCGCGCCGATGAAGATCTCGAGTTGCGCCCGCACTTTCGGCTGTCCGACGTAGTCGGCGAGGCGCTTGGGGCGGATGGCCCGCTCGGCGAGCTCGTCCTCGCGTGTCGCCTCGGCACTGATCGGTCTTTCCAATGGCACGTTGCTCACTCCCGTACGGCGCCCTTCAGGGCGCGCCGGATCCACTCTTCGGTGGAGTGCTCACCGGGACCGGCGCTCTTCAAAAGCCTCGACGCCTCCGCCGGCTTGTAGCCGAGCGCGATCAGCGCCCCGAACGCTTCCGATTCGGAACCGCCACCGGAGAGCCCCACGGGCACGACTCCATCGTGAGCCCCCAGCCGGTCGCGCATCTCCACCACCAGGCGCTCGGCGGTCTTGCGCCCGATGCCGGGTATCTTGGTGAGGGCGGTCACGTCCTGATTGTGCACGCATGCGGCGAAGGCCTCGACGCTGATCCCCGAGAGCAGCGCCAGGGCGATCTTCGGCCCCACCCCCGAGACCTTGATGACATTGCGGAACAGCCGCCGCTCTTGCTCGGTTGCGAATGCGTAGAGCACGTGCGCATCCTCGCGCACCACGAGATGGGTGAGCAGCCGCACTTCCTCGCCCACTGCCGGGAGATGAAAAAACGTGGACATCGGCGCTTCGAGCTCATAGCCGAGCCCCCCCGCCTCCACCATCAGCTGCGGAGGGGTCTTCGCGAGGATGTGGCCGCGAATCGAGCCGATCATCTCGGCAAATCGCCCGCAGCCGGAGCGAGCGCCGCGTGTTGCGCCGCAAGGCGCCTGAGCCCGCGCGAATGGGCGTGACAGACGGCCACCGCCAGAGCGTCCGCGGCATCGGCCTTCAGTCGCCCCTCGAGTGCGAACAGGGCACGGATCATGTGGGCCACCTGGGGCTTTTCGGCCGCGCCGGAGCCGACGAGCGCGAGCTTGACGGCCCGAGGGGCATACTCGAACACCGGCAGGCCGCTCGGCACGGCGCACAGGGCGGCCCCGCGCGCCTGGCCAAGCTTGAGCGCACTGTCGACATTGCGGTTGACGAACACCCTTTCGATGGCCACCTCCCCGGGCTGGTGAGTCGAGATGAGCTCGCCCAGGCGCTCGTAGATCGTGCGCAGGCGCTCGGCAAGCGATCCGGCCGGCACGTCGATGCAGCCATGGGCCACGTGGCCCCACTGCGTGCCTCGCCACTCGATGACCCCGAAGCCGGTCGTGCGCGATCCCGGGTCGAGCCCGAGGATGCGCAGCTCATCCTGCGGCGCGAAACGCTCCGGCGCGGCCGCCGTGGCCGATCCAGGGTCAAATGATCGCCAGGACCTCGTCCGATATCTCGACATTCGAGCACACGTCGCGAAGCATGCACTAGGTTATTATTCAATAAGTTAACGTACCGTTAACGGACAAATCCACCTTGGGATGGCCTGCCCGGCCGCCCGGGCCGGGCGCGGGCTTGCCGGCGCGGAGCATACTACCCCGCGTTGGCCCTGGGAGGGCAATTCATGAGACTCGGACCCCTGAGCCAGGCAGCCTCCGCCAAAGGTGCGCGATAGCATCCCGACGCCCCCGTCGAGAAGCAGATGCTCGCGGCGCTTGCCGCCCGTAGAAGGCGCCCCTCGCGGGCGAGCCCGGGACTGCAAGACACTGTCCACCCCACGATCCGGGGCGACGGCAAGCTCAAACGCAGCGGCACTGCCGCGCGAAGCGGCTGCCAGCCCGTGGGTTCAAGGTTTCGGTTTGCCCCCGAACCCGCCACGAAGCGCCAACATCACGAGCTCGGCGGTATTTTTCGCCCCGATCTTCTTCATGGCGAGTCTGCGGTAGCCTTTGACGGTGGTCTCGGCGATCCCGAGCTCCGCGGCAATCTCCTTGCTGCTCTTTTTCTCCAATACGCCACTCAACGCCTCCGTCTCCCTGCGGGTGAGTTGCGAAATCCTGTGTGCGAGCTGCGGATCCGGAAACACGACCGCGGCACCCGAGAGGTAGGCTTCTGCCTTCATGATCGCGGCGCAAAGCTCCACCTGCCGCACGGGCTTCTCGAGAAATGCAACCGCACCGGCCGAGACGGCCCTGGCCGCGTTGGCATCATCCCCGTGACCGGTGAGGACAATGACCGGCCATCGACAACCGGAGCTGACCAAGCGCCGCTGCAACTGCAACCCGTCCATGCCCGGCATCATGAGATCCATGACGATGCACCCGGGAGCCAGGCGGGGATACTCCCGCAGAAAGGCCTCCCCGGAATCGAAAGTCCGCGTCTGGAATTTCGCCTGCTCGAGCAATCGCACGAGGTTGCTCTGCAGCAGCAAATCGTCATCCACTACATACACCCGGGTGGGGGTGTTCTCCATTGCCGCGCTCCATGACCCGAAGGAAAGTCTCCTGCGCTCTTCGGTGCAACGGAGCGATGTGATATTCGTCCAGCCAAACAGCATCCGTTGCGCCGCCTCAAGCATACACCCCGTCGGATCGCAATCGGCGAGCCGCCGTGCAAAAGGTGTGAAGACAACGGCCCCCTGTCGCATCACTTTGACTTAACTGCCGCTGTCGCTTTGCCACAAACCGTCTTTAGACGGTTTGACAAATTCCTCAATCGGTGCTTCAAGGGTCCCGGATGCCTGGATACACACCAGTCGCGGATCGGGCACTCGGGATCCATTGCCCTTATTGAGGGGGAGTTTCATCCGATCACGATCATGCGCCCGGCGGCAACGGAGGTCGGGCCATCGGGATCGATGCGTCGATGAGCGCGAGTTGGGCTCGACCCGGCGCCTGAGAGCGATCGGGCTTCCCGCAGGGGAAAGTCTAAGGATGAGGGGCAGGACATGAAACGACACCATGGCGAGATGGCGAGGCGCATTCGGCAGTTCGACTGGGGCTCGACCTCGATCGGACCGTTCGAGAGCTGGCCGACCCGATGGCGGAACGCCTCGCAGCTCATCGTCGATTCGGGCTTCCCGGCCGCGCTCGCACTGGGCCCGGATCTGCTCTATCTCTACAACGATGCCTTCATCGCCATCGGCGGACCGGAGCGTCACCCTGCCGCGCTCGGCCGCCCCGTGAAAGAGGTCTGGAAGGAAATCTGGCCCTATCTCGACACCAGGTTCCGGGACACCCTCTCAACGGGCCGTCCCACCGTGGAAACCGACATCCTGATGCCGCTCGAGCGCAGCGGGTATCTGGAGGAAACCTACATGAGGCTCTCCTTCGCCGTGGTGCGCAACGACAGCGGCATCCCGAGCGGGATCCTGTGCACGGCCACCGAGAACACCGAGCTCGTGATCACCCGGCGCCAGACCGATTGCCTGCGCCGACTCGCCACCCGGTGTGCGGCCGCAAGCTCGCCGCGGGAGGCCTGCCGCCTCGCGGCGGCCGTGCTCGACAGTCAGCGCAGAGATGCCCCCTTTGCGCTCCTCTATCTCTACGATCACGGTCGCGGCGGACTCGAGAGGGTCGCAACCTCGGGACTCGGTGACATCCCTGAAGCGATTGCGCCGTTCGTGCCGCTCGACACCGCAGGCGATCCCTGGCCGCTCGCCGCCGTGGCCTCGCGCGGGGAGCCGGCGCTCATCGAAGACGTGGGGCGCATTCTCGGGCCGGCTTTGCTCAGTCCCGAGGTTCTGCCGCAACAGGGGATCGCCCTTCGCGTCTCGAGCGGAAGCCCCGAAAGCCCGTTTGGGATCCTCGTCGCGGGCTTCAATCCGATGCGCCCCGCCGGTGAGTCTCGCCAATTCCTGGAGGATGTCGCGGCTCACCTGGGCTCGGCCATCGGCAGCGCCCGAATGAAGGAACTGGCCGAGGAGCGTGCCCGGCACCTCACCGCGCTCGATCGTGCGAAGACGGCGTTTTTCAGCAATGTGAGCCATGAGCTGCGCACCCCGCTCACCTTGTTGATGGGACCACTGCGCCAGGTGCTCGAGTCCGTGAGCCTCGAGCCGCAGCACAAGGCGCTGCTCGAGACCGCCGAGCAAGCCGTCGGCCGGCTCCACAAGCTGATCAACTCGCTCCTCGACTTCTCGCGGGTCGAAGCGGGCCGGGCAGACGCCCACTATCAGTCAACGGATCTGGCGCGCCTCACGGCCGACCTCGCCGGGATGTTCCGCTCCGTATTCGAATGCGCGAAGGTCACGCTCGTCGTCGACTGTCCACCGACCCCGGAGCCGGCCTATGTCGATCCGGAGATGTGGGCGAAGATCGTTCATAACCTCCTGTCGAACGCGCTGAAGTTTACGCTCGAGGGGCAGGTGGTGATCAGACTGCGCACCTTGAGCAATCACTTCGAGCTCACGATCACCGATACCGGATGCGGCATCGCCGGAGAGGATCTCACACGGATCTTCCAGCGATTCGCGTTGGTTCGGGCACCCCGTGCACGCACGGTCGAAGGTAGCGGGATCGGGCTGTCGCTCGCTCAGGAGCTCACGAGGCTGCACGGGGGGAGCCTCGAGGTGAGCAGCGAGCTCGGCAGGGGAAGCACATTCCGCGTGCGCATTCCGAGGGGATACGCACACCTTCCCGAGGATCGCGTGGACACGGGCCGCTCCCCGCCGCCCCTTGCGAGCGATTCGAGGCTGTTCGTGGATGAAGCGCTCGGGTGGCTGGAAGCAAACCTCGAACCGTGCCGGCCGGCCTCCGGCGCCCGAGGGTCCGCCTCCGATGCCGACAGGAATACCGTGCGCGAACGGGTCCTGGTCGTCGATGACAACGCGCAGATGCGCCAGTATCTCTCGCGGCTCCTGCAGGAGCGCTGGCAGGTCGAGACGGAACCGGATGGCGCCGCGGCGCTCGAGCACGTTCGCCTCGGCCGCCCGGATATCGTCATCGCCGACATCATGATGCCGCACATGAGCGGGATGGAGATGCTGCGGGCGCTTCGGGCGGAAGCGGCCACTGCAGACATCCCGGTTCTCCTCTTATCGGCCCGCGCGGGGGAGGAAGCATCCGTGGAAGGGCTACAGGCCGGCGCCAACGATTACCTGGTCAAGCCGTTCTCGCGCCGTGAGCTCGTGGCGCGGATCGAGGTCCTGCTTGCGCAAGCGCGCCATCGTGCCGCGGAACTGCGGCGCCGAAGCGACGCCGAGCAGAACGTCCGGGCTCGCGAGGAGTTCTTCGCCGCTCTCGCCCACGAATTGCGCTCACCCGTCTCGTCCCTGTTCGCGTGGCTCGAAGTCCTGCAAAGCGAAAGACTGACCCGCTCGAAAATGCGCGACTCTCTGGAGGTCCTGGAGCTGGCCGCCACCTCGCTGCGCCGATTGTCGGCGGACCTCTACGACGTGGCGCGAGCCAGATCCCGCCCCATGCACGTGGTGCCCCGCCCCGTCGCATCCATCGCTCCTCTCATCGGCGCCGTGATCGAGGCTTTCGAGCCGGCGGCGCTCAAAAAGAGAATCACACTCTACAGAATGCTCGAGACCGAGTCCGGTCCGGCGAATATCGATCCCGACCGGCTGCAACAGATCGTCTCGAACCTGCTGGCGAATGCGATCCGATTCACCAGCCCCGGAGGCCGCATCGACATCACCTGTGCGCGCCGCGCAGAAATGATCGAGCTGCGCGTGAGCGATACGGGGAAGGGAATCCCGGCGGACGCCCTCCCCCATGTCTTCGAGCAATACTGGCAAGGCCAGCGGCCATCGGATGAGGGCAGCGGCCTCGGCCTCGGACTTTCCATCAGCCGCCGGCTCGTGGAGCTGCAGGGAGGGACGATTCAAGCCCTGAGCGAGGGAGAGGGGCTCGGGGCGACCTTCGTCGTTCGCTTACCGCTGGCCGCCGACCCTGCGGAAAGTCACGAGATTCTGCAGGCCGTCGAGGCGCCTGCCCGCGTGCGCGACACCGCCCTCGCCACCGAAATCCTGGCCGAACGGCAGGTCGCCCGCGACGACTCCGCCGCGGCGTGAACTCGGTCCGCTGAGGGTCCCCCAGGGCAACGTATAGCGCGCTTTCGCGCGAGTCATTTGGCAAAGGCTCGATCGACCCTCAGGCTGCGCATTCCCGCGGCTCAAATGACCGAAGTAGTTCCTCTTCCCCCTCCGCGAGGCACTCCTCGAGCGTGTAGCGCATGTAATCGTAACTTTGCCGCAGCGCCGAGGATATCGCCCGCACTTCCCGTCCGTTCGGGTGAGCGCCGAGGAGCGTCGCAACGATCTCGAGCGCCTCCCAAGGGTGCGCGTCATCATAGCGTGCATGCGCGCGCAGCCAGCGCATGCCGGACTTGCGCTGCTCTTCAGGCAAAGATTTCGCGTAACGGTCGGATGAGCACACGAGATGCGCCCATTCCCCGGTGACGCCTTCGATCGCATAGTTGGTTGCCGCCACGGCCACCGCGAGCGGCTCGCGATCGCAGACGTACCAGCACCAGTGGGAGAGCGCCGCGGATGCGCTCGCCTGCGACCCGGCGAGCAGTTCCTCTCGCGGGATGCCGCACGCCAGCGCCCACTCGACCCAGTAGTCGGCGTGATTCTGCTCGACACGGACGTTGCGAGTCAGAAACGTTCGCGCGAGATCATGGCCAGGCATTCCGTACTCGAGCTTCGCGAGGTTTCGTCCCATGTACTGCGGGAACCGCTCGATGACGGGCCAGACGCGCACGAGGAAGTTCCGGGTGGCTCGCCACGGCAGAGCCGCGTCCCGCATCAGAGTAAAGAGCCGATGGCCGGAAACCCGGTCTTTTGGCCCGCGCATGTCATTGACGATCTCTTGAACCCACTGTGGGTAACTCTCAAGATCCCGCAGTTCGCCAGTTCGCACCCAGTGGCTGGTCATCGGCATCTCCCCGACTTGGACGGATGAACGAAATACCTGTCGAACTCGACCCATTGCTCTCGCGATTCACACGGGACATCTACGCCCGTCCCCTGACAGCCGTCAAACCATCTAAAGACGGTCTGCATTCGTCTCGATTCGTCATTAGACTCAAGCCGCGCGGGCGCCGGTGCGCAAGAGCGCTCACCGACCCTGAAGCGATCAGCCGAAAGAGCATGGACTTCTACCGAGTTGCCTGAAGTGGCCCAAGCATCCAGAACCGACTCGCGGCGGGACTTGACGCCGGAGCGGCGCGGAGCGCGCCGGATCGTGAGCCCATTCCGCTGCCGTGTATGGACCCAGCACAGCCGTCCCGAGGAGCAGCTGACCGACGACGCGTGCAAGGCACTGCGCGACTCCATTGCCCGAAATGGCCAACATCAGCCCGCCCTGGGCCGCCCGGTGAGCGATGACCCCGGGTGCGACATCGAGATCGTCTGCGGCGCGCGGCGGCATGCCGCCGCGCGCACCCTGGGGCGCGATCTTCTGGTGGAAGTGCGG
>DAIDHH010000098.1 GCA_027452045.1 Gammaproteobacteria bacterium
CATTGGTAGACCTTGACCTCCTATACGACCTTATGGGGGTAGAGGCGGTCAAGGCCCCCGTTCAAACCGTGCGTGCGAATTTCCCGCACACGGCTTACCGGTGACCCGTCAGCCCCAGCATTACGCGCCCTCCGTCCAGGAGGTTTCCCCGGGTAAGAGATCGTCCCGCGCAGGCGATGAAGGCCCAGATGCTCGAAGTACTCGCGCGTCCAGCCGCAGGCCTCACCCGGACGCAGCTGGCGACCCTTGCGCTTGAGGCGCAAAGAGCGCAGCCGACGCACGACGAAGCCGTCCAGGCTGACGAACTTCCGAGCGGCATTACCGGTGCGAAAGTAGTTGCCCCAACCCCGCAGTACGGGGTTCAGCTCCGCAATGACCATGCGCAAATCCGCATGACACCGCGACCGAGGGGTCAACTCTCTCACGCGCTGCCTGATCCGACACATCGCACGCCGACTCGGCCACCGTTGCAGGTAGTACAGGCGTTTGCCCGCCCTTGCCAGCCAGGTGCCGCTCAGGCGCTTGTGCAGATGACAGCCGAGGAAGTCAAAGCCCGCCTTGCCATCGTAGAGCTCAACTCGCCTCGTTTTCTCCGGGTGCAACTCAAGACCCAGGCGCTCCAGGATCACCCTGATGCGCGCCTCGGCCTGCTCACAAGCCTTCCTCGTGTGACACATCACGACGAAGTCATCCGCGTAACGCACCAGCGTCCCCAGCGGGGCACTATGGCGCGTCCACAGCACATCGAGCACATGCAGGTAGACGTTCGACAGCAACGGCGAGATCACCCCGCCTTGCGGTGTGCCGGCCACCGTCTTACTGACGGTGCCCTCGTCCATCACTCCTGCCTCGAGCCACTGCCTCAGCAGCTTGAGCATCCGCCGGTCCGAGATGCGCCGAGACACGAGCTTGAGTAACTTCTCGTGATCGATGCTACCAAAGTAATCTCGGATGTCGGCATCTAACACGAAGTGACCCCCTTTGGCGCCGAGCGTCCTCAGCGTCTCCAGAGCCATCGTCGCGCTGCGCTTGGGCCGAAAACCGTACGAGCACGGCAAAAAGTCCGCCTCGAACACCGGCTCCAGCATCAGCTTCGCCGCCATCTGAACCACCCGGTCCCGTACCGTCGGGATCCCCAGCGGCCGCTTCCTCCCATCCGCCTTCGGTATGTATCGCCGCCTCACCACCTGCGCACGATACTCGCCCGCTTGCAGACACGAGCCGAGTTCCTCCAGGAACCGATCGACTCCGTACTGCTCAACGTCGCGGATCGATTGGCCATCGACCCCCGCGGCGCCGCGGTTGCTCCTGACCCGCCTCCACGCCTCCTGGAGCACGTCACCTCTCCAGATGTGGTCATACAGGGCGTGAAAGCGTCTTCCCGGGGCTCGCTTGGCTGCAGCCCATAGCCGACGTTGCAGTTGTCGCACTTTCTCGCGCGGCACAAGGCCGCCGGAGTCGTTAGAGCCGGTCTTGCCGGTCATTCTCTCGCGCTTACCCGCTCCGCCTGCTCGATCACCGCAGGGACCCTTCCCTCCCGCCGCGTTGTTCTTCACGGCGTTCGTGATCCCAGCTCTTGCCGGGTTCTTCGGTACTACGATCCCCTCGGACTCCCTCTGCACGGCGCTCGACTTCGCCTTCGGCTTATACGAGCCACCTCGCCCTGACTCAGGCTGTGCAGTCGGGTCTCTCGTGTTCCGCACTTCCCCTGACACACGTGCTGCGCCCTCTACCCCGCCAGAGCCGGCCACAGGCTTCGGTTCTCCTGTGTCCAGTATTGCCTTCGCCGTGACATGAGCGGCTCGGCCTCCGGTTTGTAAATCTGTCGAGGCTGCAGGCTTCACTTGATGTTGCGGCCCGTGTGTTCGCTCCCTGCTCGGCGGCTCAGGCCGCCAGACAGGCTTTCGACGCCCCGCTCGGGCATGACGGTCTCCCTTCATGCCTGGGGCCTGCTACTCGGCGCACCGATGCTTACCGAGATGGGACTTGCACCCACTGGGAAAGCGCAGCGAGCAATGAACTTCCCCACCCCGGAATCCGAGGCCAGTCCGTTCATCACGTCACGACGCACCATGCTCGGATTATATGCGCGCTTTCGCCCACCTGATGTGACGGTATCGCGCTGCTGCCGCATCGGTGCTCGGCTCCCGAAAATGCTCAACCGCCGGCCGCGGCCGTCTCGATCCGCGGAATGACGAGCCGCGTGCCCGGATGCAGGGTGGCGAAGAAATCCACGTCGGGATTGTACTGGCGCAAGAGCCAGGACGGCAGCATGGGGAAGCGCCGCGTGAGGGTCCAGAGCGAATCGCCGCTGCGGGTGAGATAGAGCTCCGTGCCCTCGATGTGATGGTCCGCAAAGTAGCTGGCCTCGAGCGTCCGATGATAGACGATGCGCTGGTGCACGAACTGTCGCCGCGAGACGTGGCGGAAATCGAGACGAATGCGCTGCCCGATGCGCACCGGCTGGCGGAAGCGCAAGTGGTTGAGGCGCCGCAGGTCCCAGGCCGTCACGTGCAGCCACTCGGCGTAGTAGCCCAGGGATTCGGCCGCCGCGACTCGGATGGTGCCATTTCGCGCCACGGTGTAATCGGTCGGATCGGCGCTTTGCGGCGGGCCGCCCGTCGGCCCGAGCCTCGCACTGATCTCCTTGGCCTGCGCATCCGAGACGGGCTGCGTGTCGGTGCCGGCCGAAGAGGGCCTCGCTGCGGCCTGAGCGACGATCCCAGGCGCACCCCCCGGAGCGCTCGCAGGCGCAGTGACTGCCGTGTCATCCGGCGCGGCCGTATGCGCGGACTGGTAGGCAACGGCCGCGTGCAGTCGCGGAGCGCGATCTCCCATCCTGTCTGTGGCCGCCATGAGCGTCGGCGCTGCCGCAAGGGGCACCGCCTTATGGGGCAGCAGGATGCGCTCCCCGATGTGCAGCAGCGAGCCGGGCCGCATGTCGTTGTAACGGGCGAGCACCATCACGCCCAGCCGATACCGCTCCGCGATGGCCGACAGCGTATCGCCACGCCGGACGCGGTAGCTCGGAGGAACCGGCTGTGACGCCAAGAGCTGTCCGGGGCCGAGCTTCGCGGCGAGCATCGCCGCGGTCCATTGGCGATCCGAGGCGGGCAGGCGCAGGCGGTACCCCTTGGGCACATCGAGCGAGCCGTTCCACACCAGCGGCCGCAGTGCCGGGTTGAGCTCACGGAGCCGGGATGGGCCGATGCGCAATACGCGCTCCAGGGAATGCATGGCCACGTACGCGGGCATCGACACGTCGTGGAACCGCTCTTCGGGGAGTCGGTGCAGCGCGCCGAAATAGCGACGGGCATGGCGCTCGACCTCGAGCGCGGCGAGGAAGGAAACGTAGAAGTTGCGCGAAGCAAATCCGAACATCCGGGTGCGATAGCGGCGCACCACGGTGACGATGTTCGTGGTCCCCACCGTCTTGACGGCCCGTCTCACGCCGGCCACACCATGGTTGTACGCCGTGATGGCGAGGGGCCATGTGCCCAGGATCCTGTGGTTGTACGCGAGCAGCTGGGCGGCGGCCTTGGTCGCGCTGAACGGATCGAGCCGCTCGTCGACCGCGCGATCGATAATGAGAAAGCGCCTGCCCGTCGAGGGCATGAACTGCCACAGACCCGCCGCGCCGTCTTTGGAATACGCGCGCGGGTTATACGAGGACTCCACCAGCGGCAGGGCCGCCAGCTCCGGGGGGAGCCCCTCGCGGCGTAGTGCTCGCGCGATGGCATGCTGCCAGGCGCCCGAGCGGATGAGCCCGGCCTTGAAGCGGTTCGATTGTCCCAGCTGGAAGCGGATGTTGTCGGCCGCCTCGAGCAGCTGCGCCGAACTTGCCCGTGGACCCCACAGAGCCTTGATTTGCCGCTCCTGAGGTGTCAGCGCCTGCCCTGTGCGCGCGATCTGGCGCAGCTCGGAGGCGATGCGTCGGCGGGCCCGATCGACGATGCGTTGGCGCTCCCGGCCGGAAGCGTGCGCGGAGAACTTCAAGGTCTTGTAGATCACGGCCAAGTCGTATTGGTCGTGCAGGAAACCCTCATTGGTATCGATCTGGGTGTACACGCGCACCCAAAAGTGCACGTCTCTCGCGAGCTGCGGCGGATCGGGCAGCTCGCCCGTGGCGGAGGAACTCGCCGCGGTGGAACTCGCCCCGGCGGGTGTTGCGGTCGCTGCATGCGCCCGCGCGCCGAGGGGAAGGAGCAGCGCCATTGCGGCCGCCATGAAAGATGCGCGGGACGCCCCTGCCCGCTTCGTCGGGATCATTTACACCTCATCCAGCAGGGAATTCACTATTTGAATCAATGGCTTAAATTCTCTCGGGCCCCGCAGGCCGTCTCCGGGTCCCGACAAAGATGTCAGCATAATTTACATCGGTCTCCCAATCCTCGCCGCAAAGCCCATCTCAATCGTGCCGCGGCACCGCCTATACCCCCGCCACAGGGGCTCGCACTGCGAACTGGATCACATTTTGAGCCCCTGGAGGCGCTGATATGTTACCTCGCGGGGCTCACGGACGGATGTGGCACGGGGATTGCTGGTACTTACTCGCTTGGGACCGACTTTCGATTCCAAGCTGAAAATGCCTAGGCACAGCAGGCAACAAGAAAGCTCGGACTCGCAAAGCGCGCCTATGCCGCTGCCGTACCGGGCCGGTCGAAAAAGAAGAAACACGACTCGATGCAAGCAAGCGACCGACCCCGCGAAAGCGGGGTCTTCTTTTTCATGGGCTTCGCGCCTCGCATGACCCGCGCTCGCCGCCTAAGCGTCCTTGGCGTTCGCCGGATCGGGTGAACGCCCCAGCGCGGCGCCGCCAAAGACGATCGCGGCGAGTGCAGCCGAGGCGAACGCGTAGAAATAGGGCACCGCCTGGCCCACCGAGAACAGGACCCCCATGATGAGGTTGGAGAGGAACTGCCCGATGGCCCGAGATACGGACAGGAAGCCCATGCCGCGTCCGAGCCGGGTGTGCCCCACCACCATCGACACCAGCGTAGGCTCGAATGTCTCGACGGCGCCCATCCCGAGCCCGAGCAGTCCGACTGCGGCGTAGAAGGCGAGCTGCGGCCAGTGCAGCAGCTCGCACAGGCCGATGAAGCCGGAGCCGAGAGCCGAGGGCAGATATCCGAACAGCCACAGCGAACGCGCCGGCGAGCCGCGACCCGCCCCCATCGCGTAGCCGGTGACTGCCGACACCCCGAGATACACGACATACGCGAGCACGCCCCACTCGTACCCGGACTCCAGGTGGCGCGACGCGGCGCTCAGAATGGGGAAGCCCAGGTTGTAGAAACTGAATCCATAGAGGGTGGCGGACACGAGTAACGCGATCAGCAAGGTGCGCGGTGGCGCAGCACGCGCGCTTGCGGAAGGCGCCGCCGGGGTCTCCGGCGGATACACCGTCGCGCGCCGCACGAAACACAACAGGATCGTCGAGACGACAAGCGGCGCGAGCGCATACAGCATGACCGTGCCGATCGCCGTGTGACGCCAGAGCGCGAGCAACGCAAACAGGGCCGACAACATGCCGCCGCCGATGTCGAGAGCGTGCAGCACGCCGAAGGCGCGGCCGCGCTTCCGGGGTGGCGTCACATTGACGAGCAGCGCCCGGCGGGGCGGACTGCGAAAGTAGCGTGCCCACCAGCCGAGCGTGAACAACAGCGCCGACAGCCACAGCGTGTGGGCCAGCCCCGAGAGCGCCATGAGCGGAATGAAGGCATTGCCGGCGATGGACACGGCCTTCTTGTCGAACCTGTCACCCAGGATGCCGCCGAGGTACGCGATGAACGCGCCGCCGCCGAAGGCGATGGCGGTCACGATCCCGTAGGTGTAGAGCGGCGCGTGCAGGCGCAATACCAGGTACAGGGGAAAGAGCGCCGTCACGCCCTGGTAGCCGAGGTCGGCAGAGAATGCGGAAAAGCACAGCAGCCAGGTGTCCCCGGGGAGACCTCTGTCGTGGGTATCGGCAGTGCTCACGGTGGTCCTCGGACAGGGGCTGAATCCGCGCAATGATCTCACATCGCACTACCCGCCGAAGCGCGTTCTGCGGCCCGGGGGACCCGCTCAGCCAAACGACATCGAATCGAGCGCGTCCCCTCCCCCATCGCCGCGCTCCCTGATGGAGCAGCACTCGGCCAGCGCCGCTCTGAGCTCGCGCAGCTTCGGTGGCTTGGCAAGCACGCGATCGACGTTGGGCGGCGCGTCGTTGTCAGGCTCCAGGCGCCGGCCCCACCCGGTGAGGAGAATGACCGGCGTCATGGGGGAGGTTTCTTTGATGGCTTTCGCGACCGCATAGCCGTCGAGGTGCGGCATTCCCAGATCCGTGATTACCGCGGAAAACGGCTCGGTCAGCTGTGCGCAGCGGAACGTGTCGATCCCATGACGGGAGTCCGCGGCGATCACGGCGGCATGCCCGTCGGCTTCCAGCGTGTCACTCAAAGACTTCAGCACGAGCGGATCGTCGTCAATGATCAACAGCCGCAGCCGCTTCGCCGTGACCGGCGGCTTCGGATGCGCATCCTCTGTGCGAGCCACGATCGGCGCCGGGAAGATGATCCGGATGCTGGTTCCACGACCCGGAGCGCTGTCGATTTCGATTTCGGCGCCATGGCGTTGCGCGGCGCCGTACACCATCGCGAGCCCAAGCCCGGTGCCGCGTTCTCCCTTGGTGGTGAAGAAAGGCTCGAGGCACTTGCTGCTCGTCTCTTCATCCATGCCGATGCCGGTATCGGCGACCTCGAGGCAGACGCCGCGCCGTGACGCGGGCGGCTCGTCGTCCACCTGGTCCAGCGGCAGCTCGCTCGTTCGCAGCAGCAGAGTGCCCCCCTCGGGCATGGCATCGACCGCATTGAAGATCAGATTGGTGATCGCCATGCGGATCTCGGTCTCGATCCCGAGGACCGGCGGCAGACCGTGCGCGAGCTCCTTCATGATGTCGATGACCACGCCTCGCCTCATCGGCATGTCGTTCCAGCGGGCGCGGGTGAGCTCGACCGTCTGCTCCGCCAGCTCGTTGAGGTCGACCGATATGAGCGTCGCATCGTGTTCCCGGGAGCGATAGAACTCGCGCATACGATCCACCGTCGATTCGACGTCGCCGATCGCGCGCAGCACCACCGGAAGATACTGGCGCGCGCGGGCGCTCAATCCAGGCTCCGACTCGAGGAGACTCTCGACATAGAGCGCCGCCGGCGAGATGGCGTTGTTGATGTCGTGCGCAATTCCGCTCGCCATCTGGCCGAGCGCCCGCAGTCGCTCCTGCTGCAGGACGGTCCGCTGAGTCCTGCGCAGCTCGTCGTATGCGGCCTGCAGCCTGCGTTCGGCCGACTGCGAGCGCTCATTCTCGGCCTTCAGCTGCTGCGCCATCGCCGCGAGAGCGGCCGTGCGCTCCGCGACCCGGCGCTCGAGCTCGTCCTGCCATTCCCGCCGCTGCCGCGCAAGCTCGGCGAACTCCCGGGCGCGCTGGCGCTCCTCGCCGTGTGCGCGGGCATGTTCGACGACCGCCATGAACTGGTCCGCGGTCGCCTCAAAGAACCTTCGATACCACTCGTCGAACGGACGGTGCGGACTGATTCCGGCCACCAACACGGCATATGGAGTCGACTGTCCCGCGCGGGACAGCGGCAGCGCGAGCGCCCGTTCGGGGGGACCGCCACATCGTCCCGCGGGCAAAGCGCCGAACCGCCGGCTCAGGTCCTCGATGAGCGTTGCGCGGCCGGTGGCCACCACCTCGGCCAACGGCCAGGTGGCGTCAGCGGCGTCTTGCTCGAGCGACAGTCGGGCCGGCTTGGCTGGCCCCTCGTATCCTGCCCAGCCGCTCGCCCCCACGAGCCGGGCTTCGCCCTCCACGGGGCCGAGCTCATACAGCAGAACGAAGGGCAGATCCAACTCGTTGTCGGCGAGCACCCGCAGGGAGAGCCGATACGCATCGTCCTCGCATCGGGCAGTGGATGCCCGGGCGGCGAGCTCGTGCAGCATGCGGATCTGTCGCTCGCTGCGCACCTTGGCGGTGGACTCCTGCACGGTGATGAGCACCCCGCCGACCTGGCCATCGTGCGGCGCCGGGCTGAAGGAAAAGGTGAAATGGCTTTCCTCCGCGATTCCCGCTCTGTTGATGAACAGTTGCAGGTCCTCCGCCCAGGTTGCCGGGCCGCCCTGCAGGATGCTTTGCGCCATCGGCCCGGCAATGCTCCAGGTTTCCGTCCATACCTGCGCCGCGGGCGCGCCGAGCGCCGCCGGATGCTTGTCGCTCAGAATCGGCAGCACCGCGTCGTTGTAGAAATGCAGCAGGTCGCGACCCCACCACAACAACATGGGGAACCGGCTGGCGAGGATGACCTCGAGCAGGGTCTTCAGGCCGGTCGGCCAGCTCTCGATGGGTCCAAGCTGGGTCTTGGACCAGTCCGTCGCGAACACGAGGCGTTCCACTTGCCCGCCGGGCAGCCCCTGTGCGCCGTGAGCCTCGGCGTCATTCATCTGAGGCGAGGTCGACTTGTCCATCAGTGCGGTCCCGTCCAGTCCTCGGGTCCATCTGACCGGAGGATGACGCTACCACGGGTTGCACAGTGGGGCAACGCCGCGCTCGCGAGCGGCGCCGCCTGTGGACATAATGCTCCTCGTCATGCGCGCATTGCCGCTCATTTTCGCCTGTTTTGCGACCGCATCGCTCAGCGCCTGCGCGACTCTTCCCAACGGTCATCGTTGGGGCGCGGACGTCACGCTGTCTCCGGGCTGGGCGCGCGTGCGCGCCGCGGCGGTCAGCGCCATCGCCGACCCGTGGGTGTGGGGACCCTTGGCGGGCGCTACCGTGCTCCAGGCGGGCAACTTCGACCACCGGCTGTCGCGTTGGGGACGATCACATGACCCGGTGTTTGGCTCGCAGGCCGACGCGACGCGCTGGAGCTACACGCTGCGCAGCGCCTCCGTTGGACTCGACGTGGCCACTGTGTTGTTCACACCGGGAGGTCATCTGGGCGGGCAGTGGTTCCTCGACAAGGCGAAGGGCTACCTGCTCGATCTGACCGCCGCCACCACGGCGATAGAGTCGACTTCGCTGCTGCAACGTGTCCTGCGTCGCGAGCGACCCAACCGCGCCAATGATCACAGCTTTCCGTCGGACCACGCGACGACCTCCGCGGTGTATACGCAGATGGCCATTCTCAACCTGGAGCGGATCCCGATGGCAGGCGGCACGCGCGCCGCGCTCGATGCGGGGCTGCGAGCGCTCACGTTCGCGACCTCCTGGGCCAGGGTGGAGGGAGGCTGGCACTACCCATCCGATACGCTCGCCGGCATGGCGATCGGCAACTTCTGCGGCGTGTTCTTCACCGACGCTTTCATGGGCCTCGGCGCCCGCGAGCGGCTGGCGTTCGCGCCCGTGCCGGGTGGCGGCGAACTGCAATTCTCGCTCATGCTCCAGTAATAGACCCTGTCTATCGCCAATATAGAGTATTTCGATTTCCTCTATTGCCGTCCCGGCCCTAGAGTGCATCCCGTTCCCAATCCAGCAACGAGGTGCACTGCACATGTCTCTCATCAACAAGGAAATCAAGCCCTTCAAGGCGACGGCGTATCACAGTGGAAAGTTCGTGGATGTCACCGAGACGAGCATCCGCGGCAAGTGGGCGGTGTTCTTCTTCTATCCGGCCGACTTCACCTTCGTCTGCCCGACCGAGCTCGGGGATCTCGCGGACCACTATGCGCAGTTCCAGCGCCTCGGTGTCGAGATCTACGGTGTTTCCACCGACACTCATTTCACCCACAAGGCCTGGCACGACACGTCGGAGACGATCGCCAAGGTGCAATATCCTCTTGTGGGGGATCCCAATCACGTTCTCGCCCGCAATTTCGAGGTGTTGATCGAGGAGGCGGGACTGGCCGATCGGGGCACGTTCGTGGTCGATCCCGAGGGCCGCATCCAGATCGTGGAGATCACGGCCGGCGGCATCGGGCGCAACGCCAGCGAGCTCCTGCGCAAGGTCAAGGCGGCGCAGTACGTCGCGGCTCATCCGGGCGAGGTCTGCCCGGCCAAGTGGAAAGAAGGGGAAAAGACGCTCGCCCCCTCGCTCGATCTGGTCGGAAAGATCTGATCGCGGCGATCCGTGTCGTCCGCGCCGGCCTCAGCGCCGGCGCGGGTACCTCGCCCCCGCGCTGCGCACCGGAATTGCTCATGCTCGACTCCACTCTGCAGAATCAGTTGAAGGTCTATCTCGAGCGGCTCGTGCATCCCATCGAGCTGCTGGCCGCGCTCGATGAGAGCGATCAGTCACGATCGCTTGCGGAACTGCTCGATGAGATCGCCGCCCTCTCTGACAAGGTGAGCGTGCGGGCCGCGGATGATGCGCGCAAACCCTCATTCGAGATCCGACGCGTGGGCACCGACATCGCAGTGAGCTTCGCGGGCGTACCGCTTGGACACGAATTCTCTTCTCTCGTGCTCGCCTTGCTGCAGGTGGGCGGCCACCCGCCCAAGGGCGATCCGCAGGTGCTGCAGCGCGTGCGCGAGCTGCCCGGCGAGTATCGCTTCGAGACCTATTTCTCCCTCTCCTGCCAGAACTGCCCGGATGTGGTTCAGGCGCTCAATCTGATGAGCGTGCTCAACCCTCGCATCCGCCATGTCGCGATCGATGGGGCCTCGTTTGCGAGCGAGGTGGAGGCTCGCGAGGTGCTGGCCGTCCCGAGCGTATTCCTGAATGGCGAGCCGTTCGCGCAGGGCCGGATGGATCTCGAGCAGATTCTCTCGAAACTCGATGCCGCCTCGCCCGCAAGGGAGCGCCGCACGCTCGAAGCCCAGGCGCCCTATGATGTGCTCATCGTGGGCGGCGGGCCTGCGGGGGCCGCTGCAGCGATTTACGCCGCCCGCAAGGGAGTGCGGACCGGAGTCGTGGCGGAGCGCTTCGGCGGCCAGGTCCTCGATACCCTCGGCATCGAGAATCTCATCTCCCTGCCGCATATCGAGGGACCGCAGTTCGCCGGTGCTCTGGAGCGGCACGTCCGGGAGCACGGCGTACAGGTCGTGAACTCCCAAAAGGCCGTGCAGCTGCTCCCCGGCACCTCACCCGGCGCTCTATCGGGGCTTCGTCTCGAGAACGGTGCGACACTTCGCGCCCGCACCATCATCCTCTCCACCGGGGCGCGCTGGCGCACACTCAACGTGCCGGGGGAGGAGCGCTACCGCAATCACGGCGTGGCCTATTGCCCACACTGCGACGGCCCGCTCTTCAAGGGCAGACGCGTCGCGGTGATCGGCGGCGGCAATTCCGGTGTCGAGGCGGCGATCGATCTCGCAGGAATCACCGCGCACGTCACGCTGTTCGAGTTCGATTCGCGCCTGCGCGCCGATGAGGTGCTGCAGCGCAAGCTGCGCAGCCTTCCCAACGTCGAGGTGCGGCTGAACGCGCGCACGACGGAGGTCGTTGGCGACGGCCACCGGGTGACGGCGCTGCGCTGGCAAGACCGCGCGGACGGGTCGCAGCAGGAGCTCGCGCTCGAGGGCGTGTTCGTGCAGATCGGACTCAAGCCCAACACCGAGTGGCTGCGCGGCACTCTGGAGCTCACCGAGCGGGGCGAGATCGTGATTGACGATCGCGGCCGGTGTTCCGCTCCCGGAGTGTTTGCGGCCGGCGATGCCACCACGATCCCGTTCAAGCAGATCGTGACCGCGATCGGCGCGGGCTCGACGGCGGCGCTGTCCGCATTCGACCATCTCATCCGTCACGGCGCCCAGGTCGAATCCGCGGGGGTTGAGATTGCCGCGTAGAATCCTGGGTCAGGGGCGCCTGACATCGGGGCAGGCGGGCAGCTTCTCGATCAGGCGCTCCAGCTGGCTCGAGAAGATCACACCGTGGTCGTGTATGGGATAACCGGCGTTCTGCAGGGCGTCCGCGGTCCAGGTATTGCAGGTGTGCAGCGCATCGTAGCGCTCCGGCGAAGCGTAGAAGGCACTGTCGGCCTGGAGTCCCCTGCCGAGACGCCTCGCCCTGGCGCCGGGTGAGCCGAGTGTCCGACGCAGATAGGCGTCCATCCTCCAGATCTCGTCCTGGTCGGCACGGAGCCAGTGGAGCTGCGCGCCCGATGAGCTCAGCGCCCGCCATGTTGGCGCGCCTTCGACGAGCACGACACTTGGGGAACTGAAAAGCGCGGACACAGCCTCGGCGAAGGTGGGGTGAGGCGACATGTAGAAGCGTCGATTGCCCCATCCGAAACTTGTGTAGCGCTCATCCGGATACCTGGGCAGCAGCGGGCCGAGGGGACCGAGCTCCCCGACAGGCAGTATGAGACCGCTGTGCCAGCCCTCGATGAGCACCCCGATCGCCAGCGGGCATGACGAGGCTGGAGTGCGGGAGGCAAGGAAGGCCGGCGGCGGAGCGGGAATCGGCGCGGTTCTGCGCGGTCCCGCGCAGCCGCACAGCAGTGCCGCGGCCGCCGCGCCGAGCGACTTGAGTACGGCGTGGCGCATCTTCGGTGACTAGCATAACGCCGAGCGTCCGGGCGGTGCCGTTGACGCAAGGTTGCCAGCACGGGCCCGCTGACGCACTATTCGCTGCGAATCCTTGCCCGACTGCTCGCCCGAGGGGAGTGCCATGATCAAGGTCAGCGTGATGTATCCGAACAGGCCCGGAGCCCGGTTCGACCATGATTACTATCGCGACCGGCACATGCCGCTCGTGAAGCGCCTCATGGGCGAGAAGTGCAGGTACTACACCGTCGACAAGGGCCTCGCGGGCGGCTCGCCCGATGCGCCCGCCACCTACGTGGGAATGTGCCACATCTTCTGCGACTCGGTCGAATCGTTCCAGGCGGGCTTCGGACCTCACGCCAAGGAGATTCTGGCCGACATTCCCAACTACACCGATCTCGAGCCGGTCATCCAGATCAGCGAGGTCGTCGTCGGCAAGGGCTGAGCGGCTCAGGGACTGTGGGCTTGCCGTCCTTCGGCGCAATCGTGCGAAACTGGAACACTACCGTATCGCATTGCGAACACCCCGCAGCAATTGGACCTGCGGCGAGCCTGCGTCCCGGAACGCCGCCGAGTCCTCGCTAGACTACCTCCTCCCGGACGGTGTCATCCCGTACCGGGATCGACCCGCCGCGACAAGATCAAAAGGGGGGCATCATGGCAGAGATATCGCTGCTTGACCGCGCGCGGACCATAGCCACGCCGAAGTTCAACCGTTGGTTGGTGCCGCCGGCGGCGTTGTGCATCCACCTGTGCATCGGCATGGCGTACGGCTTTTCGGTGTTCTGGCTGCCGATGACTCACCTCATCCACGTGGCCGATCCCGCCGCATGCGCGGGACAGGGATTCCTCGCCCAACTCACCACCACCCGCTGCAACTGGAGCGTCCCGGCCGAGACGCACATCTTCGAAACCTTCATCGCCGTGCTCGGTATCTCCGCGGCGATCTGGGGTGCCTGGCTCGAGCACGCGGGCCCGCGCAAGGCGGGCTTCGTTGCCGCACTCTGCTGGGGCGGCGGGCTCGTTGTGGGCGGTATCGGCGTCACCGTTCACCAGCTCTGGCTGGTCTATCTCGGCACCGGGGTGCTCGGCGGTGTTGGCCAGGGCGTGGGCTATATCACGCCGGTGTCGACGCTCATCAAATGGTTCCCCGACCGGCGTGGACTTGCCACGGGCTTCGCCATCATGGGCTATGGCGGTGGCGCGATGATCGGGGCGCCACTGGCGGTGTGGCTGATGGCCCACTTCGCCCATCAGGGCGTACAGGGGGTATCTGCTTCGCTGATCATTCTCGGCGCGATCTATGTCGTCGTCATGTCCATTGGCGCGTTCAGCTTCCGGGTTCCCCCCACTGGCTGGCAGCCCGAGGGATTCACCTCCCCGCGGGCCGGGGACGGGGGAGCGATGATCACGGATCGTCACGTGCATCTCGATCGCGCGCTGAAGACGCCGCAATTCTGGCTGATCTGGCTGGTGCTCTGCCTGAACGTCACCGCCGGAATCGCCGTGATCTCGATGGCGAGTCCGATGTTGCAGGATGTGTTTGGAGCCGGACTGATCGGGCGAGCCGGCGCGCTCTCGCCCGCCGAACAGAAGGCGGCGGTCGTGGCCGCGGCCGCGGGCCTCGTCGGCCTCATCAGTCTGTTCAATAGCCTCGGGCGCCTGTTCTGGGCCGCCTCTTCCGACTATGCCGGGCGCAAGAGAACCTATTACATTTTCTTCGTTCTCGGCATCATCCTCTATGTGCTGCTGCCCACCTGGGGCCGCCTCGGCATCCCAGGGCTGTTCGTGCTCAGCGTCTGCATCATCATCTCCATGTATGGCGGTGGTTTTTCGACGCTGCCCGCGTACCTGGCAGACATCTTCGGCACCCAGATGGTGGGCGCAATCCATGGCCGGCTGATCACCGCGTGGTCGGTGGCCGGCATCGCCGGACCGGCGCTCATTGCCAGCCTGCGTCAGTACGAGCTCGATCACGGTGTTCCGCATGCCAAGGTCTACAATCTCACGCTCTACATCATGGCAGTACTGTTGCTCATCGGCCTGGTGTGCAACGCCTTGATCAAGCCGGTTGGCGAGCACCATTACATGTCGGAGGACGAGCTTGCGCGTGAGCAAGCACTGCAACATGGGCATGGTGGGGGCGAGGCGGCGGCGCGCGGCAGGCCCGGCATCGGCACGGCGCTCGCGTGGCTCGGTGTCGGCGTGCCGTTCCTGATCGGCGTCTGGATCGCGCTGTCCAAGGGCTTGGCGCTGTTCTGAAGGACATCCGGCCGAACGCGTCTCCCGGCAGCACGCGGCCCGAACGGCGGTCCCGCGGGCGGCGAGTGCGCGGTTTTTCGGCTAGAATTTCGTGAGGCCGCTTCGGCCGATGGCATTGGCCACATCGACATGGAATCACACAAGCGCGGACTTCTCCTGTGCTCGATCGTGACCGGCATTCTGGCGGCCGGATCGGTGATCTACGGTTTCATCTGGGGAGTTCCCGAGTGGAACACCCTGTTCCAGGGGTCGCTCCAGCCGGTGATCCTCGCCTACGGCGGCTGGCCGATGGCCACCGGCATCGTTGCCGCGGGACTCGCCATCCTGGGAGGCTGTATCGGGGTGAGCTGGGAGCAGCGCACCTTTCATTACCTGATTCTTGCGCTCGGCCTGCTATCGGTACTGGTCTTCATCGCGCTCGGGCTGCCGGGGCAGGTGCTCGGGCTGATCGTCAATACACTGAGCTTCGTCGTCGTCGGTCTCTGCGCGCTCCTGCTGGCTGGCATTTTTGCCGCCGCCCTCAGGGAGCGCCTGACGAGACGGTACCGGACCTGATCGGTCCGCGCGCGCACCCCGGCCGCGGCTCAGTCGGTCAGCCGCTCGAGGTGCCGGATCCGCCGCTCGAGCTCTCGTTGGGTTTCCAAGAGCTCCACCGCAAGCGCCGCTCCGCTCGCGTTGACACCGAGATCGCGCATCAGCCTTGCGGCCATCGCCAGGCGCGGCAGGGCTGCCGCCGGAAACTGCCATTCCTGCATCGAGCCGCCCCGCAGCGCGGCGAGGCCGAGCTCGGCGAGCTCGATCACGGCATCGAGCTCGATCCGGCAGACCCGGCAGATGTCCACGGCGGCGATCCAATCCGCCTCGCCCACGAGGCGCACTTCATGAACCTCCACCTCATGACTCACGGCGTTACCTCCTGAGGTCGGCGCGCGGATCGAAGCCCGCCAGCTTCGCGCGCATGTCCTCGTACAACGCACGCGCCTCCGGGGAGCTTGCGGGCGGCAGAACGATCTTGAGCTGCACGTAGGCGTCGCCGGGTGGCTGGCCGGGCAGGCCCCGCCCCCGCAGGCGCAGTTTCTGGCCGGACTGTGCGCCGGGCGGAACCTGCATCTCGACCGTGCCTCCCAGGGTGGGCACCGTCACCGTCGCTCCGAGGGCCGCCTCCCATGGCGCAATCGGCAATGTCAGAGTGACGTCACGGCCGTCCAATTGGAACAAGCGGTGCGGACGGATGTGCAGTTCCAGGTAAAGGTCACCCGTACGTCCGCCCCCCGGAGCTGCCTCTCCCTGGCCGGCGAGCCGGATGAGCTGACCGTCCGTAACACCCGCGGGGATGGTGACGCGAACGGTGCGCGCGCGCAGCTCCACCGTTCCATCGGTCTTCAACTCCGGGCGTTTGAGATCGAGGGTGCGCGTGCCGCCGCCGAAGGCTTCCTCGAGGTCTATGTCGACGCGCGCGTGATGATCACGTCCAGCCTGCTGCCGCTGTCGTGGGGAGGTTGCGAAGGGACTCGCACCGCCAAAGAGCGAGGAGAAGAAGTCGCTGAAGCCTTCCTCCTCGAACGCATGCGCTCCCCCGCCTCCTCCGGGCCGGGCGCCGCCGCGGAACTCGAAACCGCTCGCCCAATCCGGCGGCGGCCGGAACTGCTGGCCGGACTTCCAGCCGCTGCCGAGCTGATCGTAGGCCGCGCGCTTCTCTGGGTCTTTCAGGACCTCGTAGGCTTCCTGCACTTCCTTGAACTTCTCCTCCGCGTTCTTTTCCTTGCTCACGTCAGGATGGTACTTGCGGGCCAGCCGGCGATAGGACTTCTTGATGTCCTCCGCCGTCGCCGTCCGCGCCACGCCCAGAATCTTGTAGTAGTCCCGGTATTCCATGACTCGTGATGATGGGGTGCCCGGGGAACGAAGCCAAGCCCCCGGCGCTTGAATCGCATCGGTCCGGCCCCATCCTTCAGCCATGAACGCCGAAATCCATGCCGCCGACGCCATGCTGGTGGCCTGCCCCCAGTGTCACTCCCTCGTCCGCGTGCCCGAGGCGCGCGCGCTCGAGCATCCCAAGTGCCCGCGCTGCAAGGCGGAGGTTTTCACCGGGGCGCCGGTCGCCTTGGATGGTGCCTCGTTTTCCGCCCACGTCGAGCGCGCCACCCTTCCCGTGCTGGTGGACTTCTGGGCGCCCTGGTGCGGGCCCTGCCGCATGATGGCCCCGGTGCTCGATCGCGCCGCCGCCCAGCGCGCGACGCGCCTTCGCGTGGCCAAAGTCAACACCGACGAACAGCAGCAGCTTGCCGCGCGCTTTGCCATCCGCAGCATCCCGACACTGAT
>DAIDHH010000099.1 GCA_027452045.1 Gammaproteobacteria bacterium
CGGCACTCGCGTCGTGCTCAATGGTCATCCAGATCGCCGGCTGCCAAACACGCTCAATGCCTCGTTTGTCGGGCGCGTGGGCGCCGACATTCTCGCGGCAATGCCGGAGGTCGCCGCATCGACGGGCTCGGCTTGCCATTCCGGGCAGATTCGGCTCTCGCCGGTCCTTGCCGCCATGGGTATCGCACCAGAAATCGGCATGGGCGCGATACGCTTCAGTCTCGGGCGCCACACCCTGCAGGAGGAAATCGAGGCCGTCGTCGAGGACCTGGGTCGAGTGCTCGCGTGAGAGAGGTGCCTGTGTTTGAGCCAATCAGCCCAGTGGACTACCAGTCCCATTCATAGTGCCACCAGCCCGGGCGTCGGGGTGTTCGTGCCACCGCTGCTCGAGTCGGTGCGGGGTCCCCTCGCAGACCTGCCGATCCCGCGAGCGCGTCCCGCCTTCTTTGCCAGCGTCCCTCGCTGTGGCGAGCGATGCCGTGACGCCGACCGCCGAAATGAAGGCGAAACCCTGAACCGGCGACTTCGGAGCTCATCGGGGCCACGCTTAGGATTCCTCGATGCGACTGAGGGGATCGAAGTACCGCCGGTGTGAGACGACCAACAGATAATAAAGGACCGGTGTCGCTATGAGCGACAAGGGCACCGAGAGGAACAAGGCACCCATGACCGCGATGCCGAGCGGCTGTAGCATCTGAGCACCCGCGCCCGCGCCGTAGGCAAGCGGCAGCATGCCAAGCGCCGCGGCAAGTGAGGTCATTAGCACCGGTCGGAGCCTGCGATGACCTGCTTGGATCAGCGCCTCGGTAAGCTCGGTGCCTTGAGCCCTCAGCTGCTGCGCTTGGTCGAGCACCAGGATGCCGTTTTTGGCAACAATGCCGACACCAATGATCGCGCCGAGATACGACACGATGTTCAGCGTGATGCCCTCGAGCCACAATCCGACCATCGCCCCGAAGAGCGCGAGCACCGCACCGAAGATGATGGCGATAGGCTCGTAGAACGAGCGGAACTCCACCAGGAGAACGGTGAACACCAGCAGGATCGCGGACAGCAACACGACCAATAGATTCGCGAACGACTGTTGCTGGAGTCGGTACTGCCCGGCGTAGTGCACCACTCCCGGCGGCAGCCATTTGTCGCGGCTCAATGTCGCCCGCACCTCGCGCATCGCGGTGCCGAGATCCACGCCCTCCAGCCTCGCCGATACGATATCGTCCTGGCGCAGATTGTCGCGGCTCAATTCCACCTGATTCGGCCGCTCGCCGACGGATGCGACCTGCTCCAGCCGCACGAGCGCCCCAGTGGGGGTGCGCAGCGGCAGGGTGCGCAATGCGGCGAGGCGCGCGACGCTGCTCGGATCCTCGAGCACGCGTATGCCCACGACTCGATCGCCCTCGAGCACATCGGAGGAGACCTTTCCCAGCAGCGCATTATCGACGGTCGAGGCGATATCCTGGGTGGTCAGTCCGAAACGTGCCGCTTCGGCGCGGCGCACGCGCAGGTCGATCTCCGGCCCGATCACCGTGAGGCCATCGAAAGTGTCGACCAGTCCTGGAATCTTCCGCAGCTGCGCCTCTACCCGGGGTGCGGTCTTCTTGAGCCACGCGAGGTCGGGCGAGAAGAGCCGCACTTCCACCGGATAGGGAGCGAGCTGCAAGTCGCCGACCACATCGGTGAGAAACCCCTTGATATCCCAGCGCACCATCGGGAATCGCCGGTCGAGCTGATGGCGGATCCTGGCCATGACCTCATCCGTCGTATGGCGACGGTTCGCTTTGAGCTTGATCAGGTAGCTGCCCTTGTAGGGCTCATTGAGGTACGGCCCAAGCTGCGCGCCGAGCTGCCGGGAATAGCCCGCGACGTCCGGGTTGTCCCGGATCACCCGCTCGGCCTCATCGAGCGTGCGCGACGTCTCGGCGAGGCTGGTGCCCGGCAGTGCCGTGAAGTCGATATTGAACCCGCCCTCGTCGAAATTCGGCAGAAACCCGGTCTCGAGATGGCGATACACGAAGATGGCGCCAATGAGGATCAGACCACAGCAAAGCAGTGTCACCCCCGTGTGCCTCAACGCCCACCGGGCGGAGCGATCATAGAGCCGCAGGATGCGCTGCAGGATGAAACCACCCTCCTCGGACGGTGCTCGGCCCCGAATCATCCACGCCGCAAGCGAGGGCGTCAGCGTCAGCGCAAGCAGCAGTGAAACCAGGAGCGCCACCACCATCGAGAGCCCCAGCGCACGGAAGAATACACCGGCAATCCCCGTGAGAAAGATGAGCGGCAGAAAGACGACAACCGGCGTCAGCGTCGAGCCGATCAGGGCCGTCAGCACCTCCCCTATTCCCTGATAGATGCCCTCGAGTCGTGGGCCGCCCCGGGCGATGCTATGGCACATCGCTTCGACGACGACGATGGCGTTGTCGATGATGAGTCCGATCGACGCCGCAATGCCGCCGAGCGTCATCATGTTGAAGCTCATGCCGGCAAGCTTCATCGCGACGAAGGTGATCAGCACGGAGATGGGAATGGTGACGACGGCGGTCCAGACGCTGCCCCAGTTCCTGAGGAACAGGTAGAGGATGATCACCGAGAGCGCAAGCCCAAAGAGTACCGCATCCCATACGTTGCCGATGGAGTCCCGGACGAAGCTCGATTGATCGTAAAAGAAGGCCAGGCGCTCATCCGGCGGTAGCTCCCCGTGAAGCTTCAGTAGCGCGCTCTTCAGCGCCGAGGCGATGGCGAGAACGCTGGCGTTCGAGTGGCTCTCGATCTGTAGCAGCACGGCTTGGTGCCCGTTGGCCGTCATGCTGGTATAGGCAGGGGCCGGCGCCCGCACCACTCGGGCAACGTCTTGCACGCGCACGGGATGCCCATCACGAACCACGATCACGATGTTCTCGATCTGCGCTATCGAATGAACGCGACCGTCCACCGTCGTCAGATACAGCCGATAGTTCCGCGCCAGCAGTCCCGCCGAGGCGATCACATTGTTCTTCTCGAGCGCGGCGGTGACGTCGCGGAGTGATAGATGCGTCGCTTGGAGCTTCAGCGGATCTACGATCACGTGGTACTCCGGCACGTGGCCACCCAAGACCTCGACGCGTGAGATGCCGGGGATCTGCAGAAATAGCGGCTTGATCGTGTAAGTCGCCGTGTTCCACAGATCCCGCAGCGAGCGGTCGCTCGAGCTCAGACTGATCCCAATGACAGGATAGCTCAGCGTGAACCCTACACGCCGAACGTCCGTTGTCGTTCCCGCGGGCAGCTCGCTGCGGATCTCGGCGATACGACCGAGCACATACAATTCCGCGCGGTGCATGTCCGTGCCCCAAGGAAATTCCACGTTGATAATTGCTGAGCCGCGCGTCGTGGTCGAGAGCACCGTGCGCTCTTCAGGAATGCTCTTCAGTGACTCCTCGATGGGTCGCGTGATCGTCGCCATCATCTGATCGGGGGGCATGATACCGTTGCTCACCCCGACGACGATCCGTGGAAAGGCGGTCACCGGAAATACCGACGAAGGAATGCGCAAGGCCGCAAAGACCCCGGCAAGACAGATGACGGCGGCGATAAAGGTGATCGCGAGGGCGTGCCGCGTGGTGAAGCGGCCCAGACGTGACGGGGCAGCGCTCACGGTGTCTCGGGGCCTTGCGCGTTCGCCGCGACGGGGTCGCGAGCCGAGTCAGAGGCGATCTGGATCGCGACCCGAGAGGGAAGGCCGTAGGCTCCCACGGTGACGATCTGTGTGCCGGCCCTGAGCGCGGGACCCGATACTTCGACCCAGCCATGTTCGCGTATGCCTATCCGCACCGGTACGCGGATCGCCTCGTGGCCGCGCACGACCGAAAGTACGCCGTGTTTGCCAACGTCGGTGATCACGCCCGCACTGGGGGCGGCGAGGGCCATCCGGTGTGTCGCGGTGACGATGCGCAACCGAACATACTGTCCCGGACGCAGGCGGCTGTCCGCCGGCAGCGGCGCCCAGACACTCACCGCGCCATCGCTCTGATCCACCATGGGACTGATATAGGCGAGGCGAGTCGCGGTGCGCATAGCCCCCAGCACCTGAACGGGCTGGCCAAGCTTGAGCGCGGTCGCCTCGGCTGCTGGAATATCGGTCCGCACGACCAGCCGGTGAAGGTCCATCACATCGGCAAGCACCGTGCTCGTGTTCACCGCCGTACCCGGCTTGATATCGACTCGCACGACGGTGCCGGAGACTGGCGCGGTGATGCGCAGGAGCGCGAGTCTCGCTTCGGCCTGCTGTAAATCTTTGAGCGAGGCGTTGTGTTGAGCATAGAGCCGGCGCTCGCGGCGCGCCTGCGCCGCCGCATAGGTTTCGGTCATGGCGTCCGAATTCAGCTCAGCGAGCAACTGCCCGCGCCGCACGCGCTCGCCGGCGGCGATGAGCACCCGAGTCACCACGCCATTGACCGGTGCGGCGACCTGCGCTTCGGCGGCGGCACGCCGGGACGTTGCAGGCGCCGGCTCCACGACGCCATAGCCGATCACGTAGCGGTGCAAAGTCTTGAGCTCGAGCGCACCGACCTGCACGCTGATCACCGGCGCAACGAGGGGCTGTCCGCCGGCTCTCCTCGCATCGCGGTGCGCCCTGAGCAAGGCATAAGCGGAAACTGCCGCGACGAGCCCGAGGAGGGCCGAGGCGATATAGACTCTTCGTTTCATTGGTCGACTCGCGATGGCGTGTTCTGTGCGGCCCGCACGGTCGAGGCGGCCAACGTCAGCGGACTTTGAACAGCGTCTTCGAGCCGCCCAAGCGCTTGCTGAGCTTCGACCTGCGCGTGCAGTGCCGCACGCGCGCCGGTATCGAAGGCGACCTCGGCATCGCTGAGATCAAGCGGCTGTGATTCACCGGCCGCGACCCGAGATCGAACGGCGCGCAAGCGCCGCTTCAAAGCCCGCAACAGCGAATCCGCGGTAGCCAGCTGCCTCAGCGAGGACCGGTAGGCGGCGAGCGCCGCATCGATCTCGTGAATTGCTCCAGCCTGGACGGAGAGAAGGTGAGCTGCGGCCAATCGGCGTTGTGCTCTCGCCTCGGCGATAGGGCCCTGATTGTGATTCAGCAGAGGCAGTGTCAGCCGGAGCCCGAGCTGCCACTCGCTATCGCGAGCCAGCTGCCCGTTCCAGGTAAAGCCCGGGCCGAGCTCGACGTGCGGCCATTGGCGGGCAATCTGCAGCTGCAGTGCGGACTGGCTGGCGGCGTATTGCTCGAGGGCGCCGCGCACGTCGGCGCGATCAGTGAGGGCCCGCCGCCGGATCTGCGGCCGCGTGAGCTCGCGGGGAAATGTCTCCAGCTTCGCGAAAGAGAGCCTCACGCCCGAGAGCGCGCGGGGCGATACGCCGAGTGCGCCAGCGAGCTCGATGCGCGCCTCTCGGACCTGGCCCGCGGCCGCTTGGCGCGCAAGAATGGCATGGTCCAGCGCAATGCGGGCCTGGGTCACCTCATAGCTTGAAACGCTGCCGGCGGAGAACTGCCCTTGCAGCAGAGCGACGCTTCTCTTGAGCGCGGTGGTTTCGCGGGCGAGAAGCCGCGCGGACCGCTGGGCCGCATAGAGGCCCAGCAGCGCCACGCGCAGCCGGCTGCGCACCCGCCAGACTGTGCCGATCAGATCCCAGCGCAAGGCCGCTGCCTCGTGGAAGGCCAGGGCCATGCGATCACCCCGCCGCCCGCCGGTCTCGACCGGCCAGTCCAGTGCGATCGGAACGATCCAGGGGCTGGGCACTCCGGGAACGCCGCGGTCATATCCCGGCCCCATCGCCAACGAGGGGTTGGGGCGCTCAGCCGCCGTGATCTGCGCTGCCTGCGCCGCGAGCAGCCGCGCGCGCGCCTCGGCCAAGGCTGGCTGATAATAAATGGCGGCCAGCGTGAGCGCCCTCAGCCCCCAAGCGCCCCCCGGGTTGGGAGGCGGAACGTGATTGGCGGCAAGAAAGGCGCGAAGGTGCGGATCTTGAAGTGAACGGGCGCGAAACGCCGCGATGGACCGCTGTGGGGACAGCGGCCGAGGCACGAAGTGCGCGCAGCCTGAGGCCAGTCCGAATAGCATTACCCCTGAGAGGCGCAGACGCCGGGTAATCGACATCACGGAATCACCGCTCCTGCAGACTCGGACAAAAAGTCGTATGGCAAGGTTGCTTGCAAAATTTGGACGCCAGATTGGATCGAGAAGCACAGGTATCCCTCTCAGTACGCACGTCGAGCGGCAAACCCTCTGCGACTCCCTGCGCCTCGGGAATTGCGAGGGATGGGAGCGCGAGCGGCGTATAAATCAGAATCGACGAAATTCCGAGGTCGAACGATGATCGATCAAGACATTCGGAGGCTTAAGACCGGTGCCGTTGACCGCTCCCTGGAGCGACTGGAGGCAGACGTCTGGGCGCGCCTCGACGAGCATGAGCGGGCGCGAAGGCGCGGTGCACGCCTGCTGGCCATTGAGGGACTTCTGATCGCGCTCGCCTTTGGGGTCAGCGCGGGCGCCGGATGCTATTGTGGATATCACGCGCATCGAGCCGTAGAATTGAGTGTTCTCTCGCCTCGAGCACCCCTCACCGCCTGGGCCTTGCTCGATGGAGACAGACCGTGATGGGCAGCGGACGTGTGGTGCTTGCCGCGATCCTCCTGAGCGCGCTCACCGCCGCGGCGGGGGGTTGGCTTGGCGTCCGGTACGGACTGACTCACTCCCCAGGCTCGCCCGTGAGCCTCAATACGCTGCTGCACCGGCAGCTCGACCTAACCACGGAGCAACGGCAGCGCTTGGCCGCGCTGGAAGCTGCCTATGCGGCGCGGCGGAAGGTCCTGGAAGCACGCGAGCGTGCGGCAAACCGCGAACTCGCCGCCGCCCTTCTCGCCGAGCATCGCTACGGACCGAAAGCCGCGCAAGCAATCAACCAGTTTTCCACCGCCATGACGGCCTTGCAGGTAGCGACGGTCAGGCACGTCATGGACATGCGCACAGTGCTCACGCCTCGGCAGGCGGAAATCTACGATCAGGCGATCGCAAAGGCCCTCGATTCGAGCCGCCAGTGACGCAGGATCGGGATGATCCCGACAGGCCGCTTGTGCGGGCCGCTCGGGACGGAGACCGCGCGGCGTTCAGTGAGATCGTCCGGCGACACAAGACCCCCTTGTATCAATTCGTGCGCCGCTACGTGGGCGATGCGGACGACGCCTACGATATCCTGCAGGATACTTTCGTGGCCGCGTGGCAGGGCCTGCGTCGGTTTGACGTACAACAAACGCTGACTCCGTGGTTACGGAAAATCGCGCTCAATAAATGCCGCGATCATGGCCGACGTCACGTCATACGGCGGAGGCTGCTGACGCTATTCCATGCGCAGTCCAGCGTCGAGTCGCCATGGATCGCTGATTCGAACCCAGAACTCGAATCACCCGACCTCGAGCGTCTGCGGCGTCTCGATCAGGCCATCGCCCGCCTACCGCGCCGCTACAAGGAACCGCTCCTCCTCGTCCTCATGGCTGGCCTGACGCACCAGCAGGCCGGCGCGCAGCTCGGCATAACAGCCAAGGCGGTCGAGATGCGGATTCGGCGCGCCAAAGAAAAGCTGCGGATGGCGCTGACACCATACCGAGACGGAGCGGCGCAATAAGAATGTTGGCATATCGCGATGCGACCACGCAACATCATTTGCCATCCAACTGGGATATGAACGCTGCAGCAGTTGCGGGAGGTGGAGGGATATCAGGATCAGTGCAGTTCCCGCTTCACGATCGCGGTGGTCTCCTCAACGTCTCGTGTATCGGCCACGTGGACGCCACCATCTTGGAGGCCGTGCCCGAGGTTGCCGCATCGACCGGTTCGGCCTGCCATTCCGGGCAGATTCGCCTGTCGCCCGTCCTCGCGGCCATGGGCGTCACCCCCGCAGTCGGGAGCCGCACGTGCTCGCGCTATGACTGCGGGCCTCAAAGTGACGTTTCTGCAGGGGCAAGTCGAGCGGCTGCCTTTCCCCGACGCCAGCTTCGACGTGGTGGCCGCCGTCACCGTTCTGTGCTTTGTCACGGATGCCGCCGCCGCAGTCCGCGAGATGGCGCGTGTGCTGCGGCCGCGTGGTCGTCTGGTACTCGGTGAGCTCGGGCGGTGGAGCGTTTGGGCCCTGAGCCGGCGGCTGAGGACCTGGCTTGGAGCGGCCACCTGGCAGGCCGCACATTTTCGCACCGCCAGAGAGCTGAGCGCGCTCGTGCGGGACGCCGGACTTCGCGTCGGGTGCACCAGGCCACGTACCATGTAGTCACGCACCACATGGACGCTGACACCGGCGGTCGTAGCCAGTGTGGACGTGGTGTAGCCGATCATCGACTTGCCCATCTACCCCGCGCAGCAAGACAATTGCGTCACGTCCTTCTTGAAGGTCTGCGCGGCGAGCTTCAGCCCTTCCACCATGGTCAGATACGGGAACAGCTGATCAGCGAGCTCTTCCACGGTCATCCGAGCATGGATCGCGAGCGCCGCCGCCTGGATGAGCTCACCGGCCTCCGGCGCCACAGCCTGCACGCCCATCAGCCGCCGCGAGCCCTCTTCCATGACCAGCTTGATGAAACCGCGGGTATTGAAGTTCGCGAGCGCGCGCGGCACGTTCTCAAGGAGGAGGATGCGACTGTCGATCTCGATACCCTTCGTATGGGCCTCGGCTTCGGACAGCCCCACGGTGGCGATCTGCGGGTCAGTGAATACCACCGCCGGCATGGTGGAGAGGTCGAGCGCCGCGTCGCCGCCCAACATATTGATCGCCGCACGGGTGCCTGCCGCCGCGGCGACATAAACGAACTGGGGCTGAACGGTGCAATCACCAGCGGCGAAGACATCTGGCGCAGATGTTGACAGCCGCTCGTCGACCACGATGGCGCCTCCCTCGGTCACTTGGACACCCGCCGCTTCCAGGTTCAGGGTTCGCGTGTTCGGGTTGCGGCCGGTGGCGATCAGGAGCTTCTCCGCGCAGAGCTCAGCTTGGCCGGTCGTGAGCACGAATTCGTCGTTCCGATAGGCGACTCCGCTCGCCTGCGTGTGCTCCAGCACCTCGATCCCTTCCTCGCGGTAGGTGGCCGTGAGCGCTTGTCCGATGGCAGGGTCTTCGTGAAAGAGCAGTGTGTGGCGCGCCAGAATCGTCACGTGACTCCCCAGCCGGGCGAAGGCTTGCGCCAGTTCCACCGCCACGATGGACGAGCCGATGACGGCAAGGCGCGGCGGGATGACATCGCTGACCAGCGCCTCCGTCGAGGTCCAGTACGGCGTGTCCGGCAATCCCGGGATAGGCGGCAGCGCCGGGCTCGCGCCGGTGGCGATCAGGCAGCGGTCGAAGCGCACTGTTCGCTCACCCCCTTCGCTCTGCTTCACCATCAGGTTGTGACCATCTATAAAGCGAGCTTCGCCATGCAGCACGGTGATCGCGGGAATGCCGGCCAGAATGCTCTCGTACTTGGCATGGCGCAGCGCCTCGACTCGCCCCTGCTGCTGGGCGAGGAGCTGCTCACGCCGGATGGTGGGTTTGGCCGCAGTGATCCCCTTGTCGAAAGGGCTCGTCGCGCGCAGGTGCGCGATGTGCGCGGCGCGGATCATGATCTTCGACGGCACGCACCCGATATTCACGCAGGTGCCGCCAATGGTGCCGCGTTCGATCAGCGTTACCCGTGCGCCGAGTTCTGCGGCCTTCAGTGCCGCAGCCATGGCCGCGCCCCCGCTGCCGATCACCGCGACGTGCAGGCTAGCGCCGCCGTGCTCGACTTTATCCCCACCGCCGACCCATTCCCGCACCCGATCGTGCGCCCCGTCGGTAGGTGGCAGAGCCTCAGGCCCATCGGCAAGCGCTGCCCGATAGCCAAGCGCATCGACAGCGGCAATCAGGACACGCGCCGGGGTGCCCTCTGCGACGGCCAGCCGCGCCCTGCCCTTTGTATAGGAGACCTCGGCCGATTGCACACCTGGCACGCGCTCCAATGCGCTCTTGACGTGCTCCGCGCACGATTCGCACGTCATATCGGTAACGGTCAACTGCATCACGTGATCGATCCTCTCGAGGAAATTCTGAACCGGCGTGTCTCGCGGACCGCTCAGCCACCTGAGCCCGCGCTGGGGGTTGGCGGGCGGATCCGCTGTGACGTGACTACGAAGTGGCTTTGGCTTCGACGTTGGCGGGATAGCCGCGGTCCGTGACCGTTCTGATCAGCGTCGCAACGCGCGTCACCGCAGGGTCATAGACCACGATCGCTGTGACGTCCGCCATGGCGTTGGGTTGGCTGACTGTGACGGACTTCACGCCCCTCACATGAGCGAGAGAACGCTTCACGATCGGACCACACAGCACGCAGCCCGCATGATGAACGTCGAGCGTGACCGTGGCATCGGCGGCGCGCGCGATGAAAGGAACGGCACCCAGACCGACGGTCAATACCAGAGTGAGAAGGAATGAGCGACGAAACATAGTTTACTCCCGGGACTGAGGTGATCTAGAGGATCAGAAACTCATCAAGAAGCGAATGACATACGGGAAAGCGACGGCGATCACGACCAGGATGCCGGCAGTCCAAAGTCCGATGCGCGCGATACGGTCCGCGCGGGACGTGGCGCAATACCCCTCGGCGCAGGCCGTCTTCGCCCTGCGGTGCAGCCGCCACGCACCCAGGCCAACGAACCCGAGGGACACAGCGGCAAAGATCGGCTGGTAGGGCTCGAGCGCGGTCAGATTGCCGATCCAGGCCCCACTGACTCCCACTGTGAACAGCAGAAATGGGATCACGCAACAGGATGCGGCCCCAAGTGCCGCGACGATCCCGCCGAGTGAAAGCAGTCGTGGCCCGGGGGCGGCCCTCTGCGCTGTGGACATGTCTGGCCTCTCGAGCACCTGATGAACCCTGGGTGCACGTATACTCCCGTACTCAAGTACGGAGTCAATCCGCATGAGCGACCTCGAGAACGTGACCATCGGCACCTTCGCTCGGGCTGCTGGCGTCAATGTGGAGACGATCCGCTTTTACCAGCGCAAGGGGCTACTACCGACGCCGCCGCGGTGGCGCGGCGGCATCCGCCGCTACGGCAGCGCCGATGTGAGGCGAGTGAAGTTCGTGAAGGCCGCCCAGCGACTGGGGTTCAGCCTGGACGAAATCGGCGAGCTGCTGACGCTGGAAGATGGCACCCATTGCGGCGAGGCAGCCGAGCTGGCCGACCTGCGGCTCGCCGATGTGCGCGCCAAGCTCGCCGACTTGAATCGCATCGAAGCGGCGCTATCGAAGCTCGTGAGTGAATGCCGTGCACACCGTGGCACCGTGACCTGTCCGCTCATCGCGGCCTTGCAGAGCAGCTCGATCGATCCGACCGGATCGGGGACAGCGATCAAGATCTGAGCGCGGCCGATTACCGGGCGATGATCTCGCCGAAAAACACGTTCTCGGAACGGTGATCCCCATAGTGTCCCGGTTTGGGTGCCCCGGATCACGATCGGCCGAGTCTGCCCGACTGGACCCAGCGCACGCACCGCGCCTCCATTTGTTCCCAGCTCCCGGAATACGGTCACAAGTCCACATCCACCGATGTTATCGGTGAGGTCTATCGCAACCTTCCTGTCAGCCGGAATACTACCTGCGGGTGAGACCGCACGAGAGGTACATCGCGAGGCATCCGGCAGTTGAGTAGACGGTAATTGGTGGGATTGGAGGAGCTTTGAACCCGCCAAGCACGCCCGGATCCAGAGATGGCGAACGCCGGCACCAAGCACCGGCGCTCGCGATTTCGCCTCATCTACCATTGCCGCTTCATCAGATACCCGTGCACCCGCCAACAGGTATACAGGTTGCGCAGCGCGGGCTTTTCCATCAGTTGGCTATGCGCCTTGAAGCATGCCTGAAGCTCCGCATCCGTCACGGCGAACGCCGTGGCCGATACCAGCATGACGCCTGCAAGGCTCAGGGGGATCAAGACTCGCTTGTTCATGATAGTCACCTCCATCGAAATGGCGACAGCCAACGGCTGGCGCTCCGAGAACATCGGGCATGAACTCGCATCGACAGTCTCGACACGACCGCATTTCACAGGTCCGCCCGCACGGCAAAGGCGGCGGCCCACGATGCGACACGGTGCGGGCGGACCTGGCAGCGCGAGGCGATCTGCGCATCATCGCTGTGCCTCCCCGAAAGGAGCCCCACCCGCCTCATTCGCGAGCGTCCCGCGATTCAGCGCATGCTCCTTGAGCATGACGAAGAGGATCGGTACCAAAATCATCACGGCGATCGTCGCTGTCACCATGCCGCCGACGATCGGTGCGGCGATCGGCTTCATCACGTCCGAGCCGATCCCCGTCTCCCAGAGAATGGGCGCAAGGCTGCCAATGACGGCACAGACGGTCATCAGCACCGGGCGCAGCCGCAACACGGCCCCGTCGATCGCGGCCGCCGCGAGCTCCTCACGCGTCAGCGCGTGGTGCGATCTCAGGCGCTCCTCGAGCGCGCCGCGCAGGTACACCATCATGACCACCGCAGTCTCCACGGCAATACCAAAGAGCGCGATGTATCCAACGGCCACCGCGACGCTGAATTCGTAGCCGAGCAGCCATTGCAGCAGCAGCCCACCGATGAGCGCGAAGAAGGCGGGGAAAAACAGCAGGGCCGCCTCGGCCACGGAGTGGAATAGGAGATACAGGAGCAGGAAGATCACCACAAAGACGATCGGCAGGATGAGCTCGAGGCGCTGTTTCGCCTGCATCTCGAACTGGTACTGGCCGGACCACTTATAGGTGTACCCAGGGGGCGGCGTGAGCCTCTCGTGAAGGATCCGGTTGGCACGCGCCACGAAGCCGCCGTAGTTCGAGGTGCTGAGGTTCAGGTACACATACCCGGTGAGCTGCCCCCCTTCATCCCGGATCATCGAAGGCCCCCGGGAGAACGTGATCGTCGCTACCTCGCCGAGCGGGATCTGGGCGCCAGTGGGGGTGGCGATCACGACCTGCTCGAGCTGTGGGAGGTCGTTGCGAAAGTCATGGGCGTAGCGCACGTCGATGGGAAAGCGCTCGCGACCCTGCACCGTCTCGGCGATATCCTCGCCCCCGATCCCCGATTCGATGGCGCGTTGAACATCCCCGACGGTGAGGCCGTAGCGGGCCGCCTCGAGCCGGTGGACCGCAATGTTGATGTAGAGGCCCTGCGCGACACGCTCGGCGAAGACCGACTCGACACCGGGCAGGCGGGTGAGCAGATCGCTGATGCGCCCACCGAGCCGAGCGATCCCTGCGAGACTCGGCCCCTGGATCTTCAGGCCCACGGGCGTCTTGATGCCCGTGAGCTCCATGTCGAGCCGGCCCGCCACCGGCATGGTCCAGGTGTTGGTGAGGCCTGGGAATTGCAGCTTCGCGTTCATCTGCGCAATCAACTTCTCGTAGGTCATCCCGACGGGCCATTGCCGGCGGGGCTTGAGCATGATGGTGGTATCGAACATGTCGAGCGGGGCGTTATCGGTCGCGCTATCCGAGCGGCCCGCGGTTCCGAACACGGACTTGACCTCCGGGAACGAGCGAATGATGCGATCCTGCTCCTGCAGGAGCTGAGTGACCTGCGTGATCGAGATTCCGGGTAGCGCGGTGGGCATATAGAGCGCCGAACCTTCGTAGAGCGCCGGCATGAATTGGCTCCCGATGCGCTGGGCGAGTGGCACCGTCAGTGCAAGGACGAGGAGTGCCACAGCGAGAGCCGTCCGGCGATAGCGCAATGAGAGCTTGAGCACCGGCAGGTACGTCGCGCGGGTGAGGCGGGAGATGGGATTGCGCGATTCGGGTCGCAGTCGACCGCGGATGAAGAGCGGCATCAGCAGCGGCACCAGGGTGATCGCGAGAATCGACGAACAGGCGATCGCGAGCGTCTTCGTCCAGGCGAGCGGCGTGAAGAGGCGCCCCTCCGGGCCCTCGAGCAGGAATACCGGCAGGAACGAGACGATGATGATGATCAGGGAGAAGAAAAGCGCTGGGGCCACCTGCTCGGCGGCGCC
This sequence comes from Gammaproteobacteria bacterium, assembly GCA_027452045.1. Lineage (GTDB taxonomy): Bacteria > Pseudomonadota > Gammaproteobacteria > Steroidobacterales > Steroidobacteraceae > 13-2-20CM-66-19. The sequence continues at coordinate 14,001 of DAIDHH010000099.1, forward strand.
GAGCAGAAGCGCGCGGCGGCCCTGCGGTGCCGGGGCTGCGGGCGCTGCACCGTCCTCCCCCACCGCGGCTCCCCCGGCCCCTCCCGGGGAGCTATGGGCCGGCAACCCCTCGCCGCCAGCATCCGCTTCGGCGAGCCGTCGGTAGCCGTTCTCGACCATGACCATGGCGGCATCGACCAGCACCCCGATCGCGAGCGCAAGCCCCCCGAGGGACATGATGTTGCTCGAGACGTGCAGGAAGTACATCGGGATGAACGAGGCGATGACCGCGATCGGGATGGAGAGAATCGGGATCAGCGCCGAGCGGAAATGCCATAGGAACAATACGATCACGAGGCTCACCACCAGCGCCTCTTCGATGAGATCGCGCTCGAGGGTGTGGACCGAAGCCTCGATGAGACCTGAGCGGTCGTAGGCGCTACGGATGGTGACGCCGGGCGGAAGCGACGGGGCAATGTCGGCAAGCTTTGCCTTCACCGCCCGGATGACCTTGAGGGCGTTCTCGCCATAGCGCATCACGACGATGCCGCCGACGGTCTCGCCCTCACCCTGCCAATCGGCAACGCCGCGACGGGGCGCGGGACCGAAATTCACCGCGCCGAGATCCTTCACCAGCACCGGCGTGCCGTTCTTGACGGCCACGGGAATGTCGGCGAGATCCTGCAGTGATCGAATATACCCGAGACCGCGCACCATGTACTCCGCGCCTGAGAGCTCGAGCACCCAACCGCCAACCTCGTTGGTGCTCGCGCGGATGCGCTCGATCACTGTCGAGAGTGGGATGTCGTAGGCACGCAGCTTGTTGGGGTCCAGATTCACCTGGTACTGGCGCACGAATCCGCCGATCGAGGCGACCTCCGCGACCCCCGGCACGGTCTCGAGCTGATAACGCAGATACCAGTCCTGAAGGGTGCGCAGGTCGGCCAGGCTATAGCGATGAGTATGGTCGACGAGCGCATATTCGTAGACCCACCCAGCGGCCGTCGCATCCGGTCCCATCTCGGGGTGAACGCCTGGCGGGAGGCGACCCTCGATCTGCTGCAGGTACTCGAGCACGCGCGAGCGGGCCCAGTAGAGGTTCGTGCCGTCCTTGAAGACGACGAACACGTACGAGTCGCCGAACATCGTCTGAGCACGCACGGCCTTCACCCGTGGCGCGGCGAGCAGCGTCGTAACAATGGGATAGGTCACCTGATCTTCGATGAGATTCGGGGGCTGGCCCGCCCAGCGGGTGTGGATGACGACTTCGACGTCGGAGATGTCCGGCAACGCATCGATGGGGATATGCATCATCGACCAGATGCCAGCGGCAATCGCGAGGATCGTCCCGGTGAAGACGAGGAAGCGGTTCGCCGCGCACCAGCGCAGGATTCGGGCGATCATCTACAGGCTCCCCGCCGCATCGACCGAAAGCTGATGGGTGGCCAAGACCTGTCCCCCCTTTCGGGCCACAACCGCGACTTGCCACGTGCCGCCTCCCGTCAAGGTCACCGAGCCCTGGTACGCGCCGTTGCCGGCCGGCGTCAATTGCGCCGAAACCTGCTTGCCGGCCATCCCCATGGCCGGCATCGCCGGCAGCACGAAGGTCGCGTTGACTTGCGCACCGATGACCGGGCCGCCCTTGAGGTCGGTGAGCGTCACGCGGATCAGATTGCGCCCGACGCGCGGGGGATTCGGTTGCAGGGATACGGCGAGACGCGCCCGTGGAGCAGCGGCGCTCCGGGGCTCTGCGGGCGGCAATGCGAAACCGGCCAATGCGGCCTGTAGCTGGCTTTGGGAATCGATGAGGAAGTTGGCCGAGGTAACGATGCGCTCGCCGGGCTTCAGCCCGCTGAGAACGATGTACTCATCGCCGACCTCGGCACCGAGACGCACATCGCGCGGCTCGAGATATCCGTCGCCCCGGTCCACGAACACGATTTGCCGGGTGCCCGTCTGCAGCACCCCGGAGGCCGGAATCACCACCTGCTTACCCATCGGGGCCTCGAGCGAAACGTTGACGAACATTCCCGGCACGAGCTTCAACGTGGGGTTCGCAAATCGCAGGCGCACCCGCGCCGTGCGGGTCGAGGGATCGATCTCGGGGTAGATGAAATCCACCCGGCCGGTGAAGCGCCGCCCAGGGTATGTGTCGACGGTGAGGCGTGCGCGGTCGCCGACCTTGAGCCGCCCGAGATCGTTCTGGAATACGTGGGCAAACACCCAGATCGTCGAGAGATCCGCCACCGTGTAGAGTCGGGTTCCGGGTTCGGCATACGCGTTGGGCAGCGCTTCGCGCTGCGTGACGTACCCGCTCACCGGAGAGTCGATGACCAAATCCCGCCTGATTCGCCCAGTCGCTCGCAGTCGCTCAATTTCCCGATGTGGGATACCCCAGAGCGCAAGCCGCTCGGCCGCGGCATCCACCAGCGAGGCCGCATCGCGTGCCACGGCCGGATCGGGGCTGCGTGCGAGCCGCCGTTGACTCTCCCGTGCCAGCAGATACTCCCGCTCGGTGGACAAGAGTTCGGGACTGTAGATGGTGAATAACGGCTGTCCCCGGCGCACGTACTGGTAGGTCGAGTCGACGAATACCTTCTGAATGTAACCCGCGAAGCGCACCTGCACGTACGCGAGCCCTCGTTCATCGACCGCGACACTGCCCGTCGTGCGGATCACATCGCTGACGGACTTGCGCCGGACTTCGCCGATCCTGACCCCGATGCGCTGCAATTGTTGGGAGGAGATGGGCACCGGCGCGAGCGGCGACTCTTGCGAAGGCTCACGGCTCCCGGCCACTGCGCTCGCTCGAGACGCGGCAACCGCGGCCGCCTGCGAGACGAGTCCTGCCACCGCAGCCGGATGCAACCGCCACCAGAGGACCCCCGCAGCGCCCAGGAGCAGCAGATTGACGGCGAGCGCACTGAAAAATCCGATACGGTAATTCGTCTTCATGGCGAGGTCCCCGTCTCATTCGGTCTCGCAAGCCCGCTCCCGCTCAGTCGCTCGAGCTCAGCCCACCGATCGAAGTATTCCGATTGCGCCCGGGCGAGTCCGAGCGCGGTATCGAGCTGGTGCTGTTCGGCGGTCAGAACCTCGAGAAAGCCGCCCCGGCCGCTGCTGTATTCGCTCAAGGCCACATCGAGCGCATCGCGCGCCAAGGGCACGAGGTCGTCTCGATAGAGAGCGAGCGACTTCGCCGCCTCACGCGTCGAGGCATAGGCACCCGAGAGATCGGCGAGCAGAGCGGCGCGCTGGTTCTCGAGCTCGTATTCGGCCCGCCGAGCCTGCGCCTGAGCGGCGTCAACCTCAGCGCTGTACTTCCCCTGATCGAGCGGTACCGTGAATGACAGTCCCACCATCGGCCGCATGGCGGGATCCGACCACATGCTGTTGTAGCCGGCACTGACCTGAAATTGCGGGTAGCGTTGCTTGCCCGCGAGCGCAGCTTTCGCCCGAGCGGCGCGTTCTTGCGCTTCGAGCGCCTGCAGCTGCGGGTGGGTGAGCGTCCGCTGCAGGAGCGTCACTTCCGGCGGCAGATGCGCCGGCGCGGGCAAGGCCGCGGGCAGGGGAATCGGGGAGGT
>DAIDHH010000100.1 GCA_027452045.1 Gammaproteobacteria bacterium
ATCGCGGTCCACCGACTCGAGGCGGCGCGCTACGGCCTCACTGTAGGGGATGTTCAACGCGCCATCGAGTCGGGGATCGGTGGCGAGGATATCGCCGAGACGGTGCAGGGCCGCGAGCGCTTCCCCATCAACGTGCGCTACGCCCACGACTTCCGCAACGATCTCCCGCAGCTCGAGCAAGTCGTGATCGCGACTCCCACGGGAGCCCAGATCCCGCTCGGCGAGGTGGCGACGATCACGTTCTCGCGCGGGCCTTCCATGATCCGGGATGAAGGGGGGCAGCTCACCGGGTATGTGTATCTGAACCTCAGCACCTCGAACTACGGCGGCTTCGTGGCGCGTGCCAACCGGATCCTTCACGCGAGGCTCACGCTGCCCCCTGGGTACACCTACAAGTGGTCCGGCCAGTACCAGTTCGAGATGCAGGCGAAACAGCGCCTCGAGCTCATCCTGCCGATCGTCTTTGTGGTGATCTTCCTTCTGCTGTACCTCCTATTCCGCTCCGTGGCCGAGGCGGCTCTGCTGTTTTTCCCTGCCTTCTTCGCGCTCGTCGGTGGGCTGGTGCTGCAATGGCTGCTCGGCTACGAATTCAGCGTCGCGGTGGCCGTCGGCTACATCGCGCTCTTTGGCATCGCCGTGGAGACTGCGGTGGTCATGGTCGTGTACCTGCGCGGTGCGCTCGAGGAGCGCCTGAAATCGCACCATGCCCTGACGCGCGAGGAGCTCGCGGCCGCTGCGATAGATGGGGCCGTGCTGCGGCTGCGCCCGGTGCTCATGACCGTCTGTGCCGTGATCGGGAGCCTTGCGCCCATTCTCTGGGAGACGGGGATCGGCTCGGACGTGATGAAGCCGATCGCCGCACCGATCGTCGGCGGCATGGTGACAGCGACGATCGCCGTGATGATTCTGGTACCGATCCTGTTCGTCATGCTCAAGGAGCATGCACTGAATCGCGGGACACTCTGGAATGAGGCAGCGGGAACTCCTTTCGGGGGCACACAGTGATGATGCGCAGCTCGCCTGGTGCTGCCAAGCCCGCGCACACCGTGTCGCATCGTGCGCCGCCGTTCCTGCGCAGGCCCATCTGTGAAATGCAACCGCATCCAGCCTCTTTCAGCGGATCCACTCCCCATTCTGTCGGGGGGTGTCCCTCGTTATCACATTTGAGCTTGCGTCATTCATGAGACACGCGACATTCCGTCTGATCAGGTCAGTTATGCAAAATATGAGACGGCAGATACACCAAACAGGTTGTCAAAAATGTTTCGCAGTGATGGCATTCGTGAATGACCCTGGCTTCCTGACAACATCTGAGTGTCGCGGCGAGACGAGTGATCGCCGACAGCAGCGGACATTCAAGTGGTAGTTTTCCGGAGATGAAGGTAACGCCGACACCACACCGAGCGAGCATGGGATGCGCATCCGCTCGGACAGGTTGGGAGATGAACAAGTCTGATTCAAATGGGTCCGCCACGCGGACAAACGTGACTGGGGCGATCCTTCTGGCCGCATCGTTTGCGCTACAAGCCGCCCCACCGCTGCCATCCGGTGTACCAGCAACACCTACCGCGGAAAGCGTTCTCGCGAAGATGCAGGCATTCGAGGTGAAGGCGGAGTACTATGCGAAGAAGGCGGCATACTATCGGAACCGCGCTCGTGCCAATCTTGACGGCAAGCACGAAATCACGTGGCTTACACTCGCTAATCGCTGTGACCAAGAAGCCGAGCACTATCGTCGGCTGGCGGTGCGCGAGGCACGTAGCCTGCCTCCTCGCTGAGTGAGCAAACGGCGATCGGAAGATCCCTGGCCACCGGGTTGCAGCGCGAGAGAGTGTGAGCCCGCCCGGCTTCCCCAACCGTCTCGCCAAAGAACGCGACTGGCCCTGCGGCTCTCCATGTCTACGGATTTGATGTGGTCTATCCCGCACAGCAGGACAGCTGCTTCACGTCCTTCGAGAAGGTCTGTGCTGCGAGCTTCAATCCCTCGACCATCGTCAGGTACGGAAAGAGCTGGCTCGAGAGATCGGTGACGGTCATGCGATGGTGGATGGCGAGTGCGGCCGCCTGAATCAGCTCCCCAGCCTCTGGCGCGACCGCCTGGACACCGAGCAGTCGGCCGGTGCCGGCCTCGGCGACCATCTTGATGAAGCCGCGGGTGTCGAAATTCACGAGGGCGCGCGGCACATTATCGAGTGTGAGGGTGCGACAGTCGGTTTCGATGCCCTGGTGGTGCGCCGCTTGCTCGCTGAAGCCCACGGTGGCGACCTGCGGGTCGGTGAAGATCACTCTCGGCAGGGTGGTGAGGTCCAGCGTCGCGTCGCCGCCGGTCATATTGATCGCGGCGCGGGTGCCGGCGGCTGCGGCGACGTAGACGAATTGCGGCTGGTCGGTGCAGTCGCCGGCGGCATATATACCCTCAGCGCAGGTCCGCATGGTGGAGTCGACCTGGATGGCCCCTTGACCATTGAGGGCGACGCCAGCGGCTTCGAGCGCGAGGCTGCGTGTATTCGGCGCGCGGCCGGTGGCGATCAGCAGCCGTTCGGCCCGCCGCTCACCGCTTGGGATCGTCAGCATGAATTCCCCGTCTCGGTGGGTAATCCGACTGGCCTCAGTGTGTTCCAGGACCTCAATGTCCTCGGCGCGAAAGGCGGCCGTGAGCGCCTCACCAATGGCAGGATCTTCGCGGAAAAGCAGTGTGCTGCGCGCGAGGATCGTGACCCGGCTGCCGAGCCGCGCGAAGGCTTGTGCGATTTCCACGGACACGACAGACGAGCCAATCACGGCAAGGCGCTCCGGAATGGCATTGCTCGCCAACGCTTCGGTCGACGTCCAGTAGGGGGTGTCTTCGATGCCGGGAATGGGCGGCACGGCCGCACTGGCTCCCGTGGCGATCAGACAGCGATCGAAGGCCACCATTTGCTCGCCGCCTGCATTCAGTCGCACTGTGAGACTGTGGCCGTCCCTGAAGCGAGCTTCGCCGTGCAGCACTGTGATATGGGGGTTACCGGCGAGCACGCTCTCGTATTTGCACTGGCGCAGCTCATCGACCCGTGATCGCTGCTGCGCGAGCAGCCGCTCGCGCAGGACGGTGGGGGGCGTTGGCGGCAGGCCGATGTCGAAGGGGCTCACCCGGCGCAAATGGGCAATGTGGGCGGCGCGGATCAGGATCTTCGAGGGCACGCACCCGACGTTGACACAGGTGCCCCCGAGGGTGCCACGCTCGATCAGAGTGACGCGCGCGCCGTCCTCCGTGGCCTTCAGCGCCGCCGCCATCGCCGCCGCGCCGCTGCCGAGGATGGCAATGTGCAATCCCCTCGCGCCGTGGCCAGAGATGGCTTTCGGCGGCGCGGATTCCCGTACCGTGCCGAGAAATCCGCCCTGGGTTTGCCGGGACGGTGTGTCGGCCAATCTCGCCCGATAACCGAGCCCGGTCACCGCGGCAATCAAGGCGTCGGGCGAGACACCCGCGTCGAGGGCGAACCGGGCGCTGCCCTGGGCGTAGGACACTTCGGCCGCGCGCACGCCCGGAACCTGCTCCAGCGCGTGCTTGACGTGGGCGGCACAGGACTCGCAGGTCATGCCGGTGATGTCGAGCTGTGTCATGAGGGCGGTTCCCCGTTAAATCCTCTAGAGTCTGAACGATTCACCCGTTCGCCGACGGTTGACATGTCGGCGCGGTACAGCGTCGCACCGGTGGCGAGACCAGATCCCACACCGACACAGCGAGCATGAAGGCGAGCCCGACGTAAAGTAGCGGAGCCGTCCCGATATGAGCGAACCGCATCAGGAGCGCCGCCGAGAGCACCAGCAGCGGCCCAATGACACCGAGTACGAGGCGCCGAGTCTGGCGGTGACTCCGCCAGCCGAGCGCATTCGCGGCGAGCGCAAGCAGCGCAAAGATCGGAATGAGCGTGGTGATGAACAGACTTTCCCAGCGTGTGAGGAAACCAAGGCCGATGGCCGCGCCGAGACTGGCGAGCGCCGGGAAACAGGCCGCGCAGCCCATCGCTGAGATGAAGGCGCCAAGAAATCCTGCTTTGTCCGCGATTCGTGTGGCGAGTGCCATGGGGTGTTCTCCTCGTTGCGGTGCCGAGCCGGTTACCGCTCGACCGCTGACGGATAACCTGCGTTGCGGGTCGCCTGCGTCAGCGCCGCGACGGTGGTCTTCGAGTCATCGAACGTGACGACCGCATCCTTCTTCGCCAGACTCACCGCGATCTTACCGACGCCAGGGACTTTCGAGAACGCTTCTTTGACCGTCACGGGGCACATTGCACAGTGCATGCTCGGAATGGCCAGTGTGACGGTTCGGGTGGTGGCCCACACCGGAGCGACGACGCCGGCGAGCGCAATTGCGGCAAGCAGATTTTTCATGGCGAACTCCTTACTTCAATGGAACAGGCGGTTTCAATAGAACAGGGGTGCGGCGTACGGGAAGGCGAATGCGACCAGAACCAACGTGGCCACGCACCAGAAAATGACCTTGTGGGTGGTCCGGAGGCGCGGCATGGCACAAACCTCACCGGGCGTGCAGTCGCGCGCCGGCCCAGGAATGCGCCGCCACGCGAAGAACGAGGCGATCAGCGCGGCGCCGAGGAAGAACGGGCGGTAGGGCTCAAGCCGCGTCAAGTTGCCGATCCAGGCGCCACTCGCGCCCAGCAGCACGAGGACGAGTGGTCCGAGACAGCAGGCCGAGGCCAGGACCGCAGCCAGCCCGCCGAGGATGAGGCTTCCTATTCTGGCCGCGGGTTGTTGGCCCGGGGTTTCTCCGCGCATGCAGTGCCTCTTGCGGATTCCGAGATTGGGGGTACTTTAAGACCGTACTCGACTACGGAGTCAATATGCCCGAGTTCTATACCATCGGGACGTTGGCAAGACAGGTCGGCGTCAATGTGGAGACGGTCCGCTACTACCAACGTCGGGGCCTCATCGGTGAGCCGCGCCGCCCGCCCGGCGGAATTCGCCGCTACGGCGAGACCCACGCCGAGCGGCTGCGGTTCATCCGTCAAGCCCAAGAACTCGGCTTCAGCTTGGAGGAGGTCAAGGAACTCCTCGCGCTCGAGGACGGTCAGCATTGCCGAGAAGCCGAACGACTGGGCGCCATCAAATTGGCTGCGGTACGGGGACGGCTGGGTCAGCTGCGGCGGGTCGAGCGAGCGCTCGCGGCTCTCGTCGATCAGTGTCAGAGTAATGCAGGGAGAGTGCGCTGCCCGCTGATCGCGGCGCTCCGAGTTGGGCGAACGATCAATATTCGCGAGCAGCGCTCGGACGGCTGAGTAGCAAGGAGCGCTCAGGCGCCGATCGGGATCCCGGTGCGGAATGCGTGGACGGAACAGCGTGCGGCGCTGGATTCCGGCCGCAGGTCCCAGGTAGCGGGGAAATCGGCCGACCCGGAGAGCAGTCGTGCCGGCGCGCGGCATCGGTGGAGAGACTATCCGGATGCTGGTCGGCACCGCCGGTAGATGTCGTCGCAGCCCGGGAGCGTGGCGATCTGCGCGGTGCTCGCTTCGAGCGCGATGAGGGTCGCTGGGCGCTCTGCGGATGCGGCGCACCGAGACAGCAGCCATGGTAACGGTCACGCTGTCGCAGCAGCGCTTCGGCGACCTCTGAAGCCCCACTCAAGGCTGCAGCCGTGTCACGCGCCACGGTTCGGGTTCGAACGTCTCGCCGGTCGCGGTCAATCGCCGGGTTCATAGCAGTCGGTCGTGAATTCTCGCTGCGCCCTCCACCCAAAGCTCTACCGATTCGGCCCAAAGACGGTAGCCGCCCCAATGTGGCGGTCTGGGGATCACCCCCGCGAACGGCGCGTGCGTCGCGCGATCCGGCACCGGCGCTCCGAAGCGCTCAGCCGCCGTCGCGAGCGCCCGCTCAAGCGCCTGACGGGATTCGGCGGGCTCGCCCTGTGCGCTCGCCCATGCCCCGATGCGGCTCTGCCACGGGCGAGAGGCAAAATAGCCATCGCTGTCGGCCGGCGGAGCCGTGACCACCGGTCCCTCGATGCGCACCTGCCGGTGCAGCGCATCCCAGTGAAAGACCACGGCCGCGCGGCCGTTGGCCGCGAGTTCGCGGCCCTTGCGTGACTGGTAGTTGGCGTAGAAGGTGAGGTAGCCGGGCTCGACCGACACGCCTTTGCACAGCATGACGCGCGCCGACGGGCGTCCTTCGGCATCGCACGTGGCCAGGACCATGGCGGTCGGATTGGGTTGCACTCGGTGGTTGCGCGCTTCGGCGAGCCACCGCTCGAGCACGGCGAGCGGCTCGGCCGGCGGAGCGCCGGCGGACAGTTCATTGGGCGTGGACATGGGCGTCATGGTACGGGATTCGGCCTCCCCCGCGTGCGTGAGTCAATCTACCGCGGAGAGGTGTATATCTCCGTATTGACCCGAAGAATTCACCGCTGCGACAATTGAACTCTTAGAATCTAACGACAACCTGTTGATGCATCTTCCCGCGGACCTCGAAAATCTCCCGACGCAAGCGGGGGACTGCGTCCTCATCGTTGGGGAATCGGGCTCCATTCTGTTCGCCACCAATCACGCCTGCCGCCTGCTCAAGTATGCGCCGGGTGCGCTCGAGGGTCAGACTGTCGAGTCCCTCATGCCCGAACGGTATCGCATGGCGCACATCAGCCACCGCTTGCGCTTCACGGACGAACGCCGTATGCGACCGATGGGAACCGGTCTCCCGCTGGTCGCTCTCTGCAAGGACGGTGCTGAGCTCCCGGTGGACATCAGCTTGAATCCGGTTCAGCGTGGGTTGGTGACCCTCACTGTTGTGGGAATCCAGGTGCGAGAATCCGGTCCCTCCCTCAGATGAATCCGATCCGCTGTCGGCTGACGGTGGCCTGGGAGCGTGCCCGGACGCTCGAGGTCCGCGTGGCCAATCCCCTGGGCGGCGAGAGCCGGGGTACGCGCGGGCGCGACGAGGCAGAAGCAGCACGACTTATCGCGACCTGCGATCCTTCTTCGCGCGCGCCGCTTTGATCTCCTCGCTCAAGCGCCGCAGGTCATCCAGCGTGCGCTTCCTGGGGCGGGACTGAGCGTCCGCCGGCAGTGTGGATTTATTGTATGGATCGTGCGGTGGCGCAGGGTCCGCGACGTGATCGCCATCGCAGCTCAAGTCCGACCCGATTTTCCCGAGACGTTCGGTATCGATGTCACGGCGGAACCGACCGGTCTCACTTTGCCATTCCCAGGTGGCATTTCCCCGCTCATCGAATGCGACCCGCCCGGAGGGCTTGCGTGTTTTTTTATGGGTGCTCATCTCACAGCGCTTCTCAGGGATAAGATATTGCAGTGACCGGATCGGAGAACGAAAAGGTGACCATACGAGGCTCTCCGAAGTTCCCGATGACAAATGACAGAATGACGGCGGCACCAGGGAATCTCTGTTTTCGGACCGAGTCTAAGATGAAGGCTCATCGAGATCCACGGATCGGCGCTGCCATGTTGTCCCGCACGGTCATCGCCACCTGTCGACGAGCCAGCAGTCCCTGAGCGCCCGGGCATCGACCAGCGCGTGGTGCCTTCGCGCCTCTCCGTGCGCAGCAAACCACCGCTCGATTCTGGCAACGAGTTCTGCGTCGTCGAGGATGTTCCAGCGGATCGCAGGGATCGGTCCGCAGTCCGCGAGCTGTGCGGGCGGCAGCGTGAATCCTGTGAGGCCGACCTGCATGAGGAATTTGTCCCCTGGGTAATCGCAGAACACGATCGGATCTTTGATCGCCCGCATGAACGCCCGTAGCCGGTGGGTGAATTTATGATCCGGCACTGCGTTCGGCCCGCGATCGAGCAGCGGAATGACGTGGCGACGCACGAACGACGAGCATCGCTCCGGCAGCGGATCGCGCTCAAGGTACAGCTCGCGGGCGCCGTCCTCGCTCACCAGCGCCAGGCTGATAAGCTCGGCTTTCAGGAGCTTCTGGTCCGAGAACTCAGTATTGAGGAACAGGTGCATATGACATTCCAGAAGTGGCGGAGGGAGGTGCGATGCGAACTCGCGGGCGATCATGGATCACCGACCCGCGTCAGACGGGTTGCAATAGACCGCGTTGCCACCTCTCCGGCCTGATCATAGCGGTTTCGCGTCGCCGAGGATTGCGGCGCGAACACGTTCGGGGAACCTGGATGTGGAAGGCACGACGTCTACTCGGATGCCCAGAGCTTTCAGCAGTTCGTTGTGGACGTCATTGAGGTCGAACAGCGAAACAGTGCCGTCAGCGTCGGCAAGCAGATCGAGATCGCTCCCTTCGGTATCCTCACCACGGGCGACGGATCCGAATACGCGCGCATTCCGGAATCCCCGCGCGTCCAGCATGCGGACGATCTCGTCCCGGTGGCGGTGCAGCACGTCCCTGGGCAACACGCCATTCAGCACCTGGTGCAGCGTCCACGGGCACGTCTCAGGCAAATCCCATCCGCCCGCATCATAGTCGCCGAGCATCCGCGTCCAGGCGCGGTCTAGCACCTGCGGGTCCTCGAGTCGTGGTCGCAGGCTCGGTGAGCCCCGGACGACGTACATGATTTGCTCCCGGTGGATCTTCATCTTGTCCGTCGGCCGGCGTTCGCGATCATAGACATTGCGCACCAGCATCGCCAGGATTACGGCGAGGCGATCGACGATCTCGCGCTCGCGGTTGTGCACCACGGATTCGACTTCTTCCGCGAGATTCTCGATATCGAGTTCGTTGAACCGGCGCGCGCGCAGCAGCGCGGTCTGCTCATTGAGCCACAGTGCACGGTCTTTGTCGTGGCCGGTCATGCGGTCACCTCGACGATCATCGCAGGATCGAAGTCGGGATTTGGCCCGCACGGCTCGTAGCCGCGAGGATTGCACACCACCCTCGTGTCGCACTCCAGGTAGTCGTAGGACTGGTGCATGTGCCCATGGACCCACAGCGCCGGCGTCACGGGCGCCGGGATCGCATCCGTCATGGCGGGTGGCACACGGGCCAGGCCCATGAGGCGCGTGAGGTCGCTGGCGAAGCTCGGCGTGAGGAGCGATCCGTCAAATTGGCGCGCCACACTACGCGGACTCGGCGCGTGGTGCGTGATCACGACCGTCGGACCCGCGAAGGTGGCCGCGAGTCGGCTGTCGAACCAAGCGATTCGCTCGCGGTGGATCGCGAGGAGGTCATTTGGATGCAGCGGACGGTCTCCGAAGCGGATCACCTGGTGGTCCTCCATGCCTCGCTTGGCGCCGAACACCGCACGGATGACGGCCGGGCCGTCGCCGTAGAGCGCATAGTCGGTCCAGCAGGTCGCGCCAAGGAACCGCACTCCGCCGAGCACGAGTTCGTCGCCATCGAGTACGTTGACACCGTGCTTGCGTCCCGAGGCGCGGATCGCCTCGAGATGCTCGGCGAGCTCGCGACCGTAGTATTCGTGGTTGCCAGGTATGTAAACGATCGGGCGGTCACGGAAGTATTTGCGTGCCCAGGCAATTCCCTTGAGGCCGGTGTGGATATCGCCGGCCAGCACGACCACATCGGCGTCGACCTCTGGCGGACGCCAGTTAGAAAACTCGAGGTGCAAGTCCGAAAGGACGCGGATTTTCACGCCTGTCCCTCGGCCGGAAGTTCTTCGGGCCGCACGCGGACGAGCTGGGCAGGCTCCTGACCGATCTCGCGGGCCTCGGCAGCGAGTTCCGCGAGCGTCGCCGCAGCGAAGTGCCCCCGCGTGCGATCGGGAAGGAGGAGCACACCCGCGAGATTTCCGACTTCCGTGCCGCGTTCATCGACGGGCTCGGGAGGCGCGTAGAGCAGCACAGGGACGGGCTCGTGCACGCGGCGATGCTCATGCGGCGGGCAGCGGACGTGCGGCCCAATGCCCCCGACCCACCGTCCCGGCGCGCCACAAAGCTCACAGGTGTGCAGTGACAGCGCGCTCGCCAGCCAAATCATCCCCTGCTGCTCGGCGCGCGGCGGCTCGCACGGTTGCGCGGGGTTATAGAGCGGGCTCACGTGAACCCGCAGCTCACCGTACTTCTCTTTGATTTGCTGGGCGACCAACTGTGGCGCATGGTTTTGATCGGTCCACCATTGGAGCCGCTCGAGGAGCGCATCGAGCAAACCAAACCAACCGTCGCCCACGCCCGAGCGCGGTGGGAAACCGCCGTCAGGGAAGATCAGCGGATAGCGCGTGACGAGTAGACGCTCGAGATCAGGAGTCATGGGACAGTCCCTCAGACGAATCCAATCCGCTGCCGGACGGGACCGGGCCGCGGCGGGGAGATGGTCACTCGATCGGACTCGGCGGCGAGTGCCGTGGCGAAGCCGGTGCGCAGTAGACGCAGCAATTCACGGATGTCGAGGTCCGGTGTCTCGGCGGCTCGTGAGACGCTCGCCTCATCGAGCGAGAGTTCATCCCGGCACCGATGGGATGCGATTAGCCGGCCAAAGCAGTTTTCGATAATGAGCTTCCGCTGTGTCAGGCTGGGTGGCTTGACGTGAAAGACCTCGAGGCGGGACAGGAGCGGCGCGGGCAGCGCGGCTTGTTCATTCGCCGTGCAGATCACGAGGATCTTGCTGGCGTCGAACATCATTTGGAGGCACCAGTCCTTGTATTGCCGCGCGGTTTCTGGCTCGGTGAGATCAAGCAGTGCGTTCAACGGATTTTCGCGCGCCCACGTGCCGATCTTGTCGACTTCATCGATCACCAACACGGGCGCCGCGCTGTCGCCCTGCGCCAGCAGCTCGAACACGATGCCCGGTTTGGCGTTGCTCCAGCCGGCATCGGTGCCGCACAACTGGAATGCTGCTTGCGCGCTGCCGGCGGAGTAGACCGCCATCCGGGTTCCCATCCGTCGCGCGAGCTCGTGCGCGAATCGCGTTTTCCCAATGCCGGGCGGGCCGACCAGAAGGATCGGATCCAGGCGCGACTCGCCAGCATCGAGCACATGGCTGACGCAGGTCCATTGCATAGACAGGTGCTCGATTGCCTCGCCGAAATTGTCGAAGTCGGGACCAATTTCGGCGAAAGGGTTGCGACCGACGCCGGGGTCCCGCGCGATGGCGGCTCCTGCGTCCTCGGTCCAGGGGACGGAGCGCCATCCGTCATTCCGCGCCGCGCGCGCCAGCGCGGGCCTGAGGCGCTTGGCATCCTGGTCCCGCATGCCACCCAATGCCGCGGTGGCCTCCGCGAGCGTCTCCGGAGGGAACACGCGCACCATGGTCCGAACGCGGTCTGCCTCGGCGATCTCCGGTGCGGCGGGTGCTTCGGGCTCGGCGGCGGCCGGCTCGCGTCTCTCCGTGGGCGGGGACTCAGGAGCGCGCGTGACGGTGATGCTGGCGTTGCCGAGCAGCAGGTGTTGGTGCGTTTGGTAGTACCGCTCCATCGGGCTCAGGCGCTGCCGCCAAGCGCGCTCTTGCGCGAGGCGAGGCAGAGTCATGCGCGGGCCTCTCGAGCTTCCCAGGGCGAGACGGCGATCGAACTGCGCGCCCACCAGTCGCTGGTACGGCACCGACGGGCGGCGCGGGTGATGCTCCATTCGAGAAGGGCGGCGTACCGGCGGAAGGAAACGCTGTGGCGGCGTGGAGCGCGGCCGGCGCGCTCCACGGTCACGATGGCCCCGCCGGTCTTGCGGTAGGCGTGGATGGTGGCGAGGGGGATGGCGGCAGGGCGCGTTGCGGCTGGCGTCGAGATAGGATCAGCAGCGGCCATGACTCGTTCTCCTGGAACGGGTGGTGGTCAGCCGCTGGCCGTGGTTGCACCCACGTCGGGCGGCACTTTGGCAACGCCGCGCAATGGAGTCGAGAGAGGGTTCGCCGGTTGCCCTTACTGGGCACTTACGGAAGACCAGCGAGTTAGCGTGAGTCTTCTAAGTGATTGATTTTATGGTGCCGGGAATAGGATTCGAACCTACGACCCGCGCATTACGAATGCGCTGCTCTACCAGCTGAGCTATCCCGGCGCCGGGCGGCGAATTCTATAGGCAGCGGGCTCTGCCGTCACCCCGTTCCGTGGCCTGAATCGTGACGGGCCACGCATCGGGGTGGGCGGGGGCCGGGGTGCCGGGCCAGAAGCGCTGCTTTGCAGGGGCTGGCCCTCCCGCAGACGCCCTGCGGGAGGGTGAGACCAGGCCGTTCCCGGACCCTAGGGGCCTGGGCCCGAGGGACCGGCACCTGGACCGGGCGGGAATCCCAGGCCGCCAATGGCCCCCGGGCCGGTGCCGCCCGACTGGTTGGGCCATGCGGAGAAGGCCAGCCAGTAGATGAAGATCAGGTTGGCGAGCGGAACGATCATGAGGAGGCTGAGCCAGGGGGAGTGGCCGATGCGGGTGCAGATCTTCCAGAAGGGGATGATCGCAATGACGGCCGCGACCCAGCCGAAACCCCAAAACCCGTGATATCCCCAATATCCATAATAGTGGTGATACATGAACACGCCGGATCTCCCCGCAAAGCCCCTGGGGGCGTTCAGGATGCTTTTTTTCTCAGCCGGATGATCAGATCGATCCCGTCCACCTCGGTCCCGGGCGGCGTCGGCGGCAGGCGGCTGAATTCGACCTCGGGCACCGGCACATCGATCAGGGCGCCCGTCGCGACATCGTGAAAGTGGTAGTGGGCGTCGACGTTCGAGTCGAACCAGGTCCGCGAGCCATCCACCGAAAGCTGGCGGATGAGCCCGTGGGAGGCGAAGAGATTGAGCGTATTGTAGACCGTGGCCTTGGAGACCCGCGCGCCATGACCGCGCAGCGTGGCCAGGATCTGCTCCGCGGACAGGTGCTGCGGCTCGGACAGCAGCAGCGTGGCGATGCGCATGCGTTGCGCGGTCGGCCGGATGCCGCAATCGGCCATCCGCCGCTGGCAGCGGACGAGCACTTCAGGCGCCGAAGACCCGATAGAGTCCATAAAACTGATTATAGACAGACTCTTGGGGCGATTCCCTGGGTATTTGCCCCTATATGCAGGCAACCCCGGCTCAGGCAACGGCCGCCTTGAGCACCCGCTGGGGCTGGGCCACCCCGTACCCCTGGGCGAAGTCCACCCCGAGGCTGGTGAGCATCTGGATGATCTCGGCGTTCGCGGCGAACTCGGCTATGGTCTGCTTGCCGGTGAGGTGCCCGATTTCGTTGATCGAGCGGACCATCTCCCGGTCGATGGGGTCGCGCAGGATCTCGCGCACGAAGCTGCCGTCGATCTTGAGGTAATCGACGGGGAAGTGCTTGAGGTAGCCGAACGAAGAGAGTCCGGTGCCGAAATCGTCCAGCGCGAACTTGCAGCCGAGCTCCTTCAGAGCCTGGATGAACCGGTTGGCTTGCGAGAAGCTCGCCACGGCTGCGGTCTCGGTGATCTCGAAGCAGATCTTCGAGCCGTCGATGCCGCTGCGGTGGAACTGGTCGATGACGAAGGGCAGGAACTTGTCGTCCCCGAGGCTCTGGCCGGAAAGATTGATCGAGCACAGCGCGAGTTTCTCGCGCTCGTCGGCCTCGGAGACGAGCCACCGGAAGGCGTTCTCGATCACCCAGCGGTCGATGGCGGGCGTGATGCCGTAGCGTTCCGCCGCCGCGATGAAATCGTTCGGGGTGACGATGCGTCCTGACTCGTCCTTCAGGCGCAGCAGCAGCTCGTAATGCTGCCCCGGATCGGCATGCTGCAGCGGCAGGATGGCCATGCGGTGCAGCTCGAAGCGGCCCTCCTCGAGCGCGGTATTGATGCGCGCCGCCCACTGCATCTCGCGCCGGCGGCGCATGAGCTCCATGTCGTTCTCGGCGAAGCTGTGTACGCGGTTGCGGCCGGCCTCCTTGGCCGCCATGCAGGCGCTGTCGGCCGCAGAGAGGACCGAGGCCACATCTTCGTTGTCGGCGGTGATCGGTACCACACCGACGCTCGCGCCCAGCCGGAAGACGCGATCCTCCCAGGTGAAGCGGAAATTGCGCACCGCCTCGCGCAGCGTTTCGGCCGTGCGCATCGCCTCATCGATCGAGCAGCTCTCGAGAAGAATGCCGAACTCGTCGCCGCCGAGACGCGACAGCGTGTCGCGCCAGCGGACCTTGGATTTGAGCAGCGCGCCGACCTGACCGAGGAGGGCATCTCCGGCGCTGTGGCCGCAGGTGTCGTTGATGATCTTGAACTGATCGATGTCGAGGTAGCACAGCGCGTAGGAGGACTCGTGGGCCTTGGCGCTCTTCAGCGCCCGCTCCAGGCGATTCTCGAACTCTCGCCGGTTCACCAGTCCGGTCAGCAGATCGTGGCTGGCGTGGTAGGACAGCCGCCGGTTGAGCTCGCGGGCCTCGCTCACGTCGTGAAAGACCAGCACGCCCCCGGTGACCTTGCCGACGCCGTCGCGGATCGGCGCCGCGGTGCTCTCGACGTAAAGCTCATTGCCGTCGCGGCGGATGAGCAGCATCGGCCGCACCGACTTGATCGGTCGCACGCGGCGGATCGACATGGTGAGCGGGTTCTCGAGCGGCTCGCACGTCTCCTCGTGGAAGGCGCGGAAAATCTCCTCCACCGGGCGGCCCATGGCCGCCTCCAGGCGCCAGCCGGTGAGCGCCTCGGCGACCGGATTGATGTAATCGATGACCGAATCGGCATCGGTGGTGATGACGCCGTCGCCGATCGACTGCAGGGTGATCTGGGCGCTTTCCTTCTCGCGAAACAGCGCTTCCTCGTAGAGCTTGCGCTCGGTGATGTCGAGCTCGACGCCGACCAAGCGCAGCAGCCGGCCATGCTGATCGACCCGCGCGGTGGCGCGGCTCACGACCCAGCGCCACTCGCCGTTGCGGTGGCGCATGCGGTGCGTGCTCTCGAAGTTCGGGGTCTTGCCGTCGATATGCTCCCGGATCGCCGCCTGCACGCGCGGCAGGTCATCCGGATGCACGAGGCTGCTCCAGTCGGGCGAGCCGCGCAGATCCTCGTCCCGGTAGCCGAGCATGGCTTTCCAGCGGGGCGAGAAGTAGACCTCGTTGTTCTCGACGTCGAAGTCCCACAGCCCGTCGTTCGCGGCCGACTGCGCGAGCGAGGTGCGCTCCTCGAGCTTGGCGAGGCGCCCCTCGATGCGCAGCCGCTCGAGCCCGGTGGCGAGGCTCGTCCCGAGCAGCTTCATCAGCAGCTGCAGACTCACGTCCCAGCTGCGTGGCAGGGTATTGGCGAGCCCGAGGAAGCCCGCGGGCTTGCCTTGCACCCGCATGGCGATCATGAGGACGGAGCCCATGTAGAGCGAGGCGAAGCGCTGTGCTTCCGCGGCCTGCTCGCGCGAGGCGGCGCTCGTGTCCGGCAATTGCGAGAGGCGCAGGTTCTCCAGGCGTCCATTCAGCCAGGGGAGCGAGGGGAGGTGCGTCTCCTGAAGTCCCTCGGGCCGGCACTGGGCGAGGGTGGTGCGATCGAACTGCACGTCCTGGATGACGGGTGCGTCCGGGCGCAGCGTTGCGAGGAATGCGCAGTCGACTCCGGTCACCTCGCGCAGCAGCACGAGATTGCGCTGCAGGCACTCGGCGACCGTGCTCTTGTGCATGTTCTGGAAGTCTACGGCGATCTTCGTACACGTGACGTCGATGCCGAGTTTGGGAGTCTTGTCCTTCCAGGCATCCGACGACAGGATGTCCGTTGCTGAGAAATCCGCAGGTTTTTCCGGCGGTGGACTCGACATGAACCAGTGACCTCTTAGCCCGTCACTCACAGCCTATACTGCCTCGCAGTCGGTTAGCGTGAACTACCGCCTGCGGGTACGGGGAGCTTTGGCCGTGATCTTTTAACGAGTTGCGGCTGATTCTCGCATACCTGTTCAGGAACACAAGCTAACGTACTGTTCGGTCAAGGGTTGGCGACTTGACAGAATGTCTCCCGCGAGTATGTAAAGATGCGACGCAGTCCGCGAATTTCACTTTATGGCATGGGCGTGCGCGGTCAGGGGCGCTCCCGCAGGGCTCGCCGTGCGGTCTCGAAGGTGCGGCGCAGCTCGAGCGCCATTTCCTGCTGCAGCTTCTCGAGGCCGGCGGCATCGAGGGTGCGCGGCACGTAGCGGCAAGGGCCGATCGCGATGGCGATGCGGGCGAAGGGCTTGGGAATCACGAACCCGTCCCACTTGATCCGCCAGGCGCGCGAGGCGGCAAAGGCCATGGGCACGATCGGGCGGCCGGACATCTGCGCGAGCAGTATGGCGCCGGGCTTGAACTGATGCGGCGGCCCACGCGGACCATCCGGGGTGATGGCCGGGGAAATGCCCTCCTTGACCAGCGCCTGGTAGTACTCGCGCAGCGCCCGGGCGCCCGTATGGGTCGAGGAGCCGCGGATGACCTCCGCCCCCAGTCGGCGCACCAGCATGGCGCCGATTTCCCCATCGACCGAGGGACTGATCAGGAACCCGACCTTCAGACCACGGGCGCGCTGCTCGAGCAGGTACTTTCCGCAATAGAGCTGGTGCTGGTGCCAATAGCACGGTAGAACCGAGGGCGTGGCCGCAAGGGCGGCGAGCAGGTGCTCCTCGCCCTCGACCGTCACGACCCGGCACAGCCGCCACCAGGCGCGGATGATGGCAAGCCCCACGGGCAGAGCGAGGCGGTACAGCCGCTCGCGCGCCGGCGTCATGCGCCGACCCGTGTAGGGGAGCTTGCGGTAGAAGGAATTTCGCTGACCCGGGCCGGTCATGCTCAAGGAGAGCTCCGAAGTGCGCTGTGTCGATTGGTATACTGCAGAGCTTACATGAGCAGACCCGCGACAACCCAGGCCGAGCCGCCCGAGGCGGTCGAGCAATTCGACATCGGCTCCACCGACGACTCGCTGCAGCGCATGACCGAGCTGTTCGCGCTGCACGGGGATCTCTATCGCGTCTACGTGCCGGTGCGCAGGTCGCACACCTACGTCGTGCACCACCCCGACGACGTCAAGCGGATCCTCGTCTCCAATCACCGCAATTACACCAAGGGGATCGGCCTCGATCGGGTGAAGATCCTGCTCGGCAACGGCATCATGACCAGCGAGGGCGAGTTCTGGCGCCGCCAGCGGATGATGCTGCAGCCGCTGTTCCACCGGCGCATCATCACCGAATTCGCCAGCGTGATCGGCGCGGCGAACACCCAGCTCCTGGCGCGCTGGGAGGCGCTCGCGGACCGTGGCGAGCCGGTGAACCTCACCGACGAGATGAGCGAGCTCACCCTGAGCGTCGTGCTGCGTGCCATCTTCGGGCGCGACCTCGACCGGATGTCTGCCGAGCTCGGCGGCAACCCCTTCGATGTCGTCACCCGGGAGCAGGAGCGCAACCTCCAGTTCGCCTACAAGTTCCGCTCCCTCACCAAGCTCGTGGCCCGGCTCATCGAGCGGCGCCGCGCGGGCAATGAGGAGCACTTCGACTACGTGTCGATGCTCATGAACGCCCGCGACAAGGAAACGGGCGAGGCCATGGGCGAGCGGGAGCTGATCGATGAGATCATGACGCTCGTGGTGGCCGGTCACGAAACCACGGCGAGCGGCCTGAACTGGACCTGGTACCTGCTCTCGCAGCACCCCGAGGTGGAATCGCGGCTGCACGCGGAGGTCGATGCCGCACAGGAAGAGGCGGCCCCGAGCCTTGCGCAGATGGAGCGGCTCGCCTACACCCGGCAGGTGATCGACGAGGCGCTCAGGCTCTATCCGCCCGGGTGGCTGCTCTCGCGGCGGACGGTGGCGCCCGATGTGCTCTCGGGGTACGAGATTCCCGCCGGCGCCAACGTGCTGCTGCCGCTTTACCTGTTGCACCGGCATCCGCGCTTCTGGCGCGACCCGGATGCTTTCATGCCCGAGCGCTTCGCGCCCGAGCACGAGGCCGAGCGGCCCCGCTTCGCCTACATGCCCTTCGCCGCCGGTCCGCGCCACTGCATCGGCGAGACTTTCGCGCTCTACGAGATGCTCATGCACCTTCATCGGGTGGCGCGGCGATTCCGCCTGATCTACGTGCCGGACAAGCCGATCGAGCTCGAAGCGCAGATCAACCTTCGCACCCGTCATCCCGTTTTCATGAGACTGGAACGTCGCTGATGCTCAATGTCACGACCCTTACAGGACTGATCGAGTCCAATCGCACCTTGGCGCGCTCCATCACCTATCTCGAGGGCGAGAACGACACCCGCGCCGTCGGATTCGACGAGCTCTACGAGCGGGCGCTCGGCATCCTGCATCACCTGCAGCGCCTCGGCGCGCGTCCCGGGGACAAGCTGATCCTCTTCCTCGGCAACAACGAGCAGTTCATCGATGCATTCTGGGCCGCCGTCCTCGGAGGCATCATCCCGGTGCCGGTTGCGCTCGGCATCAGCGATGAGCACCGGCACAAGCTCCTGAGGATCGCCCGGCGCCTGGGCGATCCGTTCATCTACACCGAGCGCCGCTCGCTCGATCGCATCGCGGCCTTCGCCGAGCAGGCTGGGGAAGCTGCGACGCTGCAGCGGCTGCGTGCGCGCGCCTTCCTGGTGGATGACCTCGATGACATCTCGCACGCGGGCAAGGTGCACGCCGCGCGTCCCGAGGATGTCGCGTTCATCCAGTTCTCCTCGGGTTCGACCAGCGAGCCGAAGGGCGTGGTGCTCACGCACGGCAACATCATCGCCAACGCGCGTGGCTCGACCGAAGTCGCCGGCTTCAACGAGCGCGATGTCAGCCTCTCGTGGATGCCCCTCACCCACGACATGGGCCTGATCGGCTTCCACCTCGTCATGTTCTTCAACCGGGTGCACGCGCACATCATGCCGACGGAGCTGTTCGTGCGCCGGCCGCTGCTGTGGCTGCAGTTCGCGAGCCGCATCCGCGCCTCCATCCTCTGCTCCCCGAACTTCGGCTACAAGCACTACCTCAAGGTGCTCGGCGAGCGGTCCGTGGAGGGGCTCGATCTCTCGAGCGTCAGGCTGATCTTCAACGGCGCGGAGCCCATCTCGGTGGAGCTCTGCCGGCAATTCCTCGAGCGGCTCGCTCCGGCGCACCTGGCGGACAACGCCATGTATCCGGTGTATGGCCTGGCGGAGGCTTCGCTCGCGGTGAGTTTCCCGCCGCCCGGGGCGCCCATGCGCACCATCGCGCTCAACCGGCACCGGCTCGGCGTGGGTGCCGAAGTGCAGCTCGCCGATGCGAACTCGCGCGATGCCGTGCAGCTGGTCTCCGAGGGCAAGGCGATCCCCTACTGCGAAGTGCGGATCGCCGACGATGAGGATCGGCCGCTGGCCGAGGGACGCATCGGCAATCTGCACATGCGCGGCGAGAACGTCACGCGCGGGTATTACGAGAATCCGCAGGCCAACTCCGAGGCCTTCACCGCGGACGGCTGGCTGCGCACCGGTGATCTTGCCGTGGTGTACGGCGGGGATCTCTACGTTTCCGGCCGCGCGAAGGAAATCATCTTCGTCAACGGCCAGAACTACTACCCGCACGATCTCGAGGGCATCGCACAGCGCATCGAAGGACTCGAGCTCGGCAAGGTGGTGGCCGCCGGCGTGCGCCGTCCACCCTCTGAGGTCGAGGAACTGGTGCTGTTCGTGCTGCATCGGGGCTCCATGGAGGATTTCCTGCCGATTGCGACGGCGGTGGCCCGCCTGATCAACGAACAGTGCGGGCTCGAGGTGGCCGAGGTGGTGCCGGTCAAACGCATCCCCAAGACCACGAGCGGCAAGATTCAACGCCACCTGCTCGAGCAGAATCTCCTCGACGGGGAGTTCGATGCCGAGCTCACCGAGCTCGCCGCGCTGCGCGAGACCGTCCGCGGCCCCGAATCGGCCTCCTTGAGCGCGATCGAGGAGAGGCTGAAGACGATCTGCGACACCGCCCTCGGCGGCAAGCGGATCGATGTCAACGACAACCTGTTCGAGCTCGGGGCGAGCTCGCTGAAGCTCATCGAGATCCACGAGCAGATCGATCGGGAGTATCCCGGCAAGCTCGACCTGACCGAGCTCTTCGATTTCCCGACCATCGCCGAGCTCGCGCGCCACCTCGAGAGCAAGCTCGCCGCGGCGTGAGGCAGGCGCGCCGGCTGCAATGGCGGACGGTCCGGGCCTAGCCCGGGTCCTGGAACTCGAGCCGCATCGACAAATCCACCGCGCGTACGTGCTTGGTGATTGCGCCGACCGAGACGAAATCCACGCCCGTCTCGGCGATTGCGCGCACGTTCTCCAGGCTGACGCTGCCTGAGGCCTCGAGCAGCACCGGCCGCCCGCGCGCCCGGTTGATCGCGACGGCGCGCGCCATGTCCTCGAGAGTGAACTCATCGAGCATCACGATGTCGGGAGCGGCGGCGAGGGCCTCTTCGAGCTCGGCGAGGGACTCGACTTCCACCTCCACCCGGACCGCGCTGGCTTGGGCACGGGCGGCCGACACCGCCGCCCCGATCGAACCGGCCGCGGCGATGTGGTTCTCCTTGATGAGCACCATGTCATAGAGGCCGAGCCGATGGTTGCGCGCGCCCGCGCAGCGCACGGCGTACTTCTGGGCCTTCCTCAGGCCCGGCAGGGTCTTGCGGGTATCGAGGATGGCGCAGCCGGTGCCCGCGATGGCCTCGGCGAAGCGGCGCGCCTGCGTGGCCGTGGCCGAGAGCAACTGCAGGAAATTGAGCGCGGTGCGCTCCCCGGTGAGGATGGGCCGTGCCGGACCTTCGATCTCGAACACCACCTGTCCGGCCGCGAGGGGCTCACCGTCGCCGGCGCGCCAGGCGAGGCGGATCGTGGGATCGAGCTGACGGAAGCATTCCTCGACCCAGGGGCGGCCGCACAGCACCGCCGCCTCGCGGCTCACGACCCGGCCGTGGACCCTTTGCCGCTCGGGCACGAGCTGCGCCGTGACATCGCCCGTGCCGATGTCCTCACGCAATGCGCAGGCAACCTGCTCCGCGAGCTCGGGTGGGGGCGCTGCGGCGCCCGGGGGATCTCTCTCGCTCATTCGGGAGAGGCTATCATGGGGCGGTTTGAACTTGGCCGCATTGGCCCCATAATGCCGGTGGATGGCAGAGATTTCCGCGCCGGCATCCCGTCCTCCCTCGCCCTGCATCAACGTCTGCTCGTTGGATGAGCGGGGGTACTGTGCGGGCTGTCTGCGTACGCTGGCGGAGATCGCCCGCTGGGGCGCCATGAGCGCCACAGAGCAATGGCAATTGGTCGCCGCCCTCGGGCGGCGCAGAGAGTCCCTGAAGAGGTGAAGCGATGGACGTGGTCGAGAGAATCAAGGCCGAGATCGGCTCGAGTCCGGTGGTGCTGTTCATGAAGGGCACGCCGGATTTTCCGCAATGCGGCTTTTCCGCCCAGACGGTGGCGGCGCTGCGCGCGATCGGCGCGCAGTTCAAGTCCGTCAACATCTTCGAGGACCCGGAGCTGCGCGAGGGGCTCAAGCGCTACTCCAACTGGCCGACCTACCCGCAGCTGTACGTGAAGGGGGAACTCGTTGGCGGCTGCGACATCACCCTCGAGATGTACGAGAGCGGGGAGCTGAAGTCGCTCCTCGAGGGCGCCGGGGCGGTGTGATTCGAGGGCCGGCGCGCCTTCAGGGCTCGCCGCCCTCTGTCTCGGCAGGCTGAATGAGCCAGCCGAGCTCGTGCGCGCGCGTCTGGGCCAAGAGGAAGCTCTCGCGCAGGCGGTTGCACACCAGGCAGAACAGGTCCGCGGTGCGCTCCGCGTCGTAGTAGGCGGAGTGCGCGCTCGCCTTGTCCCATTGCAGTCCCGCCACCATCACCGCCTTGGCGAGCACCGTCTGACCCAGGGCGGCGCCGCCTAGCGTGGCGGTGTCGAAGCAGGAGAAGGGGTGGAAGGGATTGCGCTTGAGGTCCGCGCGCTTGACCGTCGCGTTGAGGAAGCCCAGGTCGAATGCGGCGTTGTGGCCGACGAGGATGGCGCGACGGCATTCGTACGCCTTCATGGCATGGCGGACTTCGCGGAAGATGCGCTGCAGGGCATCGTGCTCGGGCAGCGCCGGGCGCAGCGGATGAAACGGATCGATGCCGTTGACCTGCAGCGCCGCCGGCTCGATCTTCGCGCCCTCGAACGGCTTGACGTGGTAGTTGTGGGTGGCGCCGCGTTTGAGCACCCCGTCAGCATCCATGTCGATCATGACCGCGGCGATCTCGAGCAGCGCATCGGTCTCGGCGTTGAAGCCGCCGGTTTCCACATCGACGACGACCGGCAGATAGCCCCGGAAGCGGCTCGCCATCGAGTCGCGGGGCGCCTGGGTCTGCCTCGCCGGGTTGGGTCCGCTCATGTCTGCTCCTCGATTCGCCACGCGATGCGCTCGCCCGCACGCAGCGGAACGAGCACATCGGGGCCGAAGGGATAGGAGGGTGGGACGTCCCAATCCGTCCTGACCAGGCGGATCCGCCCCTCGTTGCGCGGCAGACCGTAGAAATCCGCCCCGTATGCGGATGCGAATGCCTCGAGCCTATCGAGCGCGCCGGCGGCCTCGAACGCCTCGGCGTAAAGCTCGAGCCCCGCATGGGCCGAGAAGATCCCGGCGCACCCACAGGAGGTTTCCTTGGCCGCGCGTGCATGCGGGGCGCTGTCGGTGCCGAGGAAGAAGCGCGGATCGCCGCTTGCGATGGCGCCAAGGAGCGCCTCGCGGTCGCCCTCGGACTTCAGCACCGGCAGGCAGTAATGGTGCGGGCGCAGGCCGCCGGTGAAGAGCGCATTGAGGTTCATCAGCAGGTGCTGTGGAGTCACGGTTGCGGCGATGCCCTCGCGGGCCGAGAGCACGAAGCGCACCGCGGCGCGCGTGGTGATGTGCTCGAAGACGATGCGCAGGCGAGGGAACCGCTCGGCGAGCGGCGCGAGCACCGCGTCGATGAAACGCGACTCGCGATCGAAGATATCGACGCCCGGGTCGGTGACCTCTCCGTGCACCTCGAGGACGAGGCCGGTGTCCTGCATGCGTGCGAGCACCGCATCGATGCGCCGGATGTCAGTGACTCCGGCGTCGGAGTGCGTGGTGGCCCCCGCGGGATACAACTTGAAGCCGACGATGCAGCCGCTCGCCCTCGCCCGATCGACCTCATCCGGATCGGTCCGATCCGTCAGATAGAGCGTCATCAGCGGCTCAAAGCGCGTGCCTGCCGGCAGAGCCTCGAGGATGCGGTGGCGGTAGGACAGCGCCTGCTGCGCCGTGGTCACCGCAGGCTTGAGGTTCGGCATGATGAGCGCGCGCGCGAAGCGCGCCGCGGTGAACGGCAGCACCGCGCGCAGGTGCTCCCCGTCACGCACGTGCAGGTGCATGTCGTCCGGACGACGCAGCGTGATCGAGACCGGACCCGAACTCA
>DAIDHH010000101.1 GCA_027452045.1 Gammaproteobacteria bacterium
CTTCTCCCCCACGACGTGAAACGGGTGCGCGCCGATCATGCGGCGGTCCGCGGGTAGGCCAATGAGGGGTCGCGCCGATGTCATGGATGTGCGGGCTATTATAGAGAGCACCATGCCCGCCGCCCACGCTGTTTCATACTATGCCGCCTCGGCCCATCCCGCGCCCCGCAGGGATCCCCTCACCGGCCCGGTGAGCTGCGATGTCTGCGTCATCGGCGGGGGCATCGCCGGCTGCTCGGCGGCGCTGCACCTGGCCGAGCGGGGCTATTCCGTCGTGCTGCTCGAGCAGCATCGCATCGGCTGGGGCGCCTCGGGCCGCAGCGGTGGCCAGGTGATCCACGGTGTCGCCTGCGGGCAGCCCCGGCTCGAGCGCCTGGTGGGCGGACCGGCCTCCCGGGCCATCTGGGATGTCTCGACGGAAGCCCTATCCCTCACCCGCCGGCTGATCGAGCGCTACCGCATCGACTGTGACTGGGTCGATGGATACATGCTCACCGCCATCAAGCCGCGGCACGAGCGGGAGCTGCACGAGGAGATCGAGGAGCTGACGGGCCGGCTCGGCTATCACAGTGTCCGCCACGTGCCGCGCGAGGAGGTGTGCGCGACTCTCGGCACGAAACGCTACATCGGTGCCCTGTACGACGCCAACAGCGGCCATCTCCACCCGCTCAATTACACCCTCGGGCTTGCCGCTGCGGCCGAGAGCCGCGGCGTGCGCATCCACGAGGAAACGCGGGCAACGGGTTTCACCGCCGCGCACGTGCGCACGGAGCGCGGAGAGGTGCGCGCGCAGCACCTGATCCTCTGCGGCAACGTCTACCTCGGCAGCACCGCCCCGGCGCTCTCATCGAAGATCATGGCGGTCGGCACCCACATCGTGGCCACCGAGCCGCTCGGGGAGCGCCGGGCGCGCTCCCTGATCGCCAACAATGCGGCGGTGAGCGACATGAACTGGGTGCTCGATTACTTCCGCCTGTCGGACGACCACCGGCTGCTCTTCGGCGGCCGGGTGAGCTACTCGGGACTCGGCAATTTCGACGCCCGCCGGGCCACGCGCGCGCGGATGCTTAGGGTCTTTCCGCAGCTTGCGGACGTCGGCATCGAGTATACCTGGGGCGGCTACGTCGACATCACCTTGAACCGCGCGCCGCACTTCGGCCGGCTGATGCCCAACGTGTACTTCCTGCAGGGCTTCTCCGGGCACGGCATCGCGCTCACCGGGATCGCGGGCAAGCTGGTCGCCGAGGCGGTCGCGGGGGAGGCCGAGCGGTTCGACATATTCACTCGAATCCCGCACAGCGACTTCCCGGGCGGCGCGCTCGCGCGACGCCCACTGCTCGTGCTGGCGATGCTGTACTACCGGTTGAGGGACCTGTTGTAGGGGTCGCCCCCCTGCGGCGACCGCAAGACGCGGCTGCCGCCCGTAGGTGCACGCCCCATCCTGAACGGCACATGAACGAAACGTGTCAGGAGTGATGCCGGGGGCGCAGGCCGGCGTGTCGCAGCGAATTGCCGTATTTGGCGCGGCGAGGCGCATACTGAGAGATCAGGCATGGATTATTGGGAATTTCCGTGCACTAATTGGCCGTGAGCAGGTCCAATTGCACATGATCCGCGCCCACGTGAGACCCGCGCAAGGCGGCATACCCGAAGCCGCATCCGCCGGAGCTGCCGGGAGGCACTCCATCTTCACCGCTCCTCGCGCACACCGTTGCGAGCGCGGCAGGGACGGCTGCGATGCCAATGGGCAGGGGCGGCCGCGCAACCGCCCGGGCATCGCTCGATGAGCTCCGGAAGCGCTGTCAAACGCGGCGTTGCCACGCAATCCACCTCCGACACGACCCCGATCGAAGACGCTGCGGATCCGGCCCGCGCGGCGGGCCAGCTCGCCGAGTCCGGCCCGGCACCGGTTCAAGCCGGCTACCGAAACCGGCGCGCAGCAAACGAGGGGAGCCTGGGACGGCGCCTGAGCTCGCTCTTCCTGCGCAGACACACCGGACGGCTTGGCCTCATTGCGCGCGACCAGTGGCAGTGGGCCATGCTCGGCGTCGTGCTCCTCGGGGCGACCATGTCGGCGCTCGACATCACCATCGTCAACATCGCCCTGCCGACGATCAAGGACCAGTTCGGCTCGAGCCTCGCGCTCGTCGAATGGGTCTCCATGGCCTACATGCTCGTCCTGGCGCTCGCCTTGCCGATCGTCGGACGGCTCGCGGACATCTTCGGCCGCAGCCGTCTCTACAACCTCGGCTTCGGGATTTTCATCGTCGGCTCGGCGCTGTGCGGCCTCGCGCCGGGCGTCATCACCCTCGTCCTGGCGCGGGCACTTCAAGCGGTGGGTGCCGCGCTACTGCAGGCGAACTCCGTGGCGCTCATCACGCAGGTATTCCGTCGCCGCTCGCTCGGCCGCGCGCTCGGCGCCCAGGCCGCGGTCCAGGGCACGGCCATGGCTCTCGGCCCGTTCGTCGGCGCCATGCTCATCACATTCGCCGGCTGGCGGTTCATCTTCTTCGTCAACATTCCGATCGGAATCGCCGGCATGATCGCGGCGCACTACATCCTGCCCCGGCATCATCGGCGCCACAGCGTGAAGATCGATTATCTCGGCATCACGCTGCTCACGGTCGGGCTGATGGCCCTCGTTCTCGCGGTGAATCAGGCGGGCTCGGTCGGCTGGGCGTCCCCCTTGATCGTGTCGCACCTCTTGATAGGGCTCCTGTGTCTTGCGGCCTTTGCCGTTACGGAACGGCTGGTCAAACATCCGACCATCGAGCCGACGCTGTTTCGCCGCTATACGATAGCGGCGGGCAACGTCACGGCGCTGCTCGCCTACTACACGCTGTTCAGCATTCTGTTCCTGCTGCCCTTTTACTTCGAGAAGGTGCTGCAATACAGCGCCGCGCGCACCGGCATCATGCTGACCGCGGTCCCGCTCTCGATGGCCGTGCTCGCTCCCTTCGCCGGCCATGCGGCCGACCGCTTCGGGTCCCGCAAATTCCTGGTGAGCGGCTCGCTGCTGCTTGCGCTCGGTTCCCTGCTGCTCATTTTTTCACCGCGCACGTCCCACCCGGCCGAGCTCCTCCTCGACATGTGCGTCCTCGGGGCAGGTCTCGGGCTGTTCACTCCCGCCAACAATCGCGCCACCATGGCCGCCACCCCGCGCGACAAGCTCGGCATGACCGGGGGTTTTCTCAACATGATGCGCTCGCTCGGGGTCATCCTCGGAGTCGACATCTCGGGCATGCTGTTCCTCGATTTCGGCAGCGCCCACTTCACGCTCGCCGACCGCGGGTCGCTGCGACTGAACCGGGAGGCGCTGGTGTTTTCGAGCAAGGCGGCCTTCATGGAAGGATTCCACGCGGTCATGGTCACGCTGGCCGGCGTCGCACTGCTCTGTGCGCTCTTGTCCTATTTTCGCAAGAACGACCTGCAGTCGAAGGCCTCGGACCTCGCCGCGGCGAGCGCTGCGATCGAGTGAGGCGGGGCCCCTCGCCGGTCCGGGTGCTCGAGCGAGCGCTCCGGCCCTCGAAGCCGGAGCGCTCCCTCAGGGTTCACCTCAGAGCAGCTCGGCGATCTGCACGGCATTGAGCGCCGCGCCTTTGAGCAGCTGATCCCCCGCCACGAACATCGCGATCGAGCGGCCGCTCGGGTCGGAGATGTCGCGCCGGATACGTCCGACGAGAATCGGATCTCCGCCCGAGGCGTCCTTCGGCATGGGGAAATAGTTGCGCTCGGTGTCATCGACCACCCTGACGCCCGGCGCGGCTGCCACGATGTCACGCACCTCCGCCGGGGTGATCGGGCGCTCGCACTCGAAATTGATGGCGATGGAGTGCGCCCGCAGCACCGGCACCCGCACGCAGGTGGCGGCGATGCGGATGTCGCTGGCGCCGAAGATCTTGTGCGTCTCGTGCACCACCTTCATCTCCTCCTCGTTGTAGCCGGTCTCGGGATCGATCTTCGAGTTGTGGCTGAAGAGGTTGAAGGCGTAGGGGTGCGGGAGCACGGTGGGCTCGAAGGGCCGCCCCTCGAGATAGGCTCGGGTCGACTCGCGCAGCTCCTCCATGGCGGCCGCCCCGGCCCCCGAGGCCGCCTGGTAGGTGGCCACGATCATGCGCCGGATGGGATTTCTGCGGTGCACCGGCCACAGCGGCGTGATGGAGATGATGGTCGAGCAATTCGGGTTGGCGATGATGCCCTTGTGGCTCTTGATGGTCTGCGGATTGATCTCCGGCACCACGAGCGGTACGCCCGGGTCGCGCCGGAAGGCCGAGGAATTGTCCACCACCACCGCCCCCTGCTCGACCGCAAGGGGCGCATAGCGCTTGGAGATGCTGCCCCCTGCGGAGAACAGCGCAATGTCCACCCCGCGGAAGCTGTCCTCCTTCAGCTCCTCAACGGGGACCTCCTGGCCGCGAAACGGCAGCGTCTTGCCCGCCGAGCGCGCCGATGCGAGCAGGCGCAGCTTCGAGAGCGGGAAGCGCCGCTCCTCGAGACAGCGGATCAATTCGACGCCGACGGCCCCGGTGGCGCCGACGACCGCGACGACCGGCGAGGCGCCGGCGGAACGACCAGATGACATGTTCGAGCTCCGATGTTCAGGCTGGGGAAAAAACAAAGGCCCCGACGGCGGTGCCGGCGGGGCCTCTGGGTCTTCGGACTTCCCGGGCGCTTCTCAGCGCGCGCAGTCCCCCAGAGCCCCGCCGCCGGGCTTCTTGAGGGTAATCGTGCGCTTTTTCGGGAACATGGTGCGCCGAAGCTACCGGAAGCGCCGCAGCCTGTAAAGCGTCCATGCCGAGAGGTCGCGCAAAGACCCGCTGTGACGTGACTGGCCTTCCTTACGCGGATGAACTTCGCAAGATCTTTTCGATGGCCTACCCTAGCTTGGTTTCGCCTCACATAGTTTAGACTCACATAGTTTAGCCTCACATAGTCCAGACTTTCACTATTTTGGCCAGTTCGCTATCCTGTCGCCATGGATCATGGTGCCGCAGGCAACGCATTTATCGGCCGCCACAAGGAACTGGCCGCCCTGCGCTCGGCTTACGCCGACCCACGCAGCGCATTCTGGCCGATCTACGGCCGGCGCAGAGTGGGCAAAAGTGAGCTCATCCTCCATTTCTCGCGGCATCATCCCACGCTGTATCTCGTCGGCAAGAAAGGGGCTCCCGCCGAACAGCTGCAGCGCGAATTTCTCGAGCTCGCCTCGATCCTGCTCGATGAGCCGCTGCTGGCGAGCGCTCCGATCGACGGGTGGAAGAAGATCTTCGAAAGCGTGGTGAGCCGGTGGCGCAAGGCCGAAAAGCTCATCCTGGTCTTGGACGAGTTCCCGTGGCTCGCGGAAAAGAGTCCCGAACTTGCCTCGGTGCTGCAGGAGCTCTGGGACCGGTCCTGGCGCAAGAGCGGCCGGATGTTCCTGATCCTGTGCGGCTCCTATATCGGATTCATGGAGCGCGAAATCCTCGGCGAGAAGAGCCCGCTCTACGGACGTCGCACCGGACAGATTCTGCTCAGGCCGTTCGGCTTTCGCGAGGCCGCCGCATTTCATCCCGACCTCTCACCGGCGCAAAAGGCGATGACCTACTTCATCTGCGGCGGCGTTCCCCTGTACCTGCATTTCTTCGACCCGCACCGCTCGATATCGCAAAACATCGGGCAATCGCTCTTGAGCGAGGTCGCACCGCTTTATCGTGAGCCGGATTTCCTGCTGCGCGAGGAGCTGCGTGAGGTCGAGAACTACTACATGATCCTCATGGCTCTAGCCGGGAGCACGTTGCCGCGGCGCGAGGTCGCGCGACGCAGCGGCGTCGGCGACCATGCCGTGTCCTATTATCTCGACCAGCTTGCCGCGCTCGGCTACGTTGACAAGCACTTTCCCGTGACGGCCGACAAACCGAAGGTGCGAGACGTACGGTACCGCCTGGTCGACCCGCTGCTGCGTTTCTGGTTTCACTTCATTTATCCACATACCAGTCGCATCGCCCAGGCGGGACCGGAGCGGGCGCTCGCACAACTGGTCGAACCGAAACTCGACGCCTACTTCGGCAGATGCTTCGAGGACCTGTGCCGCGAGGCGCTTCCCGGCCTCTATGAAGCGGAAGGCGTGAACACGGACTTCAAGGTGGGCTCATATTGGAACAAGAATGTCCAGATCGACGTTGTCGGACTGCGTTCGGATGGCTGGATAGACCTCGGCGAGTGCAAATGGGGACCGGCATCGCTCTCCGCCGTCGCTGATGAGTTGGAAAGCAAGGTCCGCCATTACCACAACCCGAACAATGCGACGATTGGCAGACGACTGTTCCTGCGCGCTTTGAAAGCACCCGCCAGGACACCGCCGACGGCCGTTCGGGTTCACACCCTCCAGGATCTCTACGCAGGGCCAGCCTGAGGGGAAAATTGCCTTCGGAAGCCGCCGTTCCCATTGAGCAACGGATGCCCCCTTGAAGCGCGCAGCGCTCTCCCATGCCAACAGCCAAGACAGACCGGCGATCATTCTTCGCGTGATCTACGCGATCTGCCTGCTCGGCGGCATGTCCACGCATGCCGCAACGCTATGGCAACACGGACTCTTCTGGAACTACGGCGGCGGCATCCCGCAGGTCACGCGCGCGTATTGGACGTCACTGACCCTTCTCGATCCCTTGGCCGCCATTCTGCTGTTTGTGCGCCCGCGAGCGGGTGTCATAGCGACCGTCGCGATCATCTCGACCGACGTGGGGCACAACCTATGGTTCTGCTCGCACTTTCATCTCGCGCTCAACTGGATGGTCTGGGCGCAGATCGCGTTCCTGATCTTTGTAGTCGCTACCTTACCGATCGTCTGGCACGCCTTGCATTCTCGCACCTCGAGGTGATGGCGCGAGAGGGGCGATTGCGGCACATCATCCTGGCGCGGATATGGCGGTCAGGATTCCCTGCAGAATTCTCACCGGGTTCGGCGGACAGCCCGGCACCGCCACATCCACCGGAATGAGGTTCGAGACCCGCCCGAGGGAAGCGGGACATTCCCCGAGGATACCGCCGGTGCAACCGCAATCCCCCACGGCCACCACCAGTTTGGGATCCGGCGTGGCCGCGTAGACTCGCTTCAACGCCGCCTCCATGTTGCGCACCACCGGCCCCGTGACGAGCAGCAGGTCCGCATGCCTCGGACTGGCGACCAGGCGGATGTTGCAGCCTTCCAGGTTGTAGTAAGGATTCCCGAGTGCCTGGATCTCGAGCTCGCAGCCGTTGCAGGAGCCCGCATCCACGTGGCGGATGCACAGCGCGCGCCCGAGCACCGAGCTGATTCGCTCATCGAGCAAGCGGCGGATGCGCAGCGACTCATCGGGCCCGGGCGCAGCCTCGGACACCACTCCGATCGATGCGATCTTGCGCAGCGTCTTCAGCATGGTCAGAGATCCACGCCGCTGTAGGCCAGGTTGAATGACTTGTTGATGAGCGGGAAATCCGGCACGATGTTGCCCATGATGGCGTATTCGAGCGCCGGCCAATTCTGCCAGGACGGATCGTGAGGATGGCAGCGGCGGATCGAGCCTTGCGGCCCCGCCTGCAGCGCAACGAGCACCGGCCCGCGCCAGCCCTCGATGAGACCCACGCCGAATGCGCCGTCCGCCGGCGGCTCGACGGCCACCGCCCGCTCTGCCTGCGGCAGCGCGGACAGCAATTGCAACAGCAGCCGCCCCGACTCGCGCGCCTCATCGAAACGCACCGCCACCCTCGCCGCGACATCGCCCCCCTGCTGCACGGCCTTGGCCACCTGCAGCCCGGTATACGGGGGACAGGGAACATCCGCGCGCAGGTCCCGCCCGAGTCCGCTCGCGCGGCCCACCAGTCCGAGCACGCCAAGTCTGGCCGCGAGCGACGCATCGAGGCAGCCGGCTCCCGTGAAGCGATCACGAACGCCTTCGTGCTCGTCGTAGATACCGCGCAATTCGCTGGCCTCGGCGCAGACTGCGCGCACGGTGTCGGCGAGCGCCTCTGCCGCTTCCTGCGGTAGATCGACGGCCATGCCGCCCGGCACGACGATGTCAAACAGGTAGCGGCGGCCGAACGCCGCCGACATAGCCCGCAGCAGGTCTTCCTTGAGACGGGAGAATTGCGCGAGTCCGAACGCGAACCCGGCGTCGTTGCCGAGCGCCCCGAGATCCCCGAGATGGTTGGCCAGGCGCTCGAGCTCGAGACAGGCGGCGCGCAGCCAGAGCGCGCGCTGCGGGACCGTGCAGCCGCTCATGCCCTCGAGCGCCTGGCAGTAGGCCCAGGAGAACGCCACGGCCGAATCGCCCGACACGCGCGCCGCCAGGCGATGGCCTTCGAGGATCGGCAGCCCGCAGAAGCGCCGCTCGAGCCCCTTGTGCACGTAGCCGAGGTGTGCCTCGAGTCTAAGCACCTTCTCGCCCACGACCGAGAAGCGGAAATGCCCTGGCTCGATGGTCCCAGCATGCACCGGTCCCACGGCGATCTCGTGCACGCCCTCCCCGTCCACGCGGATGAAGTCGTAGGGCCGCTCGTGATTGAGCCAGGGCCTCGCGTCCGGGTCGCTCGAGCGCACGCCCGAGAGATCGAACGCGGCCCGCTGCAGGCGCGAGGCCGCGGGGAAGAGCGCCTCGAGCCCCGGATACATCGCTGGCTCTGCCGCAGACGGCAGGGCGAGCTCGACGATCAATACGCCCCTGTCGGTGAGATACGCGCAGTACACGGCCGCTTCGGCGGGAGAGTCTGTGAGGCGATCCCGAGTTCCCTCGCCTTCCTGGGTGGTCCACAGCGAGAGGAGCGCGCCACCCGATGCGGCCGCATCCCGCGCGACTTGCACCCATTCCTCGCGGCCGACCCCAAGGCCCCGGGCGCCCGGGGCCCCAACCACGGGATGCGCACGGTCCCACCAGCGCCTCATCGGCATCGAGAACTCCTCCAGCGCCACCTCACCGGCTTCATCGCTAGGGCCCCCCGATGAGGTGAGCGGCCGCCCGATACCAGTCGGCGAGATACGGCGGGATGTACAGCCCGAGCAACAGCACGATGGCGAGATGAGTGAACACCGGCAGCAGCGCCGGCGCATGCGGCAGCCGCCGGGCGTTGGTCTCTCCGAACACCATCGGCTGCACCTTGGAGAAGATGCCCGCGAAGGCGACCGCGAGCGCCGCGAGCAGAATGGGCGCCGCCCAGGGCTGCGTGCGCATCGCCGTCGTCAGGATGAGAAACTCGCTGGTGAATACCCCGAAGGGCGGCACTCCGAGGATGGCGAGCGAGCCGAGCATCAGTCCCCAGCCCACCGTGGGGGACAGCGTGATCAGGCCGCGGATGCGGTCCATCAGCTGCGTGCCGGACTTCTGCGCGGCGTGTCCGGCGGTGAAGAAGATCGAGGACTTGGTGAGCGAGTGCACCGTCATGTGCAGCAGCGCCGCGAAGTTGGCGATCGCCCCTCCCATGCCGAAGGCGAACGTCGCGATGCCCATGTGCTCGATGGAGGAGTAGGCGAACAGCCGCTTGATATCGCGCTGCCGCCAGAGAAGGAGCGAAGCCAGCACCACCGAGAGCAGGCCGAAGCCCATGAGCATCATCGAGGGAAGCTGCGAGTGCAGCGATCCCTCGACCAGCACCTTGCTGCGCACCACCGCATAGAGCGCCACATTGAGCAGCAGTCCCGAGAGCACCGCCGAGATCGGCGTCGGGCCCTCGGCATGCGCATCCGGCAGCCAGCTGTGCAGCGGGACGAGGCCCACCTTGGTGCCGTATCCGATCAGCAGGAATACGAAGGCGAGTGCCAGCACCGTCGGCTCGAGCTGCCCTTTGACTGCATCCAGGTGCGTCCAGAGCAGCGCGGTCACGCCCTGCGCGCCCAGCACTTTCCCGGCGGCCACATAGAGCAGAATGGTGCCGAAGAGCGCCTGGGCGATACCAACGCCGCAGAGAATGAAGTATTTCCAGCCCGCCTCGAGACTGGCCGGCGTGCGGTACAGGGTGACCAGCAGCACCGTCGAGAGCGTCGCACCCTCCATCGCCACCCACATCAGCCCCATGTTGTTGGTGGTGAGCGCCAGCAGCATCGTGAACATGAACAGTTGATACATGCTGTGGTAGAGCCGCAGCCGCCCCGGGGTGAGCCGGCCGTGATCGAGCTCCACGCGCATGTAGGGGCGGGAGAACAGCGCCGTGGTCAGGCCCACGAATGCCGTCAGGGTCACGAGGAAGACGTTGAAGGGATCGATGAAGAACTGCTCGCCCGCGAGCAGCAGATCGCCGTGACGGATCACCCGCGCGGTGAGCGCGCAGGAGGCGAGAAAGGTCCCCAGGCTGAATACCGCATTGATCTCCGGCGCCCGGCGCCCGGCCCCGATGACCCCGAGCAGGGCGGCACCGGCGATCGGCAGCGCCAGAAGCAGCAGCAGCTCCATGTTATTCGTGCTCCTTCAATGACTCGAGGTGATGCAGGTCGAGGCTCTCGAAGCGCTCGCGGATCTGAAAGAAAAACACCCCGAGCACCAGCACCGCGACCAGCACATCGAGCGCGACCCCGAGCTCGACGACCATCGGCATGCCGTAGCTCGCGCTCATCGCACCGAAGAACACGCCGTTCTCCATCGAGAGGAACCCCACCACCTGCGACATGGCCTTGCGCCGGGTGATCATCATGAGGAAGGCGAGCAGCACCACGCTCACGGCGATCCCGACCGCGCTGCGGGTGGCGGTGCTCGAGAGCAGCGTGATGGGCTGCGCCAGCGCGAAGGCAAACACCACGATCAGCAGGCCCGCGAGCATGGTTCCCGAGACGTTGAGCAAGGGCTCGGTGTCCCAGTAAACCTCGAGTCTGCGGATCAGCCTGTGCAGCAGCCATGGGAGGAACGCCACCTTGAGAGCGAGGGTGAGCGCGGCCGAGAGGTACAGATGCCCCTCACCGGTTCGCCAGGCGAGAAGCAGGGTCGCCGCGGCGAGCACCGCGCCCTGCAAGGCATACAGGTTGACGAGCGTGACGATACGGCGCTGCGAGAGCATCGCGAAGGACAGCAGCAACAGCAGCGCCGCACAGCTGTCGAGCATTTGCTGATCCAGGGGAAGGTGCGTCATGGGGCTCACGCTCCGAGCAGCACGTGCACGAGAAGCCCGAGCACCGCGAACAGGAACGCGGTGGCGAGGAACTCCGGAATGCGCATGACCCGCATCTTGGCGGAGACCGTTTCGATCAGCGCGAGACCCGCGCCGGCCAGGGCCAGCTTCACCGCGAGGGCGGGAACCGCCACCAGCAGGCCCACCGGTCCGATGTGCGCACGCGCCACGCCCCAGGGCAGGAACAGGGCGAAGCCGATGCAGACGTAGTTGAAGAGCTTCAGCTGCGCCGCCCACTCCATCAGCGCCAGATGGCGCGCCGAGTACTCGAGCACCATGGCCTCGTGGATCATGGTGAGCTCGAGGTGCGTGGCGGGATTGTCGACGGGAATGCGCGCGTTTTCCGCGAGCAGCACGAGGATGAAGGCCACAGCGCTGAAGGCGAGCCCCGGGGAGAGGCCGATGCGCCCCGAGGCCAGGTTCTCGGTGATGGCCGGCAGCGCGGTGCTCGAGGAGATCAACGAGGCGACGAAGATCACCATGAGCAGCGCCGGCTCGGCGAGGAACCCGACCATCATCTCGCGGCGCGCGCCGAGGGTGCCAAATGCGGTCCCGACATCCATGGCCGCCAACGACATGAAGACGCGCGCCGCGGCGAACAGTCCGACGAGCGCGATGGCGTCGGCCGACACGACCAGCGGCAGCCGCGTACCCATGGAAGGGATGATGCCCGCAGCCAGCACCATCGCGCCGAAGACGATGTATGGGGCGATCCGAAAGAGCGGCGAGGCGTTATCGGCGAGCACCGCGTCCTTGTGAAAGAGCTTGTGCAGATTCCGGTAGGGCAGCCACAGGCTCGGCGCACTGCGGTTCTGCAGCCAGGCGCGGCACTGGTTCAACCAGCCAAGAAATGCGGGTGCCGCCGCGAGCGCCACCACCACTTCCAGCACCTGGGTGATCCAGTCGAGGGTTCTCATGACATGAGCGCCACTGCGAGCAGCACGATCAGGGTGGCGAAGCCGTAAAAGAGGTACACCGAGATCCGCCCCTGCTGCACGCGGGCCGCGACGTTGGCCAGGCGCTCGACGGCATTCGAGAGCGGCTCATAGGCGAGCCGCCAGATTCGCTCACGGATGGCGATCCGGTATCGAGGGGCCCGGTCGGCCGGGGCGGGGAGCTCGCGTTCGATTTCGAAAAACGACTGGAAGAGATGCCGGATGGGCTGGCCGAAGCCCTCGGCCGTGTCCTGCATGCGCGGCGTGAGCCCGCCGAAACCGCAGTCCCAGGCGGGGGCCCGTCGCACGCGCTGATGGTAGGTCAGGCGTACGGCGAGAACGGTCAGGAACACCACGGCGAGGGTGGCCGTGAGGAACACCAGCGGTCCGTAGGAGACCGGCCGCCCGGGCACGGGCGCGAGCAGCCACCAGTGGGAGGATGCCTGCGGCACGGTCGCCCCGATCAGCTGCCCGGTGACCGCGCCCAACACCCGGATCACTTGCAGAGGAAACAGCCCGAGCGCGAGGCAGCCGAGGGCGAGCCAGAGAAGACCTATCCGCTCGAGCCAGCCGCAGTCGTGCGCCCGGTCGAGCGAGGCCTCGCGCGGCTGGCCGAGGAAGATGACGCCATAGAACTTCACCATGACGTAGCCGGCGAGCGCGGCGCCAAGGACCACGAGCGCCATGCCCATCGGGATCAGCAGATTGACGAACGCATGCGGCAGGTGATCGGCGAACAGGAAGGACTGCAGCAGCAGCCATTCCGACACGAAGCCGTTGAGCGGCGGCAGCCCGGCGATGGCCAGTGTCCCCACGAGCGTGAGCCAGGCCACCCAGGGCATGCGATGGATCAGTCCTCCGAGGCGCCCGAGGTTGCGTTCGCCGGTCGCGTGCAGCACCGAGCCCGTGCCGAGAAACAGCAGGCTCTTCATGAACGAGTGGTTGAGGCAGTGATAGAGCGTCGCGAGCAGCGCGAGCGCCGCCACGGTCTCGAGCCCCGATCCCTCGAACACGATGGTCAAGCCGATGCCGGTGAACACGACGCCGATGTTCTCGATGGAGGAATAGGCGAGCAGACGCTTCATATCGGTCTGCACGGCCGCAAAGAGCACGCCGTAGAAGATGCTGAGCAGCCCCAGGATCAACGGCGCGAGCCCCCACCACCACGCCGGCCGCCCGAGCAGATCGAGCCCCACTCGCAGCATGCCGTAAACGGCGGTCTTGAGCATCACGCCGCTCATCAGCGCGGAGACCGGCGAGGGCGCCGCCGGGTGGGCTTCGGGGAGCCACACGTGAACGGGCACCAGACCCGCCTTCGCCCCGAAGCCGATCAGCGCCAGGAGGAATGCCGCGGCCGCCCAACCCGGGGAAAGGTGCGCCGCGCGCATGGCATCGAAAGTGAAGAGCCAGCTGCCGCCCTGCAGCACCCCGAAGCACAGCAGCAGGCAGATCGCCCCGACGTGCGCCATCAGCAGGTAGAGAAAGCCGGCCCGGCGGATCTCCGGGATGCGATGTTGGGTGGTGACGAGAAAGTAGGACGAGAGCGCCATCACTTCCCAGGCCACGAGGAACCCGTAGGCGTCATCCGCGAGCAGCACCGCGCCCATGCTGGCGAGGAACAGGTGGTACTGCAGGCACAGCAGGCCCGGAAGCGCGCCCTCGCCCTGGCGGAAGTAGCCCCCGGCAAACACGGAGATGCCGAAGGAGGAGGCGCCGAGCAGCACCAGGAAGAGGCTCGAGAGCGGATCGAGCCTGAGGTGCATGGGAAGGTCCGGCAGGCCCACCGGCAGGATGAGCCGCTCCGTGCCTCCCCCGAGCAGGCTCGCGCCCGCGAGCAGCGCCAGTGCCAGTCCGAGCAGCGCCCCGAGCGGGAACAGGGTTCGCCCGGCGAACCGCAGGCTCCCAGGGCGCAGCAGTCCCGCGAGGCCAACGACCACCCAGCCGCAGAGCAGAGCGACGCAGCCAGTCAGGAGCGTTGGGGAGATCGTAATCACGGGTGCGGCAGCCGGTGCATGGTATTATCATTGGATACACCTTGAATGTGAAGTGGATTCCACTCCGTGCCCCTCGAAGCGCGTACCGCACGACTGACCATCCTGATCGACCCGCGAAAGAAAGCCGTGTTCGAGCGGCTGTGCGCCGAGGAGGACGCGACGCCGTCTCAGGTCGTGCGCCGCCTGATCCGTGCGTACATAGAGGAAAGACAAGGTCGGCCCTGGCGGCCGGAGGGCGAGCCGGCATCCGCGCGCGAGCGGGGCAAGAGCCGCTGAGGGTGCGGCACCGCACCTTGGCTCAGGCGATGGGCGGAGCGAGCGGGATTTTGATGAGCCGCCCTAGGGCAGGCGCAGCTCGAAGCAGCGGTGAATCCGCGGGTTGCGCTCGAAGTCCCGGGGAAGCGTGGCCGCGGAGACGTCACGGACCGCGTAGTGCTCGTTGAGCGCCGGCTCGAGGCGGAAGCGCTGCGCATTGGTCGA
>DAIDHH010000102.1 GCA_027452045.1 Gammaproteobacteria bacterium
CCCACGCCTCACGGCGCGCTGCGGCCGCGCGCTGACCTGCCGTTCTCACCCAGGTCGTGCCGAATCGCCGGCACGATCACTCACCCGTCCGTCCATCACCGATCGTGAAAACCGCTCCATCAGATACCGTGACCGCGCTCACCACGGTTCTCGTCGTCTCCCCCATCGTTCTCGGCTCGGCGACGTTGCTCACGGTGCTATGGACGTTCAGCTACGCGGCTCGGGCGCGCAAGGCCGGCGCCGCAGCCCGCATGCGGGCGTCGACGCAGAGTCCCTGACCCTTCGGGTATGTCGCCACAGGACGGAAGAGCCCTCGGAACTTTCGCCAGCCATCAGCCCGTGTCTATGGTGAGCGGATGATCGGGACTTTCATCATCGCATCATGTGTCTGATCGCGATGGTGGTCGTTACCGCAAGCGGAACCAGCGCGAGGAGCCCCAAGATGATCCAGGCCAGGGGGTGCGCAAAGTTCATGGTGTATCCGATTCCAAAGCGCTTCTCGACCATGATGGATGGATCGTCACGGTTGAAGTAAAAAACTCCGAGCTTCCAGAAGCGGTCTTCCGTGCGGTCGCCCACCGGCTGGGATGCTTGCGGCTCAGGCCGCTGCAGCGATCGAATGCGGCTGCCCCCCTGGCCAAGCCACATCAGGATCGCTGTGACCGCAACCGCGATTACCGCGGGAACCAAGGCTATCGCAGCGGGCGGACGTTGGAGCGAGGCGGGAAGCAGGGGGCGAATGGACAGCCACGAGCACAGCACCGCAACCCAGTATTCCAACGCCAGGATCATGATCGACGCTATCCTGCGATAGCGAGCCTCTTGCGCGCCTTCGGGCCCGCTGGAATGAATCGGGCGCAACCAGTGGGCCATCCCATAGAGAAGGAGCGTCATTGCGAGGAGGGTCACCGCGGCAATGAATATCGGGAGAAAGACGGTGCCGAGACTGCGCGCTGCCCAGCGGTCGGGCTGGCCGTGGATACCCCAGTGCAGCACCAGGCGCTCGGGGATTTGCTGCCAGTGCATACCCAGATAGGCAGCAGAGGCCGCAAGCAGGGCGAACGGTACGGCAGCGCTCATCCAGCCGCCGGGAATCCTTCGATCGCGCGGCCCGACCTCGGCTTCGCGGATCGTGGTCGGCGCGAGCCTGTGTGGCAGGACCTGACGCCTTGCGCCATAGAAGACGCCGAAGTTCGAGCCGATCTGCGCCAGGAGCGCCAAGGGCGCAAGGGCAAACGCCGATGTCAGGCCGAGCGCTCCCATCAGCGTCAGCGCCAGGATGGATACGCCGATCAGTCTCAGGCGGTACAGGCGCAAAACGGCCCGGCCCTCGGGGCCGTCCCGGAATCCGGGCGCAACGGTGACCGCAAAGTACAGATCCGGGCGCGTCAATCGCGGCACGAACCAGTGAATGACTGCCGACAGGATCCCCAATGCGAGCGGGATGAGGCGTATTGAGAGGGATGGGCTCACCTTGACACCTCGCGGTTGAGTTCGTGACGGAGCCAGAGCGCGGATCTCGCCGTCACAGCGCACCTTCCTCGAGCCGGCGCACGCTGTCCATCAGCTCGCGTACCAACAGCTTGCGTGACAACCCCGCCGCCAGGGCTTTGGCAAGGAGTTCCCTCAATGGCCGCGCAAAGGGCTCGGCGAGGTCCGAGCGGCTCGAGGGGCGCTGGCGTTCGCGGACGGTTGCACCGCGATGCCTGCGCAGCTCGAGCCATCCCTCGTCGGCGAGTTGCCGGTAGGCCTGCGCCACGGTGTTGTGGTGAACGCCCAGGTCGATCGCGAGCGCGCGAACGGTCGGCAGTCTGTCGCCCGGGTCGAAGCGGCCGGCAACCAGCTCGGCGCGCAGACCATTGGCGATCTGCTCATACACCGGTACGCGTGCCGCCAGATCTATGCGCAGCATGGAGTTCTCCGTGTCCGCGCACTTTGTATATCACTTACAGACAAACAGCAAGGGATCCCGGAGTCGGACGCGGCCGCAGAGGCTCGGGCGTGCGGCTTCAGCTCGCGTGCGCCCAGCTCCCCGTCATCGCGGCGCCCGGGAAGGCTCGAATCCCCCGCCGAGAACGGTGCGCAAATGATCGATCACGCACTGCACGGCGCGCGGGGTGCGCGGCGCCCACGGCCGGATGGCCTGCAAGCGCTCGCCGAAGAACCCCACGGGCTTCCACTCCGGCAGCACC
Source organism: Gammaproteobacteria bacterium (assembly GCA_027452045.1). Classification (GTDB taxonomy): domain Bacteria; phylum Pseudomonadota; class Gammaproteobacteria; order Steroidobacterales; family Steroidobacteraceae; genus 13-2-20CM-66-19. The sequence goes on from DAIDHH010000102.1 coordinate 2,193, forward strand.
TGCACCAGGCTCACCGGGGTCGTGCCGCTCCAGGCGGTGAAGTCCGGCAGCATGGCGATGCCGAGGTTGCCCGCGACGGCTTCGCGCAGCACCTCGCTGTTGTTGGCCTTAAGCGGGCCGCGGACGGGAACGTTCACCCGCTCCACGCGCCGCCGGCCAGAGCCGCGCTCGAATGACCAGCTCGGCGTGCCGTCGCGCAGGTAGAGCAGGCAGTCGTGCCGCACCAGATCCGCGGGATGGCGGGGCGTGCCCCGTCTTGCCAGGTATTGCGCGCTTGCCAATAGCACCGAGCGCGTATCGCACAGTGCCGTGGCGATGTGGGACTCCGGTACGCGGCTCGCGTGGCGGATGGCGAGGTCAAATCCCTCCTGCACGAGGTTGACGAACCGGTCGGTGAGCTCGAGCTCCAGGCGGATCTCAGGATAGCGCTCGAGCAGCTCCGGGATGGCGGGCGCGATGTGCTGGCGTCCCAAGGCCACGGGTGAGGTGATGCGCACCACGCCGCGCGGCGCGCCGGCCAGATCTCTCACGCCGGCTATGCCCTGCTCGATGTGCGCAAAGGAGCCGCTCGTCTCGTTCACCAGCTGCTGGCCGGCGGCAGTGAGGGTGATGGAGCGGGTGGTGCGGCGAACGAGCGGCACGCCGAGCATGCGCTCGAAATCCTTCAGCCGCATGCTGACCGAGGACTTGGCCACCCCCAGCCGGCGTGCTGTCTGGGTGAGGCTGCGTGTCTCGGCGATCACCGTCAGCATGTGCAGATCGGGCAGAATCGCGGCGGTTTCCGGAGCGGCCATAGCCATGCCTCATCGTTCAATATATTGAACAGTGTAGTCGGCAGCAGAGGATTCTCAACCGGCGGGCGCGGACCTAGACTCGTACCCATCGCACCGTACCCCGGATGAGCTCATGACTTCCCTTCCCCAGACTGCTCCGAGCCCGGCGCATACCGGCCTGGCGGACATCTGCCACTGGATCGGCGGTCGCGGCACCGCGCCCGCCGGACGCAGGGCCGATGTGTTCAATCCGGCCACCGGCCGTGTCGTGCGCCGTGTCGTGATGGCCGATTCGCAAACCGTGAGCCAGGCCGTTGCGGCCGCGGCCGCGGCTTTCCCGGCCTGGGCCGACACTCCGCCCATCCGCCGCGCCCGGGTGCTGAACCGCTTTCTCGCCCTGCTGAACGAGCAACGCGATGCGCTCGCCCGGCTCATCACCGAGGAGCACGGCAAAGTGTTCTCCGATGCCCAGGGCGAGGTCATGCGGGGCATCGAGGTGGTGGAGTTCGCCTGCGGTGTCCCGCAGCTGCTGAAGGGGGGGTTCACCGACCAGGTGTCCACGGGCATCGACAACTGGACGATGCGCCAGCCGCTCGGGGTGGTCGCCGGCATCACGCCGTTCAATTTCCCCTGCATGGTCCCCTGTTGGATGTTCCCGTTGGCGCTCGCCACGGGCAACACCTTCATTCTCAAGCCGAGCGAGCGCGATCCATCGGCAGCGCTCTTCATGGCGGAGCTGCTGCGCGATGCCGGCCTACCGGACGGTGTGTTCAACGTCGTGCAGGGCGACAAAGAGGCGGTGGAAGCCCTGTTGGCGCACCCCGACGTCAAGGCCGTGAGCTTCGTGGGCTCCACGCCCATCGCCCGTCACCTCTATCAGCGCGGCGCGGAGCTCGGCAAGCGCGTGCAGGCCCTCGGCGGGGCGAAGAATCACCTGGTCGTGATGCCCGATGCCGATGTGGATCAGGCGGTGGACGGCCTCATCGGGGCCGCCTACGGCTCGGCCGGCGAGCGCTGCATGGCCATCAGTGTCGCGGTGCTGGTGGGGGATGCGGCGGACCGCATCGTTGCGAAGCTCATCGAGCGCACTCGCGCGCTCAAGATCGGCAATGGCATGGAGCCCGGAGTGGAGATGGGACCGGTGGTGACGCGGGCGGCGCTCGAGCGCATCCATCACTACATCGACACCGGCGTGCGCGAGGGGGCGAAGCTGCTGGTGGACGGGCGGGGATTCGTGGCAGCGGGCCACGAGGGAGGCTTCTTCCTCGGCGGCACCCTGTTCGATGAGGTCCGGCCGGAGATGACCATCTACCGGGAGGAGATCTTCGGCCCGGTGCTCGGCTGCGTTCGGGTGGCGGATCCGGATGCGGCCATCGAGCTGGTCAATGCCCACCCCTTCGCAAACGGCGTCGCCTGTTACACCCGCGACGGCGCCGTGGCGCGCGAATTCGGGCGGCGCATCCAGGTCGGCATGGTCGGAATCAATGTGCCCATTCCAGTGCCCATGGCCTGGCACGGATTCGGCGGCTGGAAGAGCAGCCTGTTCGGCGACATGCATGCCTATGGCGAGGAGGGGGTGCGGTTCTATACCCGCCAGAAATCCATCATGCAGCGTTGGCCCCAGGCGCGCGGGGCCGCCGACTTCCACATGCCGTCCTCGAAATAGCGTGACCCGCTTCGCGGACCGGGCCGATACCCTGACGGGGGGATAGCCTCTACAATAGGCGCGCGCGGTCCGGTCGTGATGCCATAGACTGGCTCACGGCCGGCACGGGCCTACCCGCAATTCCTCCTGAGCGATCAGCCAGAAACCCAGTGGCCACTGCAGGCGGCACCTTCCGCGGCGACGCAGACGCCTTCTACCTGCCGGACTTCTGCGCTTCCCGCGCGGCGTTCGCGATCGTGCTGATCGCGGAGCTGACCGCCATCGTGCTCTCGATCGCCCGGCAGAGCGCCGCCGTCGATTTCTGGGGGGAGCTCGCGCGCAGCTCGTTGTTTCTGCTGTGGATCGGCCTGGTGGGCGCGGCGCTGCTGTGCGGACTGCGGCCGCGGCTGGCCCGCCTGAGCGTCGCGCGCGGCTCCGCGGCCGTGCTCGTGATGTTGACCGTCATGGTCGCCACGATTTCGGCGGCGGTGTTTCTGCTCGGCCGCAGCGCGTTCGTGGCCGGTGCCGGCGGCGGCGCTTTCTTCCCGGCGCGGCTCTGGCCGTTCGTACTGCGCAATACGGCGATCGGATTCGTCGTCTGCGCCGTCGCGCTGCGCTACTTCTACGTGACTCACCAGTGGCGGCGCAACATCGAGTTGGGGGCGAGCGCCCGGGTGCACGCGCTGCAGGCGCGTATCCGGCCACACTTTCTCTTCAACAGCATGAACACCATCGCCTCGCTCACGCGCTCAGACCCGGCGCTCGCGGAACAGGCGGTGCAGGACCTGGCGGATCTCTTTCGCGCCTCCCTCAGCGACCGGCACCAGACGATCACCCTGGCCGAGGAGCTGCAGATCGCGCGCACCTATCAGCGCATCGAGCAGCTGCGGCTCGGCGCACGGCTGCAGGTGGATTGGCACGTGAACGGTCTGCCGCCCGATGCGCGCGTGCCGGGCCTGCTGCTGCAGCCGCTGCTCGAGAATGCGATCTATCATGGCATCGAGCCGCGGCCCGAAGGCGGCACGGTGACCATCACGGGAGAGCGCACCGCGGAACTGATCTCCGTGGTGGTGCGCAATCCGGTGAGCGAGCGGCAGAGCGCGCGCGAAGGCAACCGGCTGGCGCTCGCCAACACCCGTGAGCGCCTGGCGCTGCTCTACGGCGAGCGCTCGCTGGTGAAGGCGGGCCGCTTCGATGAGGAGTACATCGTGACGCTGCGCTTTCCCTACACCACCGGCGCGCCGCCCGCGGCGGACTGACCGGCGCATGCTGAGGATCCTCATCGTCGATGATGAGCTTCCGGCGCGCGAGCGCCTGAGGCGCCTGCTGGCGGAGATCGGCGGGGCCGAGGTGATCGGCGAAGCGGCCACCGGCCGGGAAGCGCTCGAGCAGGCCGCGCGGAGCGCCCCGGACGTGGTGTTGCTCGATGTCCGGATGCCCGGCATGGACGGTATCGAGACGGCGCGCCACCTGGGCGTCCTCGATGAGCCGCCGGCCGTGATTTTCACCACCGCCTACGACCAATATGCCGTCAACGCCTTCGAGACGCGGGCCGTCGGCTATCTCCTGAAACCGGTGCACCGGGACAAGCTCGCCGCGGCGCTCGCACAGGCCGACCGCCTGACACGGCCCCAGCTGCAGCGCCTCGCCGCGGTGGCCGCAGAGCCGCACCGCACGCACATCGCCATTCGCCGCCGCGAGGAGATGCGCCTCATTCCGGTCGAGGACATCCTCTTCTTTCAGGCCGACCAGAAATACATCACGGTGCGGCACCTGACGGGTGAGGATCTGATCGAGGATTCGCTGCGCACGCTCGAGGAGGAGCTCGGGAGCGGCTTCGTGCGCATCCACCGCAACGCCCTGGTCAACGTGCGCCACCTGGAGCGCATCGAACGTCATCCCGATGGCCATTACGGCGTACGATTGCGCGGCTGCGCCACGGCGCTGCCGGTCAGCCGCCGCCTGGCCGGGGAGCTCCTGGAGCGCTTCAAGTAGGGAGCATCGACCTGATCCGTTGCGGTATGCTCGCGTCGATGCGCATCGCCTTCACCAAGATGCACGGCCTGGGGAATGACTTCGCGGTGTTCGATGCTCCGGCCGGTACGCGGCCGTTCTCGACCGAGCTGCTGCGTCGTCTGGCCGACCGTCACACCGGCATCGGCTTCGATCAGGCGCTCATTCTCGAGCCGCCGAGACGCGCCGGTGCGGCGGTGTTCTACCGGATATTCAATGCCGATGGCCTCGAGGTCGAGCAGTGCGGCAACGGTGCGCGATGCATCGGCGCATTGCTGGCATCCCGGGGCCTCGCGAAGGACGGCGCGGTCATGATGGACAGCCCGGCGGGACTCATCCGGGCGCGGACCCGGCCCGGCGGCGCCGTCTCGGTCGACATGGGGCCGGTGCGCCTCGATCCGCGGGCCCTGCCTTTCGAGGCGTCCATGCAGGCCGACCGCTATCGGCTCGAGGTCGGGGCCGAGGCCCTCGAGATCGGCGCGGTCTCGCTCGGCAACCCGCACGCCGTGCTGCTCGTGGAGTCGGTCGACTCGGCTCCCGTGGCGCGGCTCGGTCCGGCGATCGAGGGGCATGCGCGATTCCCGAAGCGCGTGAACGTCGGTTTCATGCAGGTCGTGGACCGTACGCGCATCCGCCTGCGAGTCCATGAGCGCGGCGCCGGTGAGACGCTCGCTTGCGGCACCGGCGCCTGTGCGGCGGTGTCGGTTGGGCGTCTCTGGGGACTTCTCGAGCCGACGGTGACCGTCATCACGCGCGGTGGCGAGCTGTCGGTGAGCTGGGCGGACCCGGCAGAATCCATCTGGCTGACCGGGCCCGCCGAGATCGCTTTCGAAGGCCAAATCGAAATCCCATAACTCAGGATCATCATGACAACACGCGAAGCACGTGGCGCATCCGCCAACGAGACGGACGAGGAGTCCATCGCGGCGTACCTGCAGCACAACCCGGAGTTCTTCGAGCGCCACCAGGCCGTGCTCCTGAAACTGCGACTGCCGCATGCGCGCGGCGGCTCGACCATCTCGCTGGTGGAGCGGCAGATCGAGGTGATGCGCGAGAAGCACGCCGCGCTCGAAAACAAGCTCACCGAGCTGGTGAACGTTGCACGCGCCAACGACGCGGTCGCGGACAAGCTTCACCGCTTCACCCGCCGCCTGCTTCAGGCCTCGTCCCGGGCCGACGCCGTGGCGCGGATCGAAGCGAGTCTGCGGGAAGACCTCGATGCCTTCCACAGCGTCCTGCTGCTGATCGGCGAGCACGCCGACCTCTCGCCGCAGCGTTTCGTGCGCATGCTCGGGCGAGATGATCCGGGGCTCAAGTCCTTCGACACCCTGTTCTCAGGGGGCAAGCCGCGCTGCGGTCAGGCGCGCGATTCGCAGCGCGAACTGCTGTTCGGCCCGGAGTCCGCCCAGATCGCCTCGGTGGCGCTCGTGCCCCTCGCCGACAAGAGCGGCGCCCTGGGGGTGCTCGCGCTCGGCAGCCCGGATCGCGATCGCTTTCATCCGGGCATGAGCACCGAGTTCCTGGCGCGGATGGCGGATCTGATCACTGATGCCCTGTCGATGCGCAAATGATGTGGCGCGATGATTCCCGAGGCTCTCGCATGGCTCGAGCGGTTCCGGCGCCACACCGCCACTGAGCGGCGCTTCTCCCCGCACACGGTCTCGAACTACGCCCGCGACCTCGAGTCCCTGGTGACCTATTGCGACCGGACGGGCCTTGCGCGCTGGGCTGAGGTCGATGCGGTTCACGTGCGCACTTTCGCGGCCCGGCTTCACGCCGCGGGCCTCTCTGCGCGCAGCATTCAGCGCCGGCTCTGCGCGGTGCGCAGCTTTTTCGATTTTCTGCTTCGCGAGGCACAGGTGCGCCGCGAAGGTGACGCCACGCGTGGAGCCGGGGAAGCGCAAGTAGAGGACATCGGCGCCCTCAGGAGCAATCCCGCCCGTGAAGTGCGCGCGCCGAAAGCCGCGCGTCGCCTTCCCGAGACACTGGACGCGGATCAGATGGCGAGGCTCCTCGCCGTGACCGAGGACTCGCCCATCGCGCTGCGTGACAGGGCCATCATGGAGCTGCTGTACTCCTCGGGACTGCGGCTGGCGGAGATCTGCGGTCTCGACATCGCGCACCTCGACCTGAAGGATCGCAGCGTGCGGGTGCTCGGCAAGGGGCGCAAGGAGCGTGCAGTTCCGGTCGGGCGGACTGCCCTCGAAGTGCTCGCACGCTGGCTCGCGGCGCGAGGGCAGTGGACTTCCCCCGACGAGCGGGCCTTGTTCGTCGGTCGCTCCGGACGGCGGCTCGGGCGGCGGATGATCGAGAAGCGGGTCACCTACTGGGCGCGCCGCCAGGGCCTGCCGCAGCACGTGTACCCCCATCTGTTCCGCCATTCCTTCGCCTCGCACCTGCTCGAGTCGGGCGCGGAGTTGCGCGGAGTGCAGGAGCTGCTCGGCCACGCGGACATCGCGACCACGCAGATTTACACGCATCTTGATTTCCAGCACCTGGCCCGCATCTACGATCAGGCTCACCCCAGGGCCCGGCGCAAGTCCTGAGGGGAGCCCCCTCCCTGAACCAGGCCGCCTCATGACAGATTCCACCCGATTCGACCCGCATGGCACCACCATTCTCGGCGTTCGTCGCAACGGCATGGTCGCCGTCGGCGGCGATGGGCAGGTGAGCCTCGGGAACACCGTGATGAAGGGCAATGCGCGCAAGGTGCGCCGGCTCTACAACGACAAGGTGCTCGCCGGGTTCGCCGGAGGCACGGCGGACGCCTTCACGCTCTTCGAGCGCTTCGAGGGCAAGCTGGAGAAGTACGGCAATCTCACCCGCGCCGCCATAGAGCTCGCCAAGGACTGGCGTGCCGACCGCTACCTGCGGCGCCTGGAGGCGCTGCTGCTGGTCGGGGACCCGCAGAAGCTGCTGGTGATCTCCGGCAATGGCGATGTCATCGAGCCGGAGGCCGACGCCGCCGCGATCGGCTCGGGCGGGCAGTACGCGCTCGCCGCTGCGCGGGCGCTGCTCGATGCCACCGAGCTCGGAGCGCGCGCCATCGTTCAGCGATCACTCGACATCGCCGCCGACATCTGCATCTACACCAACCACAATCTCACCATCGAGGAGCTCGAGCAGGCCGCCTCCTGAGGCGCGCCCGTAGCCGCACCATGTCAGAACTCACTCCCAGCCAGATCGTCCAGGAGCTCGACAAGCACATCATCGGCCAGGATGCCGCCAAGCGCGCCGTGGCCATCGCGCTGCGCAACCGCTGGCGCCGCATGCAGGTCGATGAGTCGCTGCGCCAGGAAATCACGCCCAAGAACATCCTCATGATCGGTCCGACCGGCGTCGGCAAGACCGAGATCGCGCGCCGCCTGGCGCGCCTGGCGAACGCACCGTTCGTCAAAGTGGAGGCCACGAAGTTCACCGAGGTGGGTTACGTGGGCCGGGACGTGGATTCCATCGTCAAGGACCTCGTTGACATCTCGGTCAAGATGACGCGCGAGCAGGAGATGGAGAAAGTCCGCCAGCGCGCCGCCGAGGCCGCCGAGGAGCGGGTCCTGGATGCGCTGCTGCCCAAGCCGCGCATGATGGGTTTTTCCACCGACGAGCCGGCGCAGCCGCGCGATGCAGAGACCAGGGAGAAATTCCGCCGCATGCTGCGCGCCGGTGAGCTCGATGAGCGCGAGGTAGAGATCGAAGTGCGCGCGCTGCCGGTGGGAGTCGAGATCATGGCGCCGCCGGGCATGGAGGAGATGCAGCAGCAGCTGCAGTCCATGTTCCAGAACCTTGGGGGAAACCGCACGCGCAGCCGCAAGGTCAAGGTCCGCGAAGCGGTGACGCTCATGGTCGAAGAGGAGGCGGGGAAGCTCATCAACGAGGAAGAGCTGAAAGTCAAAGCACTCGCCAACGCAGAGCAGAACGGCATCGTGTTCATCGACGAGATCGACAAGGTCACGCGCCGTCAGGAAACCATGGGCGCCGACGTCTCGCGCGAAGGCGTGCAGCGCGACCTGCTGCCGCTGGTGGAGGGCTCGACGGTGGCGACCAAGTACGGTCCCGTCAAGACCGATCACGTGCTGTTCATCGCCTCCGGCGCCTTCAGCCTGTCGAAGCCCTCCGACCTGATCCCGGAGCTCCAGGGACGGCTGCCCATCCGGGTGGAGCTCGACTCGCTCAAGGTGGGCGACTTCGTGCGTATTCTGACCGAGCCCGACGCCTCGCTCACCGCGCAGTACCAGGCGCTGATGCAGACCGAAGGCGTGACGGTGGAGTTCTCATCCGAGGGCGTACAGCGTCTCGCGGAGATCGCCCACCAGGTCAATGAGCGCACCGAGAACATCGGCGCCCGCCGGCTGCACACCGTCATGGAGCGGCTGCTGGAGTCCGTGTCGTTCGATGCCTCGGAGCAGTCGGGCTCGCGCATCACCATCGACGCGAAATACGTCGAGGAGCACCTGGGCGGCCTCGCCAAGGACGAGGACCTGAGCAGGTACATTCTCTAGGGCCTCCGAGGCCTGCTCAAAGCAGCAGTCTTGCTGCGCGGATCAGGCGCGATTCACTTCGAGTGGTCGTGATCCCACTTCGTGAGGTAGTTGATCAACGCGATGGTCCGGTTGTTCATCCCCTCGAGCGAAGTGTCGCCACGTCCGGCCATCGAGGGTCCGGTCTTGTAGCGCCCGTCGATGATGATCGTGGGGGTATTCATCACCTGGTAGGTCTGTCCGAGCTGCGTGGCCTGCTGCAGCTCGGTGTTGACGTCGAAGGAATTGTACGCGTTGGCGAAGGCCGCGGCGCTCACGCCGTGCTGCTCGGCGAAGGCCTCCTGGAGCTTGAAGGTCTGCGCCGGCGTGCTGCCGACCATGACGTTCTCGTTCCCTCCCGCGGACACCTCCAGCTGGTGGATCGTGTTGAACGCGGTCTCGACCAGGTCATCCCGGCCCAGGGCCTCCAGTGTGTAATACAGCCGGGCATCGGCCATTTGCAGCGGCGCCCACATGACCGGCACGCGTACGAACTGCACGTAGGCCGGCTTGGTCTTGCGCCAGGCGAGCATGTGGGGCTCGAGGGCATGGCAGAACGGGCAGGCGAGGTAGAAGAATTCGATCACCTGCACCTTGCCAGCCGGCGCGTTGATCGGCTGCGCGGGGGAAATCACGGTGTAGTTGACCCCGGGCTTCCACTGGGCGGTTGCCGGTGGCAAGGGGGCGGTTTGCGCCGCGGCGCCGGCCGCGAGGCACAGACTCAGGACGAATGTCGCCGCGGAAGAAAATCGATGTCTCATGGAAGGCTTCTCCTGACTGTTCACGTCGCGAGTCCGTCGCGGCGCATGCGATGCGTGCCACGTGGGACCGCCGCATGGCGCCACCGTGATCGCGCCCGGCGATGGTGATTGCGGCTCACCCGTGGTGATCGTGATCCCACTTGGCGAGGAAATCGATCAGCGCAATCAGCTTGTTCTCACCGCCGGCCTTGGCCGGGTCGGTGCGATAGCGGCCGTCGATGATGATGGTCGGCACCGACTGGATCTCGTAGGTCTGGGTGACCTGCTCGGCCTCCTGCAGTCGGGTACTGACGTCGAAGGAGTTGTAGGCACTATCGAACGCCGAGGCGCTGACACCGTTTTGCGTCGCGAACGCCTCCTGGATCTTCAGGGTGTTCGCCGGACTGCTGCCGACCATGACCGATTCCGAGCCGGTCTGGTTCTCGAGAGTGTGGATGGTGTTGAAGGCCGTCTCGACCAGGTCATCGCGGTTGAGCGCATCGAGCGTGTAGAAGAGGCGCGCGTGCGCCTGCTGCACCGGACCCCACATGACCGGCACGCGCACGAACTGGACATAGTCGGGCTTGCTCTTGCGCCAGGTGAGCAGGTACGGCTCGAGCTCATGGCAGTGGGGGCACGCCAGCCAGAACACTTCCATGACCTGCACCTTGCCGGGCGGCGCATTGGTCGGCTGGGCGGGTGAGATCACGTCGTAGCTGACCCCGGGCTTCCACTCACTGCTCTCGGGAAGGGCGAGCGGCCCCTGGGCGGTGGTGCCGGTCGGTGCGCCGCCCGATGTGCCTGCCCCGTTCGCCGTGGCCGCACTTCCCTGGGCGCCTGCCGCCGGTGCCGCCGCCGCGGGGGCCTGCGGGGCCTGCGAAGCCGCCGGCGCCTGGGGCGTCTGCGCCTGCTTCGGGCTGCAGGCGCACAGAGCAAGGATGAGCGCGGTGGACAGGGCGAGCGTGCGGGTCATGAGCAGCCTTTCTCGAGGGGTTCCGTTCAGCGCAGGCCTTGCACGTAGGAGGCGACCGCCTGGATTTCTGCGGGCGTCAGGCGCTTGGCGATGGCGAACATCATCTTGCTGTTGGGGGTCGCGTTGATGGCTTTCGGTCCGCTGTATCGGGTGCCGCTGGCATAGTTCTGCAACTGGGTCACGACGTAGACCGATTGCTGCGCCCGAAGTGCCGGAAACCCGGCGGCCGGATTTCCGAGCCCGAGCGGACCATGGCAGGCCGCGCAGGCCGGTACGCGGCGCTCGGGATCACCCGAGAGATAGACGGCCTTGCCGGCTTTCCAGAGCGTCGGATCGGCCTCGAGGCCGGTCGGGGTCTGGGAGGCGAAGAAGACCGCCAGATTGTCGATGTCCTGGTCGCTGAGGGTCTGGGCCATGGGATCCATCACTGGATTCTGGCGCACCCCCGAGCGGAACAGATGCAGCTGCTCGGCGATGTAGACCGCATTCTGCCCCGCGAGGCGAGGAAAGGTCGGCGCGACGCTATTGCCGTTCGGCCCGTGGCATGCGAAACACACGGCCGCGCGGGTGGCGCCCGCCTGCACCGAGCCGTCGCTATAGGGGTCGGGAGTCACGGGCGCAGGGACCGCGGGAGCGGACTGCGCGGCCGTAGCGGGTGCCGCGGCGCTTGCAGGCGCAGCAGCGGGCTGTGCAGCAGCGGGTGGCGGACCGGCAGCGCCCGCGCGCGAGAGCGCCGGGGCCAATGCGGCCAGCAGAACTGCCGTGGAGGACGCGAGAAGGAATCTTTTCGCCATGGTTCGCTCTTTCTGGTTTCGACCCGTGTTGCGAAAGCGGGGAATTGTACACTACGGCAATGGCTCGATTTCCCCAAGCACGGTTTCTGCTGAGCGCCGCCGCCCCGGCGCAGTATCCCGCCGATTTCGGCGCCGAGGTTGCCTTCGCCGGCCGCTCCAATGCCGGCAAATCGAGCGCCATCAACGCCATCGTGGGCCGCCAGGGCCTGGCGCGGGCGAGCAAGACCCCGGGGCGCACCCGGCTCATCAACTTCTTCGAGCTTTCCGCGCACGCTCGTCTGGTCGATCTGCCGGGATACGGTTATGCCAGCGCGCCCGAGAGCGAGCGGCGCGCCTGGCCGCTGCTGCTCGAGGCACTGCGGCGGCGCAGCGCTCTCAAGGGATTGTTCGTGATCGTGGATGCGCGACGCGGCATCACCGAGGGCGACACGGCGTTGCTCGAGTGGGCGGGTGCGGGTGGTCAAAAGGTGCACGTGCTGCTCGCCAAGACGGACAAGCTGAGCCGTCAGGAGGCTCGACAGGCGCTCGCGAGCGCAGCCTCGATGCTGGGCGAAGGAGTGTCCGTGCAGCTGTTTTCCGCGCATGCCCGCATCGGCATCGAGGAGGCCCAGCGCGTGCTCACGTCCTGGCTGGAAGAGTCCGCCACATAAAAACACCCCGATGGCCGTGAGGCCACCGGGGCAGACTAACCCGGCACAGGTCTCGTGTGAACCGGGTTGTACCCGCTCAGGGAGGGAAGCGGGGAGTGCCGTAGCACTCACTGATTTCGACTGAGGTCCATGGCGAAAGTTCCGGTTTTCGCGAAGGAGTGCTCATCTCCCTCGCTGCCCCGGCTTTGCGGCCTCGATGAATCCGCATGTCATTGTTTTCAATACCATTTTGCCTTGCTGAGGGTGCTTGCTCAACCGTTGCCTCGACCCTGGAACGCGCGATCCGGGGTCTCACCGGCTGGTGCCCTGCGTGCACCAAGCCAGGTGCGCGGCGCACCTCCTGCCGGTGATTTCTCCATGGGAGACTCGGGCCGATCTGCTCGGGGGCATCATCAATGGATACGCGAGACATCGACACCCAGCTCACCGCGCGCCTGGCGCGTCGCCGAGGCGCTCGAGTACGGGATCGTGGGGCTCGATACCGGGCGCATCTCCACCGAACTCGCCCCTTCGGGAGCATCAAGGAGTCGGACATCGGCCGCGGGGGCTCCCGCCACGGCATCCTCGATGACACGGAAATCAGGTACCTGTGCATGGGGATCTCGCGCGGGCGGTTCCTTGCGGAGGAACCCGTCGAGGTCGACAATCAGGGCGCATCCGCACATCGCATTCAGCCCGCACCATGTACGTGCCCGCCCATTTCTCGGTATCAGACCACGACGCGCTGTTCCGGCTCATCCGCGAGAATCCTCTGGGCGTTCTCGTGACCCATGGCCGAAGCGGACTCGATGCCAATCACGTGCCCTTCGAGCTCGACCCGAGCGAAGGGGAGCGGGGCGTGCTTCGCGCGCACGTCGCGCGCGCGAATCCGCTTTGGCGGGAAGTCGAGGATGGCGCTGAGGTGCTGGTCGTCTTCCGGGCCGAGCACGCGTACGTCTCCCCGAACTGGTTTCCGAGCAAGCACGAGTTCCACAAGCAGGTGCCCACCTGGAATTACCGTGTCGCGCACGTCCACGGCACCATCACCATCCGGGACGAGGAGCCGTTTCTGCGCGCTCTGGTGGGCAGGCTAACCACCGTCCACGAGGCGACTGAAGCGAAGCCCTGGAAGATGAGCGATGCGCCCGAAGACTACATCGAGGCGATGCTGCGCTCGATCGTCGGCATCGAGATCGCCATCACGAGGCTGGCCGGCAAATTCAAGTTGAGCCAGAACCGGGAGCTGCGCGATCGGCTCAGTCTGGGCGAGACGCTCAAGAGCCGCGGTGATGTCGCGCTCGGCCAGGCCACGCTCGATTCGATCGAGGCGCCGAAATAGCCCCTCGCGCGGCATCGCTCCCCGTCAGCGTCCCGGGCCCGCCATCGCCGAGCGCAGCCAGCCCCGAAAGCGGCTCACTCCATGGGATCGCGACCGGCCGGCCCGCGCCGTGAATACGTGGGATCCCACCGAGCCTTCCGACCGCCTCGAAGGCGCGAAGCGCCGCGAAGGGCGGCAGCTGCGGGCGCTCGCCGCTCACTCAGTGCGCCTCGTCCCAGTTGTCGCCCGAGCCGACCTCGACGAGCAGAGGCACCCGCAGTGTTGCCGCATCTGCCATGAGTCTGCGGACCTCGGCGATCACGATGTCGACGGACTCTGTGGGCACCTCGAGCACCAATTCATCGTGCACCTGCATGATCAGGCGTGCCGGCGCGCCGCCGAGGCACCAGGCATCCACGGCGATCATGGCGCGCTTGATGATGTCGGCGGCGGTGCCCTGCATGGGTGCGTTGATGGCGCTGCGCTCGGCGTACTGGCGGGTCTGCTGGTTGCCGGAGCGGATGTCCGGAAGATACAGCCGCCGGCCAAACACCGTCTCGACGAACCCGCGCTCGCGGGCCTGCGCCCGCGTCTCGTCCATGAAGCGGCGGACGCCGGGGTAGCGCTGGAAGTAGCGCTCCACGTAGCGCTGCGCCGAGCCGCGATCGATGCCGAGCTGGCGCGCCAGGCCGAAGGGCGACATGCCGTAGATCAGCCCGAAGTTGATGGTCTTGGCGAGCCGCCGTTGATCCGCGCCGACCGACTCGAGCGGCACGCCGAACACTTCGGCGGCGGTGGCCTGGTGAACGTCCCGCTCCTCGGCGAAGGCGGCAAGCAGGCCCTCATCGCCCGACAGGTGCGCCATGATGCGCAGCTCGATCTGCGAATAATCCGCCGCCACGAGCCGGTGGCCGGGCGCTGCGACGAAGGCCTGACGGATGCGCCGGCCCTCGGGAGTGCGGATCGGGATGTTTTGCAGGTTGGGATCGGTGGAGGAAAGCCGCCCCGTCTGGGCGACCGCCTGGTGGTAGGAGGTGTGGATGCGCCCGGTGTCCGGGTTGATCAGCTCGGGGAGCTTTTCGGTGTACGTTGATTTGAGCTTCGCGAGCGAGCGGTAATCGAGCACAGTGCGCGGCAGCGGATAGGATGCGGCCAGCTCCTCCAATACGTCTTCGGCCGTGGACGGCTGGCCTTTGGGTGTCTTGCGCAGCACCGGCAACCCCAGCTTCTCGAATAGCACCTGCTGCAGCTGCTTCGGCGAGTCGATGTTGAATTCCACTCCCGCCTCATGATGCGCCTGCCGCGTGAGCTCCACGAGTTTCACTGCGATCTCGGCGCTTTGCACGCGCAGCCTGTCGGGGTCCACTCGCACACCGCGTCGCTCCATGCGCTGCAGCACCGGCACCAGCGGTTGCTCGATAGTCTCGTAGAGCCGCTCGAGCGCCGGCACCGTCGTGATCTTCGGCCAGAGCGCCTGGTGCAGCTGCAGCGTGACGTCAGCATCTTCAGCGGCGTACTCGGCGGCCTTCTCCACGGGTACCTGTGCGAAGCCGATCTGCTTGGCTCCCTTGCCGGTGACCTCTTCGTAAGTGATGGTGCGAAGTCCGAGATATCGCAGTGCGGTCGCGTCCATGTTGTGCTGCGTAGCTACGCTATCCCACACGTAGGACTCGAGCATGGTGTCGAACCGCATGCCCTCGAGGCGGATGCCGTGATTGGCGAGCACGTGGGCATCGTATTTGAGGTGATGACCCACCTTGGGTCTGCGCGGGTCTTCCAGGATATCCCTGAGCGCCTCGAGGGCGTGCGCGCGATCGATCTGTTGCGGCGCATCCGCATAGTCGTGCGCCAGCGGAACGTAGGCCGCCTCGCCCGGAGTGACGCAGAACGATACTCCGACGATTCGCGCCTGCATGTAGTCGAGACTGGTGGTCTCGGTGTCGAAGGCGATCAGCTGCGCCGCGCGCAGCTTTCCAAGCCAACGGTCGAGATCGGCCCGCGTCAACACGGTGTCGTAGTGACGAGGCGGCCGGGCCGAGTTCGCCGGGAGCGGCTCGGGTGGCGCGATTTGCCCGTCGGCCGTCACGGGCGCGGGAGGCGTGTCCGCCCCCGCCCCTGCGCCCATCTCATCGAGCTGGCGCAGCTGCGCGCGCAGCTCGTATCTCGCGTACAACTCGCGCAGGCGTTCGACATCGGGTGCCGATGGCGCCAGGTCGTCCAGGCTGACGGAGAGATCGAGCGTGGTGTCGATGGTCGCGAGCTGCCGCGACAGCTGCAGTGTGGCGAGACCTGCGCGCAGATTCTCGCCCACCTTGCCGCTGATCTCACCGACGTGCGCGATGAGATTGTCCAGCGTTCCGTACTGGGCGAGGAGCTTCGCCGCGGTTTTCGGACCGACCTTGTCGATGCCCGGGATGTTGTCCGAGCTGTCACCCACCAGGGCGAGATAATCAATGATCTGTTCCGGGAAGACGTCAAACTTCGCCTTGACGCCGTCACGGTCGAGCACCGTGTTGCTCATCGTATTGACCAGCGTGATCGACTCGTCAACCAGCTGCGCCATGTCCTTGTCGCCGGTCGAGATGAGGACCCGCTGACCTGCCCGCGCGGCGCGGCGCGCCAACGTGCCGATGACATCGTCCGCCTCCACGCCCTCGATGCGCAGCAGCGGCAGTCCCTGCGCGGCAATGGCGGCATGCAACGGCTCGATCTGCGAGCGCAGGTCGTCCGGCATCGGCGGTCGGTGCGCCTTGTACTCGGCGAACAGCTCATCGCGGAAGGTGCGCCCCGGAGCGTCGAACACCAGGGCGAGGCGCTTTGGCCGGTAGTCCTTCAGGAACTTCGCGAGCATGTTCAGTACGCCGAACAGCGCTCCGGTGGGCTCGCCGCGCGAATTGGTGAGTGGCGGCAGGGCATTGAAGGCCCGGTACAGGTAGGAAGAGGCGTCGACCAGAATGAGGTCGGGTGGGGAGGCATCGGACATGCGGCCAGTATAGCGAATGAATGCCGCCTTCCCCGTCAACCGACGGGGTGCCTGGTGCGCTATGGAGGTCATGCGCCCGAGCCTCACCTCTGCCATCGCCGCCAACCGCTTTGGGCTCGGAGCGCGGCCGGGAGATCTCGCCGCCATCGGTGACTCGGGCCCCGACTGGCTGCACTCGCAGCTCACCGGCGGAGCGCCTGCGCTGGCGGGCCTGCAAAGCACCGCCCAGATCCTGCAACAGGTGTATTCGGTCCGACGGCAGATCCATGCGGCGCGGCTTGCGGCGCAATCGCACCCCGCATCGGGCGCGGCCGATCCGGCGCAATTGCGCCACCTCGCTCGCTCGCTCCCCCGGTTGCTGCGTCCCATTTACCGGGCGGAGGCGGGAGCGCGATTCCACGCAGCGGTCGTGAGCGAGCGTCCGTTCATCGAGCGTCTGGTCTGGTTCTGGTCGAACCACTTCGCCGTTTCGATCGACAAGGGGATCCTCGCCGGCATCGCCGGCAGCTTCGAGCGTGAGGCGATCCGTCCTCACGTGCTCGGCAACTTCAACGACATGCTGCTCGCGACCGAGCGGCATCCGGCAATGCTGATCTACCTCGATAACCAGATGTCGATGGGTCCGCATTCCCGAGCGGCGCGCAACATCGAGAGGCGTCATCCCGGGCGCAGGGTGGGCATCAACGAGAACCTGGGACGGGAAACCCTGGAGCTGCACACTGTCAGCGTCGAGGGCGGCTATACCCAGGCCGACGTGACCTCGTTCTCGGAGGGGCTGACAGGCTGGTCGATCGCCGGCCCGCAGGCCTGGCGCTTTGGCGGCGAGCCGGGCACCTTCCAGTTCAGAGCCGCGATGCACGAGCCCGGCGCGAAAGTGGTCATGGGAAGACGGTATCCCGAGGCTGGCTATGAGCAAGGCGTATCCGTGCTGCGCGATCTGGCGCGACACCCGTCCACGGCGCATTTCCTCGCGACCAAGCTGGCGCGACACTTCATCGCCGACGATCCGCCGGCAGCGGCCGTGCAGCGTATGGCGCGCGCCTTCTCCGACAGCGGCGGCGACCTGCCCAGCGTCTATCGCGCTCTCATCGACTCGCCCGAGGCCTGGACGCAGCCGCTCGCCAAGTACAAGTCCCCTTCCGACTATATCGTCTCGACGTTCCGTGGGCTCGGGCTTACGGTCAACGCACGCAAGGCGCCCGTGGGGCTCTTCTACCTCCTGGGCCAGCCGATCTGGCGCCCAGGCTCGCCCGCCGGCTGGCCGGACAAGACCGCCGACTGGAATGGGGCCTCCGAGCTGCTGAAGCGCATCGAGTGGGCGGACGCGTTGGGACAGAGAGTCGGTCCGCGGCGGGATGCGCGCGAGCTGGCGCCACAGCTGCTGGCGGGAATTCTCGGTGATGAAACCCGGGAATCCATCGCGCGCGCAGAAAGCGGCGCACAGGCGGTGACGTTGCTGCTGGCGTCACCAGAGTTCATGAGGCGGTGAGATCATGCGCTTGAAGCGGCGTGAGTTCCTGATTGCCGGAGGGCTCGCAGCGGGCGGCGTGTTGCTGAGCCCGCGGGTCGCCTTCGCGAGGACTTCGTCCGGCGCGAAGTCACGGTTCGTGTTCATCATTCTGCGCGGCGCGCTCGATGGATTGGCCTCGGCGCCACCGTACGGCGATCCGGCGTATGCCGCGAAGCGGGGCAGTCTGGCGCTCGGCCGCCCGGGATCCGACGGCGGAGTCCTTGCTCTCGACAGTCTCTTCGGGCTGCATCCCTCACTGTCGTTCATGCACCAGGCCTACACGGCGCGGGAGCTGATTTTGTTCCATGCCGTGGCGAGTCCCTACCGCCAGCGGTCGCACTTCGATGGGCAGAACGTGCTGGAAACCGGCTATCCGCTGCCGCATGCCGTGCAGACCGGCTGGCTGAATCGCGCGCTGGCTGCGATCCCATCGAGGCTCGCGCCGGAGCAGGAGCGCGGTGTCAGCATTGCGCCAACCGCGCCGCTCGTCATGCAGGGACCGGCTTCCGTGACTTCGTGGTCGACGTCGCACCTGGCGCCGCTCGATGAGGACACGCTGCAACGGATCGCGGATCTCTACGCGCACGATCCGCTCCTCTCGAAGAAACTGGCGGAGGCGATGGCCGCGCAGGCCATCGTCGAGGGGATGCCAAGTCAGGCCCGAACCGCCGGGAGCGAGGATCCGATGATGTCCGATCCCGCGATGATGAATGCGCCAAGGGATCCCGGGGGTGCAAGGCATCCCCCGTTGCTCGCCAAGCGGGGCAAACCTGGTGATCAATACGCGGCGGTAGTGCGCGCGGCGGCGCGATTTCTGCGGCGCGAGGATGGACCCCAGGTCGCCGTGTTCGATACGACAGGCTGGGACACCCACTTCAACGAAGGCGGCGCCAAGGGCCAGCTCGCCGGCAGGCTCGTCACGCTCGACCGCGCGCTTGGCCTCCTCAAAGCGGAATTGGGGCCGGTCTGGAGAGAAACCGCGGTGCTGCTCGCCACGGAGTTCGGCCGTACCGTCGCGGAGAACGGCACCCAGGGCACCGATCACGGGACCGCGACCGCGGCCTATCTGCTAGGGGGCGCGGTCCGGGGCGGACGGGTCGTGGCCGACTGGCCGGGGTTATCGGACCGCGCTCTCTACCAGGATCGGGACCTGAGGCCGACGCTCGATCTGCGCTCGATCATCAAGGGTGTGTTGGGTGAGCACCTGCGAGTGCCCGCACGGGCGTTGGAGAGCACTGTGTTTCCCGGGAGCGCCGCCGCGAGGCCGCTCACGGGCCTGATGGCGGCGTAGCCGGGGTCTGTTGTTTCTTGTCTTGGCCCTTGGTGGCCGCGGGCGGCGGCGGCGCCGGCACGACCTTGTTGGCGGGCGCCGGATGGGTGACGACCGCCGCGTTCTGCTGCGGCAGGTAGAGCGGACCCTTGAAGCCGCAGGATGCGCAGGCGAGCGTGGCGGCCGCGGCGGCGAGGAGCATTCGAGCGTTCATGAGCGGGCTCGCCTCAAGGCGCCGAGACCCGCCGCGGCACCACGGCCAGGGTCAGCCTCGAGACGCAGGTCAGCCGGCCCTGCTCGTCCCGTATCTCGATGCCCCAGACGTGGCTGCGGTGGCCGATGTGGAACGGCCGCGCGGTGGCGGTGACCACGCCCGCGCTCACCGGGCGCAGATGGTTGGCATTGATCTCCTGTCCGAGGCACATGAAGCGCTCAGGATCGACGCACAGCCCGGCCGCAACGCTGCCGACGCTCTCGGCGAGCGCGGCGGAGACTCCGCCATGCAGAATGCCGTAGGGCTGGTGCAGATCCGGCGTCACCGGCATCGTGGCGCGCAGGTAGTCGGAACCGACTTCGGTGATGCGGATGCCGATGCGCTCGGCGAAGCTGCCGGCAGCCATCCTTCCCAAGGACTCGGGTGTGACGTCACGGTGCCAGATGCTCATGGCGGGAGATTCTAGCGGGCTCGCGCCGAGCCGTCGCGGGCCTTTCCGGGGCATGGCCCGCCGTGGCACGCTTGCGCCATCGAGGCACCGGCGGGTCCGTGCAAGTCATGAAGCTCTACACCTATTTTCGCAGCTCCGCGGCCTACCGCGTGCGCATCGCCCTCAATCTCAAGGGCATTCCATTCGAATCGATCGCGGTGGATCTGCGCCCGGGCATGCACCGCAGTCCCGAGTATCTCGCGATGAATCCTCAGGGCCTGGTGCCCGCCCTGCAGGACGGCGGCGCGGTCTTCGGCCAGTCGCTCGCCATCCTGGAGTACCTGGAAGAGACGCATCCGCAGCCGCCGCTTCTGCCGCGCGCGCCCCTCGATCGCGCCCGGGTCCGCTCGCTGGCGCTGTCGATCGCCTGCGACCTGCATCCGCTCAACAATCTGCGCGTGTTGAATTACCTGCGCTCGCCCCTGGGCGAAGACGAGGCCGCGGTCAACGCCTGGTACCGGCATTGGATCGCCGAAGGGCTGCGTGGCCTCGAAGTGCAGGCGAGCCGCCTGGGTGACGGCCGCCACGCCTTCGGCGGGGAGATCACCCTGGCGGATGTGTGCCTGGTGCCGCAGATGTTCAACGCCCGGCGCTTTGACTGCGACCTGACGCCCTATCCGACTCTGCGCGCGATCAGCGAGCACCTGGACTCGCTCCCCGCCTTCGCTCGCGCGGCGCCCGCTGCGCAGCCGGACGCCGCTTGAACGGCTCTCGCCTCAGCTGCCCGAGCGGCTCTTGTCCGGCTCGAAGAGTTCCGCCTTGAGACGGAAGGTGGCGGAGATGTCCTCGTCGCCGTGACCGCGGGCAATGAGCTCCGCGTACTCGGTGAGCATGCGCTCCACCACAGGGAGGGACACCCCGAAGCGCGCCGCCATGTCGCGGCAGATGGCCAGATCCTTGGCGTGCAGGCGTACACGAAAGCCCGCCGGGAAGCTGCCCCGCACCATGTTGGGTGCGCGATGCACGAAATACCAACTCGAGCCGGCGCCCTTGCCGAGCGTGTCGATGAGCTTCTCGAGCGGCAGTCCCTGGGCGCGCGCGAAGGCCATCGCCTCGGATACTGCTTCGATGATCCCGGCGCACATGATCTGGTTGGTGGCCTTCGCCGCCTGGCCGCTGCCCACGGGGCCGAACAGGGTGACGGTGCGGCCCATGGCCGCAAGGATCGGCCCGGCCCGCTCGAATGCTTCGGGAGTGCCGCCGGCCATGATGGCGAGCGTGCCCTCCCGGGCGCCTTCCACGCCGCCGCTCACCGGACAATCGAGAAACTCCACCCCGCCTCGCTGCAGCAGTTCGGCGGCCCGGCGGGCGGTGTCGGCGGCGGTGGTCGAGCAGTCGATCATCAGCGCGCCCGCCGCGAGCGCGGGCGCGAGGGCCCCGGCGACTTCCAGCACGTCCGAATCCGCGGAGACGCAACTCACCACGGCATCGACGCCGGCCGCGAGCTGCGCCAGCGTGCCCGGTGCCTGCAGGCCGAGCTCGGCGGCGAGCGCCCGGGCTTTCTCGCCGGTGCGGTTCCACACCGAGGTCAACAGTCCGGCGCGATGGAGATTGCGGGCCATGTGCGCGCCCATCGCACCGAGTCCGACGAATCCTACCCGCATGATGGTGGCACCCCCTCGATGCGGCCGGACTGGCCGCGGGGGTCACTATAGAGCCTCGGCGGGGAAAATCGGAATCCGCAGCAGCGAGGAATGCAGAGGCCGTTCCGGGCCGCCGCGCTCGGTCAGCCCGATTGCGCTCCGCAGAGCCTGTCCATGGTCTGCTTCGCCTTGACCCGCGCGGCGTCGGCCTTGGCGTCGGAGAAGTAGTGCCGCTGGCCGCTCTTGTCGACCGTGAAGAGGCGGCGTGCGTACATCAGCCGCTGGTACACCGATTGCGCCTGCTTGCACCGCTTGGCCCGCAGCTGCGCTTCCTTGGTCTGCACGGCGCGCTCGTCCGCCTGCTTCTGGATCAGCTGATCGGCCGCTTTGCTCTCGGCGGCGAGTCCCTTCATGTCGTCCGATGAGCCGCCGTCCTTGAGCGATTCGGTCGTGCTCATCACCAGCTTGGCGCCCGGGACCCACTGATCGCTGAAGTGCACGACGCCGTGTTTATCGACCCAGCGATAGACGTCTGCGCGGGCGAGGCCGAGCATCCCGGCCAGCAGGACCGCTGTGAGGGTGAGGCAGATCGCGGTGCGCGGCATAGGCGTCTCCGGCGTAGTGATCCCGATCGAAGCACCATTCTAAACCCGTGCACCCCGGGCGGGAGGTGAAGGCCGCCACAGTGCCGCCCAAAGGGCGTTACTACGCACATGCCCAAAGCAGCGAAGAACATGTGCCTTCCGGGGACAGGCTGAGGGGGTAGGCCAAAAGGCCGGAACCTAGGCGCGGGGTACCCTCAGAGGATGCCCCAGATGCCCAAGCGCCATACGAACGCCGTGTTCCTCGGAGACCTGCGAGCCAGGACCGCGGGTCAAATTATCCATCTCGAGCGCATTGCCGCCGATGTCGCGGCAAGGATTGCTGGCGCCCGGTGTGATCTTGAGGCCATCGATCGAGTAATCCGGCTATTTGACGCCGGAATCGACCCCTCGGCGATCCGCCCCACCGTCTCCCCGAAGAAGATCCCGCGCGGGTCCTACGGCGGCCTGACGAAGGCTATAAAGGCCGTTCTCGAGACCGCAGGGGCAGACGGGCTTCTGATCCGCGAGGTCGCCTGGGCGTTGCAGTCAAGTACGGGCGAAGTTTCGAGACGCCTCAGGAGTTCAACCGCTTTATCCACAATACCCTGTAATGCCGCCTGCGCGAGCTCGCAAAGCGCGGAGACATCCACGTGATCGCAGAGGATATGCCCGGTCCGGACGCCTGCCAGCCACAAATCAGAGCGCCAGATCGCTGCTTGGACGCGACGCTTGCGTTAACGCTACGATGGCTCGCCGCTCGCGATGGGATGCGGGGCGCCCCGGGCGCATGATCCAGCGCGCTTGCCCCTCGATGAGGCCAAGCGATGCCCGTGAATGTAGAGATCCGCGGAACGGCTCCGACTATGGGGCGGTCTGGCACCGAATTCCGAGGAACACCATGCTCACCCTGACACCGTACCTCCTCTTCGACGGGACCTGCCTGCAGGCCATGCAGTTCTACCGATCCTGCCTCGGGGGCGAGCTCACCGTGATGACCGTCAAGGACTCCCCGGCGCGCGGACGCTTGCCGATGACCCTACAGGACAGAATCCTCAACGCGCGCCTGCGCACGGAGAGCTTGGACCTGTCGGCGTCGGATTGGCTGCGACCTGACCGCAGGCCGACCCGCGGCAATACGGTCTGCCTCTACCTGAGCGGTGGCACGCTCGATCAGCTCGAGGCCTCGTTCGCGCGGCTGTCGGAGGGCGCCGAGGTGACGGATCCCCTCAGCCAGCAGTTCTTCGGCACCTACGGGGCGCTCAATGACAGATTCGGCGTCAGATGGATGTTCCAGACGAATCAGAAATCCTGAGGTGGTAGCATGAAATACATTCTCATGATGACAGGCACCCGGTCGGGCGTTGACGCGTATCGCACCTGGTCCCCCGCCGACGTGCAGGCGCACTTCGCACACCTCAAGGCGCTCAACAGGGAGCTCACCGAATCCGGGGAGATGGTGGACAACCAGCCCTTGACGCCGCCGGAGCAGGCGAGGGTGGTGCGCGCCGGAAAGAACGGCGAGCCCATCACGGATGGGGTCTTCCCGGAGTCCAAGGAGTTTCTTCTCGGCTACTGGATCGTCGATGTCGATAGCGCGGAGCGCGCCTGCCAGATCGCCGCCCGACTTTCCGGAGGGCCCGGCCCGGGCGGCGCCCGGCTGAGCATGCCGATCGAGGTTCGACAGTTCATGACGACGCGGGCGACCGCGGAGCTCTGAGCGGCGGATCTTTCGAGCCTTGCAGCGGGAACCACCCATCGCCACGGCGCGGGGCACGAGCCTGCAGCGGCTGCTGCGCGAGCTGACTCCGGGCGTGCTCGGCTTCGTCGCGCGTCGGTTCCGCGACTTCCCGAGCGCCGAGGATGCGGTACAGGAGGCGCTGATCGCGGCGGCCGCCCAATGGCCCCTGGAGGGCGTACCCGCGAACCCTCGTGCCTGGCTGATTCAGGTTGCCCTGCGGCGCATGACCGACCACGTTCGCAGCGAGTCGGCCAGGCGCCGCCGGGAGATCGAGACAGCGCTGGAGGCGCAGTGGACGGTATCCGCGGCAGACGCGGAGCCTCTCGCCGAAGAGGGGGCCGGAGAGGAAGGAGAGGACGGAAAGGACAATGAGACGCTGACCCTCTTCTTCATGTGCTGTCACCCCTCGCTGAGCGCAGCGTCCGCCATCGCGCTCGCGCTGCGCGCACTGGGGGGCCTCACCACAGCGGAGATCGCTCGCGCATTCCTGGTGCCTGAGGCCACGATGGCGCAGCGCATCAGTCGCGCCAAGGCCAGCATCAAATCATCCGGCGTGTCGTTCGGGATGCCGTCGGCCGAACATCGCGCGCAACGCCTTCGCGCCGTGCTGCACATCCTTTACCTCATGTTCAGCGAGGGCTACGCGAGCGGCGCGGGCCCACGGCTGCAGCGGCCCGAGATGGCGAGTGAGGCGATCCGCCTGACGCGCTCGCTTTGCACGGTGCTTCCCGATGACACCGAGGTCGCCGGCCTGCTGGCGCTCATGCTGTTGACCGACGCCCGCCGCGCCGCGCGCGCGGGCCCGGACGAGGCGTTGATTCCGCTCGACAGGCAGGACCGCTCGCTCTGGGACCGGGCGGCCATCGCCGAAGGCACGGCCCTGCTCGAGCGGGCCCTGGCCAAGGGTACCGTCGGCGCCTATCAGCTGCAGGCCGCCATTGCCGCGCTTCACGACGAGGCACCTCGGGCCGAGGACACGGACTGGCCGCAGATCCTCGCGCTCTACGAGCTTCTCGAGCGGATTTCGGACAATCCGCTGGTGAGGCTGAGCCATGCGATTGCGGCGGCCATGGTGCACGGACCCTCCAAGGGCCTCGCGTTACTCGCAAAGCTCGACGAGGACGCCCGTCTCGCCGGTCACCACCGCCTGCATGCAGTCAAGGCCCACTTGCTCGAGAGGGTGGGCGACTACCCCGCTGCGATCGCGCACTTTCGGATCGCAGCCGAAAAGACCTCGAGCGTCCCGGAACGAGACTACCTGATCGCGCAGGCCGCTCGGTTGACCGGCTGACCCGAGCCCAACGGCGATCTCAGCCGCGCGGCGGCTTGTATTCGACCGACCGCGACAACGCCCGGTCGGTCTCCTCGATGCTGAGCAGCGGCGTGGTCCGAGTCCTCACGATCTCGAGCAGCGGGTTATTTGGGCAGGTCGGACGCACCCGTCAGGCCGCCGAAGCTGGTGCTACCGGACTACGCCTGGGGGCAGACCGAACTCAAGCACTATCGCAATGTGACGCTGCAGCTGCTGTGGGAAGAGTAGGCCGAGCGGCACGGGAAAGCCGCCTGCCGGCGTAGCGCCTTCTGCCAGGGATACCAGCGCTGGGAGCGGCGCCTGAAGCGCAGGATGCGCCAGCGGCACTTTGCGGCGAGAAGCTCTCCGTCGATCACGCCGGTCACACGGTGTGATCGCCACGATTTCGGGGCTGCTCAGTGGGCGGCGTGTCTCGGGGGATGCTGCGCGTTTTGGGCAGACGGAAAGGTTCTTTCGCTCAAGCCGTCCACAAATCTCGTCCTAAGTCTTTGATTATTCGACCTTATGGGCATGTGCGTAGTAACACCCCTCCCAAAAGAAAGCCCCGGACCGTGGTACGGTCCGGGGCTTTCGAGGGAGGCCGGTGAGTTTTCAGCTCACATATCGTAGGCGCGCTCGCCGTGGATGGTGATGTCCAGGCCCTCGCGCTCTTCATCCTCGCTGACGCGCAGACCAACGGTCCACTTGATCAGGTAGAAGCCGATGGCGGCCACCACGGCGGTCCAGATGATCACCACGGCCACGGCTTTGGCCTGGATGAGCAGCTGCGCCCAGATGCCCGGATAGGCGCTGCCGCCCGGTCCGCCGAGCGCCGGATCGTTGAAGATGCCGGTGGTGAGGGCGCCGAAGACCCCTCCGAGCGCGTGCACGCCGAAGACATCCAGCGCATCGTCGGTGCGGATCATCTTCTTGAGGCCCGTGACACCCCAGAAGCACAGCGGTCCAACGCCGAGTCCTATCAGGAAGGCTCCCGGGATGCCGACGTTGCCGGCCGCCGGCGTGATGGCGACGAGGCCCGCCACGGCGCCCGAGGCTGCGCCGAGCATCGAGGGCTTGCCCTTGACGATCCACTCCGTGCTCATCCAGGTGAGCACCGCGCAGGCTGTGGCGAGGTAGGTGTTCATGAAGGCAAGCGCCGCGGAGCCGTTGGCTTCGAGGGCCGAGCCTGCATTGAACCCAAACCAGCCGAACCACAGGAGCGAGGCGCCAATCATGGTCATCGTGAGGCTGTGCGGCGGCATGGGCTCCTTGCCGAGACCGATGCGCTTGCCGAGGATGATGGCGCCCACCAGACCCGCGACGCCGGAGTTGATGTGCACCACGGTGCCGCCGGCGAAGTCGAGGGCTCCCCAGTTCGCCAACAGACCGCCGACGGGGTGGTCTGCCGGGTTGGTGTCGAGGCCCGGCACGTACCACACCATGTGCGCCACCGGGCAGTAGCAGAAGGTGAACCAGAACACCAGGAACAGCAGGATGCCGGAGAATTTCACCCGCTCGACGAGGGCGCCGAGGATCAGGCAGCAGGTGATGGCGGCGAAGGTGGCCTGGAAGCCCACGTACACCAGCTCGTTCAGCACGACGCCCTTATCGAAGGTGCCGATCGTCGAGAACGCGCCACTCGAGGGATCGAAGGTGCCGGCGAGGAACAGCCGGGAGAGTCCTCCGATGAACTCGTTCCCCGCGGTGAAGGCGAGCGAGTAGCCGTAGACGCACCACAGGACGCTGATCAGGGAGAATCCGACGAATACCTGCATCAGCACCGACAGCATGTTCTTGGTGCGCACCAGGCCGCCGTAGAACAGGCCCAGCGCCGGTACCGACATCAGCAGCACCAGGGCGGTGGAGGTCATCATCCAGGCCATGTCCCCCTTGTCCGGTGTGGGCGCTGCGGCGGCGGCCGAGGCCATGGTGGGGCCCAATGCCGCAAG
Source organism: Gammaproteobacteria bacterium (assembly GCA_027452045.1). GTDB lineage: Bacteria > Pseudomonadota > Gammaproteobacteria > Steroidobacterales > Steroidobacteraceae > 13-2-20CM-66-19. The sequence continues at coordinate 29,204 of DAIDHH010000102.1, forward strand.
GGCCGCAGCCCCTGTCATGAAAAGGGTTTTGAGGTGTTTTGGAGCGATACGCATGTTTTCTCCCGGGGCGGTTCTCGTGCGGCACGCGTTTCTCGGCGATCGGGCCACAATTGGGGGCTCCACGACCGGTCGCGAGACGCGTAAGCTGGTGACGCGGGCCATGGTGCAGAAACCGTGCCATCGTGCTTTTCAGTGCAGTTTCCGCAGCTTGCGTCGCATGCACTGCGGTGCGCGCACTGATTTGGTGCGGTCCGTGAGCCCTTTCGCCCCAAACCGGGGCGCATAGAATGAGGTGAGTCAGAATGGACATTCCTGGTATCGATGCGATCGCCCGCCGGCTCGCCGAGAGCGTTCCGCCCGCCCTGCGCACGCTGCAGCAGGACCTTGAGAGCAATTTCAGGGCCGTGCTGCGCGCGAGCCTCGGCAAGCTCGACCTGGTGACCCGGGAGGAATTCGACACCCAGACGCGGGTGCTGCAGCGCACGCGTGAGCGTCTCGCCGAGCTCGAGGCGAAGCTGGAGAAGTTGGAAGGATCCGGGGCGCCTTCCGCGCACTGAAGGGGCTGCGGCCGGGTCCGGGCCCGGTGCTGCCCCCAGCGGTCTCACCCCATGGCGCCCTCGGTCGCGCGCCTGGCCTGCCGGGCGCAGGTGGGCCTTTCGGCCCCCCCAGTACAGGTGGAGGTCACCCTCGCGAGCGGCCTCCCGGTCTTCTACATCGTCGGTCTTCCGGCGACGGTCGTGAAGGAAAGCCGCGAGCGGGTGCGCTCCGCGCTCCTCTCCTGCGGCTTCGATTTTCCGGCGGGGCGAATCGTCGTGAATCTCGCGCCCGCCGAGATTCCGAAGGAAGGCGGGCGGTTCGAGCTGCCCATGGCGCTCGGTATCCTGATTGCCTCGGGTCAGCTCGCGCCACGGGCCGATGCGTCTACGTGCGAGCTGTACGGCGAGCTCGGTCTCGGGGGCGAAGTCAGATCGGTGCGCGGTATCCTGCTCGCGGCCGCGCATGCGCATCGGGACGGGCACCAGCTGATCGTTCCCCTCGACAACCTGGAGGAGGCGGCCATCGGCGCCGGCGGTTCGGTGCGCGCGGCCGCACACTTGAGCGAGGTATGCGCGCATTGGAGCGGCCGTGCCGTCCTCCCGGGGCGCCCTGCGCCGCGGCCGGCACCCGACACGTGGCGCGCACCCGAGATGACCGATGTGCGCGGACAGCTTCTGGCCAAGCGCGCGCTGCTCATCGCGGCCGCCGGATCACACAGCCTGCTCCTGATCGGCCCGCCCGGCAGCGGCAAGAGCATGCTGGCGCAGCGCCTGCCGGGGCTCCTCCCGCCGCTCACCGAGACAGAGGCAATCGATTGTGCGGCGATCGCTTCGGCGAGCGCCGCGGGCTTCAATCCAGCCACCTTCGGGTGCCGGCCCTTCCGCTCGCCACATCACACCGCCTCGGCGACCGCCCTGGTGGGCGGCGGCGCGCGGGCGCGCCCGGGTGAGATCAGCCTGGCGCACCACGGCGTGCTCTTTCTCGATGAGCTTGCGGAGTTCGATCGGCGCGTGCTGGAGGCGCTGCGCGAGCCTCTCGAATCGGGCATCGTGACCGTATCACGCGCGGCGGTCCACGCCGAATACCCTGCGCAGTTTCAATTGATCGCGGCCCTGAATCCCTGTCCCTGCGGCCATCACGGTGATGCCCAAGGGCAGTGCCGCTGCACTCCCGCACAGCTCCGTCAATATCGTGCCCGCATCTCCGGCCCGCTGCTCGATCGGCTCGACATGCAGGTGGAAGTGCCTCCCCTGAGGAGCGGAGATTTCGATGCGGAAGCGCGGGGCGAGACCACCGCCGCGCTGGCCCGGCGCGTGGCCGCGGCGAGATCCCGGCAGATCGAGCGACAGGGGCACTGCAATGCGCATCTCGTGGACGCGCAACTGGAGCGCTGGTGTGTGCCCGATCCCGGCGGCCGCGCATTGCTCGACCAGGCGATGCGTCGGCTGCGGCTTTCGGCCCGGGTGCGCCAGCGCATCCTGAAGCTGGCGCGCACCATCGCCGACCTGGACGGCGAGCCGGGCATCAC
>DAIDHH010000103.1 GCA_027452045.1 Gammaproteobacteria bacterium
CAGCGCCACACCGAGCACGCGGCAATCGAACGGCTTGCCCTTCTCGGGATTGACCGAGTCGCAGGCGCCGAGCACTCCGCCGATGTTGAGCATCTGGATCACATCGCCGGGCTTGACCTGCGCGGGGATGTGGCCCGAGTAACCGAACAGCGCCTTGCGGTGCCCGAGCGCGCCCACCACGATGTCGCCCTTGCCGACCTTGGCCATGCGACCGGAGGTGAGCTCCAGGGTGTTGTAGGTGGATTTGTTGGTCAGCACCTCGACCACGATCACCACGCCCTCCTCGGCGGGGATGTCCGGGGAGATGCGCACCTCGTGCGACAGGCGGCAGGCCTGCGCCACGGAGGCGATCTTGTCGACGACGACGCTTCTCATGCCGCTGTTCATGCCGAACGCTCTCCGGCGCGTCTGTGGAATACCCCCGTCAGGGCGACGATCTTGGAGAACCCGAGCGCATCCTGCGGCGTCCACTCGCCCGCCGCCTCGCCATAGACCCCCTTGGAGGCGGCCATGAGGGAGAACGGCGACTCGACGCCCTCGACGAAGAGGTTCCCCGGACGGAACGAGACGCGCACCTCGCCCGTGACTCGCTCCTGGGAGGACAGCAGGAAGGCCTCGATGTCGCGGCAGACCGGATCGAGCAGCTGTCCCTCGTGCACCAGATCCCCATAGGGCTGGGCGAGCAGCTCCTTGATGCGCTGCTGCCTGCCGGTGAGCACGAGCTTCTCGAGCTCGCGATGCGCAGTGAGCAGAACCTCCGCGGCCGGCGCCTCGAAGGCGACCCGCCCCTTGGTGCCGATGATGGTATCGCCCAGGTGAATGCCGCGCCCGATGCCGAAGGGCGCCGCCAGGGCTTCCAGCGCTTCGATCAACGCCACCGCAGAGAGCGGGCGGCCATCGAGGCCGGTGGGCCGGCCGCGCTCGAAGGCGATGACGTGGGTCTCGGGAGCGCGCGGGCGGGTGAAGGCGTCCCGTGTCAGCACCCAGGCGTGGTCGGGAATGCTGCCGGAGGAGGTCAGGGTTTCCTTGCCCCCGATGGTGACGCCCCAGAGACCTCGGTTGACCGAGTAGGCGGCGCCGTACGGCGGAACCGGCAGATGGCGCTCCTCGAGGTATGCGAGCTCCTCCTGGCGCTTGAATGCCCGATCGCGCACGGGAGCGAGTACTTCCAGCTCGGGAGCCAGGGTGCGCATTGCGACCTCGAAGCGCACCTGATCATTGCCCGCTGCGGTGCAGCCATGGGCAATCATGGTGGTGCCGAGCTTGCGCGCCATGTGCGCGATGGTCTGCGCCTGCATGACACGCTCCGCGCCGACGCACAGCGGGTAGAGCTGGCCGCGCTTGACGTTGCCCATGATCAGGAAGCGCAGGACCTGCTCGAAGTAATCGGCCCTGGCGTCGACCTGGTGGTGCGCTATCGCCCCGAGAGCGCGCGCGCGCTCAGCGAGCGTGCGCGCCGAGGCTTCGTCGATGCCGCCGGTGTCGACCGTGACCGTGATGACGGGGCGGCCCTGGGTCTCCTTCAGCCACGGCACCAGGAAGGAGGTGTCGAGACCGCCGGAATAGGCCAGAACGATGGGCTGCTCGCCCGAGGGGGAGGGTGTCGGCATAAGGAGCCTTAGATGCGAAAGGTGGCCCGCAGCCGCGCGATGAGCTCATCCTGCGCGCGGCCGTCGGCTGTGGCGATGAAAATAGTGTCGTCGCCGGAGATGGTGCCGGCGACTTCCGGCCACTCCGCTCGATCAATGGCGACCGCGACGCTCTGGGCGGCGCCGATGGTGGTTCTGAGCACGGTGAGCGAGGGTCCGGCCCGCCTCAGTCCGCGCACGAACTGGGCGAGCATCGCGAAATCCCCTTGCGTGCGTGACACCTCATCGGGAGGCAGCACGTAGCGGCCGCTCGCCTTGAGAACTCCGAGGTCGCGCAGATCGCGGCTGATCGAGGACTGCGTGACGTCGTGACCCTGCGCTCGCAGCAGCCGCACCAGATCTTCCTGGCGATGAACCACGCCTTCGCGCAGGATGCGCACGACGGCCTGGCGGCGTTCGAGCTGGTCGGCGTCCATGAAATCAGGTGCAGTCGTTGGCGTGCATAAAGTTGCACGTATTGTGCATTTTAATTCGCAGGAGTCAAGAGCGCGCGGAGGCGCTCAGCCCTGGTGCCGGAAGACCTTGCGGAAGTAGGCGAGGAAGGTCCGGTCGTCGCAGAGCGTCTTGCCCGGCGCGTCGGACAGTTTGCCGACGGGTTGGCCATTGCATTCGACCAGCTTCATCACGATGTCGAGCGTGGGAACGCCGAGGTCGTTCGTGAGGTGCGTGCCGACGCCAAAACCGCACGGGACCCGGTCCGCGAAGCGCTCATGGAGCGAGAGCGCCTTCTTCAGCGTCAGGGCGTCCGAGAACACCAGGCGCTTGCCGTGCGGGTCGATCCGCAGCCGCGCGTAGTGCGCGAGCGCCTTTTCCGCCCAGGGCACCGGGTCGCCAGAGTCGTGGCGCAGGCCATCGAAGAGCTTGGCGAAATAGAGATCGAAGTCCGCGAGAAAGGCGTCCATTCCGACCACGTCGGTCAGGGCGATGCCGAGGTCGCCGCGGTATTCCTGGACCCAGTTCTCGAGCGCGGCCCGCTGAAAGTGCCTCAGCTGCACACCCACCGCCTGGAAGGTCTGCAGGTACTCGTGCGCCATGGTTCCGAAGGGAGTGAGCCCGTACCTGCGCGCCAGATGCACATTGGAGGTGCCGCGAAACTGCTCGGGCGCCACGCGCGCCAGGGTGGCCACGACCTTCTCGTGCCAGGCCCGCGAGAAACGGCGGCGCGTGCCGAAATCGAAGAACTCGAACGGATGGCGTCTGGGATGCGCAAGGCGCCCCGCGCCGCCCGAGCATTCCCCGAGGAGCGCAATCTTACGCGCCAGGCGCTCGCGCCCGGTGGCCAGCGCCGCCTGCGGCGCGAACGCCCGGAAGTACAGCTCGTTCACGATCGAGAGCACGAAGACCTCGAATCCCATGACATGGATCTGAGGTCCCCGCGCCTCGATGGTCAGGCGCTCACCGTCGCTGCCCACCGAGAGGAACCGGGATTGGAAGCGGAAGATGCGCAGAAATTCGATGAAATCGGGCTTGAGGTAGCGCAGCCCCCCGAGATAGTCGAGCTCTTGCCCGGTGAAGCTGAGCGTGCAGAGGTGCTCGAGCTGCTCGCGCACCTCCCGCTCGAGGGACGCGAGCGGAAAGCGCGGACGGCCGCGGCACACGAAGCGATATACGGCGTGGTTGCCCGGGAACGAGTGCAGGAAGGGCTGCCACATCGTGAACTTGTAGAGATCCGTATCGAGCAGGGAGCGGATCACCGGCTTGAAGGGGCGCGTGGACATTGCGCCTACTTCACCACGCTGAACACCAGATCGGCGCCGCCGATCTGGCCGCTCTTGCTCTGCGCGGCGCCCTTTCCCTGGCCGGCGAGGACTCTGATCGTCCAGTGCTCGCTGATGCTGTAGCGCAGCCGGATCTCGTTCAGCTGCTCGGTCAGTCCGACGCCGTAGCTCACGTACAGCCGCGGCGACAGGTACTTGCCGAGCACCAGCGATGTCACGTCATTCAGATCGGTCTGCAGGCTGAACTGCGGCAGGCCGATCCGGCTGCCGAGCTGCTCGGCGAGGAGCGCCCCACCCTGGGCGAGGAGCTCGCCGGCCGCGGTGTTCTGCTGGCTCTGCGCGGTGCCGGTCGAGAGCGCCTGCAGGGCGCCGCCGCCGCCCGAGAAGATGAGCGACATGATCTGCGACTGCGACAGGGAGGGGTTGGAAAAGAAGGACACCTGGGGCTGCTTCAGAGTACCGCTCACATTGATGCCCGCGGTGACATCCGGATAGCTCTTCACGGCGCGGATCTCGATCCCCGGGTTGTCCAACAGCCCGCCACTGAAGAACAGCCGTCCATACTGGATATCCAGCTTGCGCGCGTAAGCGGCATACTGGCCCCGCTCGATGAACAGATCGCCGGTGGCGCGCGTCCCGTAGCCGTAGCCGCTGCGCACCGTGAGCGCTCCCGTCAGCTGTCCGGTCAGTCCCATGGTGTCGATGTTGACATCATTGCCGAGGCCCAGGGAGATCGTGCTCATGACCTGGTAGCGATGCGCCGGGTTCGAGGACTCCTCGCCGACGATGGCCTGGTCGGAGGAGGTACGCACGGCGCCGGTCAGATCCTTCGGGTGAATGGACGCATGCGGCACGAAGACCGTGCCCGTCACGTCGATCCGGTGGGCGGCAACCTGGAAATCGAGATCCGGCGAGGCGTCGAGCCGCGCCTCCGGGGTGTCGACCAGGCGCAGATCATTGCCTACGAGATGCAGCCGTCCGTAGGGGAGCGCATCACGCCAGTTCATCTGCCCGCTGGCGCGCGCAACGCCGCGCCCGACACGGGCCGAGGCGTCGAACACCAGCCCGCCGTCCACGAGTCTCGCCGTGAGCGCCGCATCGCGCAGCCGCAGATTGCTCTGGTACAGATCCGCCGTGCCGTTCGAGACGCTGACCTCTCCGGTGAGCCGCGGCTCGGCCACGGTGCCGGCGATCGAGGCATGGGCGATGAGATGCCCCGAGACATCATCGATCCCCGGAAGATAGATCGAGACGAGCTGGAGTTTGGAGGTCTGCGCCTGCGCCTCGCCTTGAATGGGCATATCGCGCCAGTCCGGCGCTCCCCTGCGTGCTTCGAGCGTGGCATCGAGGGTGCCGATGGCTCCGGAAGTGAGGGAGGCGTGGGCCTGAATCGTGTCCGGCAGCGCCATGACGGTCAGCAGTCCCGAGCCGATCGTGGTGCGTTCGACCCGTCCGCTCACCAGGCGTCGAGACAGCACGGCATCGGACAGTGTCGCGCGCAGCGTTCCCTGCGCGGCAGCGCCGCCACCGCCGGCCAGCCGGGCCTGGGCGCTGATCATGCCTTGATACTCCACGGCCGGTGTCAGGCCGGCGGTCAGCGTGGCGAGCGGCAGCGCGTTGGCCGAGAGCGTGACCGCCCAGGCCTCGGGCGTCCAGCTCGCCCCCGTGCACAGGCTACCCGGCGTTCCCGTCAGGCACAGGTCATCGAGCTCGCTGTGCGCGGACGAGAGCGTGATCGCGGAGAATTTCGCGAGATGCAGATTCAACGCCTGAGCGCCAGCTACCGCAAGCGATGTCACCTGACCGGCGAATACTCCGGCATCGAAGCTGCCTCGCGCGACCCCTCGCACGCTCAACCCCGGCGCGTGAGCCGTCAATCGAGCAGTCAGGTCCGAGGCCGCCCCATCGAGGGTGAAGTCGAAGTCATGTAGCAACCGGCGGTGGAAGCGCAGATCGCGCAGCCGCACGGTGATGGCGGAGCGGCGGTGCGATGTGGGATCGAAATCCACTTTGGCCTCGGCCGAGGCAAGGCCGAGACTGCCCACTCTGACCGCCGTGCCCATCGCCCACGCCCGGATATCCGGCGCATCGAGCGGACCGCTGATCGTGCCCGCCGCCGCCACCCGTCCCCGGTCCGCCGGGGCGAGCAGCTTCAGGTCCCCCGCCACGGAGAATCGCGCATGCGCCTGGCGCTGATCGACGCTGCCATCGAGCGCCACGCGCACCCCCCCAAGGCTTGCCCGCACCTGTTGGAAGGTCCACGCTCGGCCCGAACGGCTCAGCCCCCCGCTACCGCTCGCCGGCAAGCCTCGCAGACTGCCCCGCAAGCTCTCGAGGCGCACCGTGAGCGGTCCCTTGGCACCGAAACCCTCTCCCGAGGCACTCAACGCGAAATCGAGTGCGCCGCGCAACATCGGCCGCAGCTCGCCGGGATCGATTCCCACGGCGCGCGCATGAAGTCTCCAGGCCTTGGGCGGCTGCCAGTTGAGCTCGCCGCGCACCTGTACGTGTCCGCCGAGCGTTGCCAGCGTCGCGCCCGTGACGGTGATCCCCCGCCTGTCGAGAGCCGCCGATATGCGGGTCGGCATGGGCTGGAGCGTGCCGATCTGTGCGAGACCGGTTGCGGTCACCGCAACCGGCCATCCACCCGTCAGAGTGAAGGCACCGGCGGGGCTGTGGAACGCGGCGGCGCCGGTGAGCGGCCAGCGCACCGCGCGCCAGCGGCCGCGCAGGTCGAGCCGCGGCCCCCCGGTGGCGATGCGCACGCTTCCGGAGGCGGCGAGGTGCGCGCCCGAAGCGAGGTGCGTGATGGCCAGGCGGCGCGCGATCAGGATCCGGTTGGCGTAATCGCCATCGAGCTCGATCTGGAACCGGCCCGCGTGCAGGCCCGTTGGATCAGCGGTGCCGCCGACCTTGAATCCCCTTGCATCGCCGCTCAGAGCAAGCTGCGCATCGATGCGCCCGAGCGCTTTGCTGCGGTGCCAGGTGCCCAAATCCACGTTTCGCACCCTGGCCTCGCCCTGCCAGCGCCAGGCACGCGGCAGGTCGAGCGCGACACCGTGGAAGGCCGCCTGGAATGGCTCGAGCACCTTCGCCTCGAGCGCCAGCCTGTTCAGGTTCCCTGCGAGCGACGCCTCGATCCGCCATGCGGGCTGATGCGCCACCTGCCAGACGATGCGCCCGGCGGCGGAGAGCTGCAGCGGGCGGGCGGCATGCAGCGCGCCGGCCGCGTTGTAGCGCACTGTCCCCATGGTCAGCGCGACCCGGTAGAAGCGCATGTCGCGATGCGCCAGGCGCGCCGAACCATCGATGTCTGTTCCCTGCAGCCGCCTTCCATCAGGCAACACCACCACTGCGTGTCCGACGTGGGCATGCTGGATGCGGATCACGAGCCACCAGGGCAGGAAATGCGGATGTGCAGGCGGTGGCAGGTGCGAGCGCCTGATCTCGATGAGAGCGTTCGCGACCGAGGTGTCCGGAGTGTCGATCGTGCGCCAATACAGCGGGGGCAGCAGGACGCGCGTATACACGCCGTCGAACTCCAGACGCACCCGCCGCTGATCGATCACCACCCGGCGGGCGCGCACTCCCGTGGCCAGGGTACCGCTCGCGCCTTCGATCCGCACCTCCACGGCGCCAAAGCGCTGCGGCAGGTGATCGACGATGAACCGCAACCCCCGCTGGGTGAACAACGCGTAGTAGAAGATCGCGCTCGAGAGCACCGCCGCGAGCAGAACCAGCAATCCGGTGACTGTCAGGATCCGACGCATCCTCCGGGGCACCTACAGTCTGGGCGAGAAGTTGATGTAAACGCGCGGCAACTGATGGCCCCGCAGCGACAATGGCTCGCCCACGTCCAGGCCGAGTGTCAGGACCGGGAGCCTCACCCGGATGCCAAGCCCGACGCCGTACTGCAGCAGCCGCGGCTGATGGAAGCTGTTGAAGGCGTTTCCGTAGTCGAAGAACGCGGCGATCGCGAGGTTGCGCGGCAGATCCCGGTCGACCTCCACGGTGCCGGTGATGAGGTCCTTACCACCGGCCTGCGCCTGGAACGGACACTGGTAGGCGGCCGGGGCGATCGGTCCGGCCGGCACCCCGTTCTGGCAAGGCCGGCTCATCCGGCCGGCATAGAATGTCTGAGTGGGGCTCAGCGAGTTGTACTCGAAGCCGCGCACGCTGCCTTCGCCGCCGGCGAAGAAGCGCATCACCGGCGGCATCCTGTCGAAGTGAGACGCGGCGGTGGCGCCGAATTCATCGCGCAGCAGCAGATGCCACTTCGGAGCGAGACGCAGCACGCGCTCGAGCTGGACGTGGATCTGCAGGAAGTTCGAGCCCGAGCCCAGCGTGCCGTGCGAGCCGCGCACCTCGATGAAGGCGCCGTGCTGGAAGATCGGCTCGCCGAAATACCCGGCCGGCACGGAGGCGATGTCCACCCCCGGCACCAGCATGTCGCTGTTGCCGACGCTCGTGAGGACACTGGTGGCCAGCGTATAGGGCGATGTAGGGCAGGCGGCGCCCGGGGCGGCGGAGCTGGCAGGCTGCTCGCAGATCGTGCCGCTCACCGAGCCGGTCGCGTGCACGTAATTGACGAACCAGACGGTCTGCCAGCGTCCCGTGACCCGGGTGAGGCTCGGGCCGACGGTCATGGTGCGCGCATCGACGGCGGCGAGCTGCCGCTGTTCGACACTGGCCGCCAGAGTCAGATTCTCGGTGGCCGGATCGCCTATGGGAATCACGTAGCGGCTTTGCAGACTGTACTTGACCAGCCGGGCGATCTGCAGGTCGACGCTCATCCGATGGCCCGCGGTGTTGACCCTGCGGTCCTGCCAGCTCAGGATCGCGCGCGGCCCGGTATCGGTCTCGTAACCACCCGCCAGCGAATAGATATTGGGTCGGCTGGCATTGGCCTGGACATGCACCGGTACCGTGTGATGCGCCCTGTCCGCAGTCCCGGGCAGCACCGTCAGATGGGAGAAGTACCCCGAATCGTCCAGCGCGAACTGGGTGCGCAGCACCTGCGTCAGATCGAAGGGCTTTCCCTGGCGGTAGCGCAGATAGCGCCGGGCCAGTTCGGGCTTCACGGCATTCTGCTCGATGGTGGTCGCGCCGAACCGGTAGCGCATGCCGGTCTCGAGCGTCAGCGCAATGGAGGCCGAGTGCGTCTTCGGATCGACCAGCAGCTCATGGCGAGTGAGGCGAGCGTCGAGATAGCCATAAGTGGCGGCCGTGTGCAGCAGCGCGCTCTTGAACTGCTCGTAATCGGACTCGTTCAGCTGCACGCCCGGATGAAAGGGCGCGCGCGCGGTGATGCGGGTGAACAGCGGGTCGATCGACCCGGCTCCCTTCAGGCGCACGTCGACCTTTCTCACGATGACCGGCGGGCCCGGATTGATGTCGAGAACCACCCGCCAGCTCCCCGGACCGGTCTGCCTGACGCGCGGATGCACGATGGGGTCGAAGTATCCGAACGGCTCGAGCGCCGAGCGCACCTCGGTCTCGACCCGGTTCTCGAGGCGCTCGATGACGTCCGCCGTGAGGTGTTTGCTGTCCTTGTACCGCTCGAAGCTCAGGTAGGCGCGCACATTGTTCCGTAGCTGCGGACGCAACCCCTGGATGAGCACCGTGATCTGCGCATGAGCCAGGGGGCTGACCAAGAGCAATGCGAGCACGCCCGAGGCGGAGCAGAGCCGGGCCCCGTGTAGCGAATTGCAACTCCTCATTGAGGTCCGCGAAGCCGGCCGAGTAGTCGTTGATCCGGGGATTGTAGTCTTTCCTGACCGCGGTCACGGGGCGCGGGTTCCCGGCTCATGCGATCCACTCATTGCCGCACAGCCGGTACTCGGTTTCCCCGGCGCGCCGTCCCTCCCGGTCGAAGCGCCGCTCGGCGATGAGCAGGCTTCCACTGCCCTCCACCAGCACGACGGTCGAGCAGCGCGTGCCGTATTGCGGGTGCTGAACGAAGGGCGCCGAGAGCGTGCGCTCCCAGTCCGCTGCGCTCATCAACTCCCCCGAGCCGGGACCTGCGGTGTCGGTCACGTCCGGGGGCACCCCTGGGGGCAGAGCCGGCCGGCGATCATCGAGCAGGGCAAAAAGTGCCTCGGTGGAGGCTTCCTGTCCATGCGTGTTTTCCCGCAGCCACGCTTCGAACCTCGAACGCACCCTCAGGAGCTTCGGCCATGGCGCATCGAGATGCTCGTTGGACAGGCCATGGACCCCGGGGGCAAGCGGGCGTGCGAAGGGAGTGACGCGATTGGAGCCGTACCACAGCGACTCGCCATCGCAGAGCAGCAGGTTGAATCCGCCATAGGCGTGCGCCTCGCGCTCGAGGGAGGCCAGATATTCACCCGGCCCGCCCGGCTCGCGCAGATACCTCGGTATCAGCGCCCCGCGGGAGGGTGCGGCGGCCGGCGTGCGCTGCAAGTCGCGGTAATTCGTGATGACGCCGAAACGGCGCCTGCGGTCCACCCCGAGCCAGGTGCCGCCGGCTCGCAGATCGCGGCCGGCGAGCATGTCCTCGGGCGAGGGCCAGCACGTCAGCGGCTCGGCGGGCCGGTCGTGGTATTCGTCGCGATTGGCGGCGACGATCAACCGGTAGCGCGGGTGAGCGTGCCATGCGAGCACCAGCAGACACACTAGCGGCTTTCTCCCGGAGGCCCCTCGGGAGCCGGCCCGTGCAGCCAACTGTCGATCAGGCGGCGAGAAATGGAATGGGGAGGCGGGAGGAGCACGATACCCGCATGCAGCTCATCGCGAGTCAGCCAGCGGGCGTCTTCTAGCTCGCCGCCGAGCCGTACCGGATCGGCCGACGCCCGGGCGTGAAAACCGACCATGAGCGAAGCCGGAAAGGGCCAGGGCTGAGAGGAAGCGTAGCGGGAGCGGGTCACGCGCACGCCAGTCTCTTCCATGACCTCGCGGGCCACCGCGTCTTCGAGGCTTTCACCGGGCTCTACGAATCCGGCGATGGTCGAATAGCGGCCGGGCGGCCAGGCGCTCTGCCGTCCGAGCAGCGCTCGCTCCCCATCCGTGACCAGAACGATGATCGCCGGATCGAGTCGGGGAAAATACACCTGGCCACACGTCTCATCCGAGCAGCGCAGGCTGTGTCCGGCATGCCCCGGGAGGGTCGCGGCGCCGCAGACGCCGCAATGGCGCTGGCGCGAGCGCCAGAAGGTGAGCGCCCGGGCGTAGGCGAGAAGTCCCGCTTCCTCGGCATCGAGCTGCGGGGAAAGCGCGCGCAATTCCTCGAAATCGGCGCCCGGCGGCAGCTCCTCCACCGCTTTGGGCAGCTCGAGGAGCACGCAGCGCCGCTCGCGAAACCATCCGAGCAGCACGAACTGATGGGCGGCAGCGTTGCGCACGGTGATGTGATCGCCCGCGACGAATGCGATGCGAGGCGGCGTCTGCGTATACAGGAGCTGGCGCGTGCCGTGGCTGAGCAGATACCGCGTTCCAGAGTCCGCGAGCGAGGCCGCCAGCCAGTCGGGGTCTTCGCGCAGCTCGGTGCGCCGGTCGAGATAGGGGCCTGAGAAGAAGTTCGCCTGGTCCGGATGCATAGGAATGAGCGCAGTGTATCAGCCCGCGCCCCCGGAGCCGGCGACGCGCTCAATGGGTCCGCCTGTGCCCGCGGCGCGGCGCACAGTGCTCGCACCACCGCGGCTCCTCGGGAAGCCGCTCTGCCACGATGCCGAGCCCGCAGCCCGCGCAGCGCGCCAGCCGCAGCTGCTCGCCGCTCACCAGGCATCTCGCGAGGAACACGGCCTGCTCGAAGGTGAGAGCGGGCTGGCACACGCCGCAGAGGTAGTACCCGTAGGCATCGCAGAGCAGGGTGCCGTTTCGCAATGTGGTGAGCGTCTCGAGGGCCTGGAGCGATGGGTGCTCGGGCAATAGCCCGCAGGCATGCAACATGGCGCCGAGGAGCGATGCCTCGCGCTGCTCGCGTGGCGAGTGAATGAAGCTATTGGCCTGCTGAGGGGATTTGCCGCGGTGGCGCCGGGCGTTGCCGCCGTAGCGCCGGCGGAACTTGCGGATTCGATCCGCGGTGAGTCCGGTGAACGCGCGAATGGTCGAGGTGCGCGCCTCGTATTGAATGAACCGCATCGCCAGAGCGAAGTTCCGAAGCTCCCCTTCATAACGCGATTCCACGATCCGCATGACCAGTGCCCCCCTCGCTGATATCCGCATCTCGCTCCGGTGCGGCCATTCTTTGGAGACCGGCGCGCCGATACAACCCCTGAATTTGCGCGAAATGCGTCGAAATGCGCGATGGATTCGTGCCGGGGCCCGATTACCATGGAGGCGGGCCTGAGCGCATGGAGTCGTGATCATGGCAGGTTACGAAGAGGAATCTGAGGGCATATCCAGCACGCGCGCCGTCTCGTGCCGGATCATCGGGTCGCTGGGCGGCCTCAACCATCAATGTCTCGAGCTCCTGGCTCGACAGGCGACGGCGAGTCCCGGGCATCCCTTGGCGCTCGGTGAGGTCATCCGGTGGTGGCGGGAGCTCGACGAGGCGGCGCGCCGGCGAGCCGCCGATTACCCATTCCTTCTTTTCGATGCAGGATTCGCCGATCCACAGCGCTGGCAACGGCTCGAGGCGCCACGCGTCAATGACGGGCAGGACCCGACGTATGCCGCGTTTTTCACCGTGCCGGACGCCGTGGCCGTCACCCGGTCGGTGTTCGTGCTCGCCGCTTCGATGGTGGCGCTACACCGCACCTACGCGAGCCTGGCGCTCGGCATGCATCCGCAGTGCGTCAACATCATCGCGGCACACTCCATCCTCGAGGTGCAGCAGATGGCGGAGCGCGCATGGACGTGGCTGACACCCCGATGGGCGCAGAGGCCGGAGATCTGGCGTGAGCTGCTCTCGGCAGGTGTAGAGGGTGGAGAGGCGCATCGACGCGCGCGCATGCACGGAATGCGGCTTGTCGAGGCCGACGTCGCGGCGGCGGCGCGCTCGCGCCGCAGGCCGGGCTAGATCCCGATGTAGCGCTGGCCCGAGGAATCGCGGGCCGCGCGGAACATACCCTGGGTGTTGAAGTCCATGGCGATCCGGCCAGCGCCATCGACGGCGATCAGTCCGCCGCTACCGCCGAGCTCACGCAGGCGGCCGAGGGTTTCGCGCAGCGCATCCGGCAAGGCGAGGCCGCGGTACTCGACCGCTGAGCAGATGTGGTGGGCCGCGACGATGCGCATGAAGTATTCCCCGTGTCCGGTGGCCGATACGGCGCAGGCACCGTTTCGGGCATAGGTGCCCGCCCCGACGATGGGCGAGTCCCCCACCCGTCCGGGCCGCTTGTTGGACATGCCGCCGGTGGAGGTGGCCGCGGCGAGATTGCCCGCCGCATCGAGCGCGACGGCCCCGACGGTTCCCTGGGTGGAGGGGATGAGCTCGGAGGCCGGCCGGCCGCTGCGCAGCGCATCGAGCTCGGCCTGGCGCTCCGGGGTGCGGAAATAGGTATTGGAAACGAGGGGGAGTCCCTCCTCCAGCGCGAATTCCTCGGCGCCCGCGGCAACCAGCAGCACGTGCCGGGATTTGTCCATCACGCGACGAGCGAGCTCGATGGGGTTCTTCACGTGTCGGACCGCGGCCACCGCGCCGGCCCTGAGCGTGTGGCCCTCCATGAGGGCCGCATCGAGCTCGGCCACCCCCTCACGGGTGAGCGAGGCGCCCCGCCCGGCGTTGAAGAGAGGATTGTCCTCCAGGGAACGGACCGCGGCCGTGACCGCATCCAGGCTGGTGCCGCCGCGCTCGAGCACCTCATAACCCAGATCCAGGGCCTGCCCGAGACCGTCGCGATAATGCGCCTCGCGCTCGCCCGAGAGAGCCTGCCGCGGCAGATCGCCCGCCCCGCCATGGATCGCTATGGCATACATATATAACCGGCTGTCCCGGGCACATCGTGCCCGCACTCGCTATGATCGGCGGGCATATTAAGGTGAAAGAGTCCATGTCGCAGAAGATTCGAAGCATTCTGGTCGCCAACCGTGGCGAGATCGCCATCCGCGTCATGCGTGCCGCAAGCGAGCTCGGGCTGCGCACGGTGGCGGTCTACTCCCAGGAAGACCGCTTCTCCCTGCACCGCACCAAGGCGGACGAGGCCTACCAGGTCGGACAGGGCAAGGGGCCGATCGAGGCCTACCTCGACATCGAGGACATCCTGCGCATCGCGCGCGAGGCCCGAGTCGATGCCATTCATCCGGGGTACGGCTTTCTCTCGGAGAATCCGGACCTCGCCGAGGGCTGTGCGCGAGCCGGCATCCGCTTCATCGGCCCCGAGCCCGAAACCATGCGGATCCTCGGCAACAAGGTGGCCGCTCGTGAGCTCGCCACCCGGGCAGGCGTGCCCGTCATGCCCGCCACGACACCCCTGCCGAAGGGCTTGGAGGAATGCCGGCACCTCGCGAACGGGATCGGCTATCCGGTCATGCTCAAGGCGAGCTGGGGCGGGGGCGGCCGCGGCATGCGGATCGTGGAGAGCGACGAGCAGCTCGAGCAGCTGCTGCCGGTGGCCCGCCGCGAGGCCAAGGCCGCTTTCGGCAACGACGAGGTCTACCTCGAGAAGCTGGTACGCCGCGCTCGCCACGTCGAGGTGCAGATTCTCGGCGACTCGCACGGCGGGCTCGTCCACCTGTACGAGCGCGACTGCACGGTCCAACGGCGCAACCAGAAAGTCATCGAGCGCGCCCCCGCGGTGTTTCTCACGGACGCGCAGCGCGCAGAGATCTGCGAGGCGGCGCTCTCGATCGGGCGCGCCGCGCACTACCGCAATGCCGGCACGGTGGAGTTCCTGCAGGACGCGGAGACCGGGAATTTCTACTTCATAGAGGTCAATCCGCGCATCCAGGTTGAACACACCGTCACCGAGTGCGCCACCGGGATCGACCTCGTGAAGGCCCAGATCCGGATCGCCGAGGGTGCACGGCTCGGCACACCCGAGAGCGGCGTCCCGCCACAGGGCGAGATCCGCATCCATGCGCACGCGCTGCAGTGCCGGGTGACGACCGAGGATCCGGAGAACGACTTCATCCCCGACTACGGCAAGATCAGCGCCTACCGCAGCCCCGCCGGCTTCGGCATCCGCCTGGACGCCGGCACCGCCTACACCGGCGCGATCATCACGCGCTCCTACGACTCTCTGCTGGTGAAGGTGACCTCCTGGGCGTCCACGCCCGAGGAGACGATTGCGCGCATGCACCGGGCGCTGTGGGAATTCCGCATC
>DAIDHH010000104.1 GCA_027452045.1 Gammaproteobacteria bacterium
CGGAGCGCTCGATGGGGTCGAGGTGGAGGACATGATCCGGCGCGCGCTGTCTTTCATCGTGCGCAATGGTCCGGTCTCGGACCAGGACCGCTGGGAGGAAGACGCGGGGCTCAACA
This sequence comes from Gammaproteobacteria bacterium, assembly GCA_027452045.1. Lineage (GTDB taxonomy): Bacteria > Pseudomonadota > Gammaproteobacteria > Steroidobacterales > Steroidobacteraceae > 13-2-20CM-66-19. Next base: position 117 of record DAIDHH010000104.1, read on the forward strand.
CTTTCACGCTCGCCGCCTGCATCGCAGCGCTGGTGTGCGGCGCGCCGCACCTCGATGAGCAGGCGCGCGAGCTCGCCCTGGCGGTGGCCGATTACTGGAACGCGAGTCTCGAGGACTGGACCGCCATTACCGACACTGCGCTCGCCCGCCGCTACGGCATCCCGGGCTACTACGTGCGCGTGGCGCCCGAGGACGCGATGCGCGACCGCGCGGCTTTGCAAAACCCCGTGCCGATCCGCAACCAGGAGGTCGACCCGGAGTTGCCCGCCGCGGCGCAGATCGGCGTCGATTTCCTGCAGCTGGTGCGCTTTGGGCTGCGGGCGGGCGATGATCCGCTCATCGTCGCGACGGTGAAGCTCGTCGATGCGCTGCTCAAGGTCGATACACCGAGCGGTCCGAGCTGGTATCGCTACAACGATGACGGGTACGGCGAGCATGACGATGGCTCGGCGTACGATGGGACCGGCAAAGGGCGCGCCTGGCCGCTGCTCACCGGGGAGCGCGGCCACTACGAGCTCGTGGCGGGAAGGGACCCATTGCCGCTGCTCAGCGCGATGGTGCGCATGGCTTCCGCCGGCGGCATGCTGCCCGAGCAGGTCTGGGACGCGCCGCCCATCGCCTCGAAGGGACTTTGGCCCGGGCGTCCAACCGGGGGGGCGATGCCGCTGGTGTGGGCGCATGCGGAGTACATCAAGCTCGTCGTGTCCCGCTCGCTCGGCCGGCCCTTCGACCGGCCCGAGCCGGTCTGGAAACGCTATGCCGGCAAGCGCCCGGCGCTGAAGCGTGTGATCTGGTGTTCGCACGCGCCGGCCAGCCGGTTGCCAAAGGGAGCGGCGCTCACGTTGGCGCTCACCGACCCGGGTGTGTTCCGCTGGAGCCTCGACGGCTGGCAGAACATCCGCGAAAGCCGCACCAACGCCAATCCGCTCGGACTTCATACCGTCGAGATCGACACCCGTTCGCTCGAGAGCGGCCGGGGCATCGACCTGACTTACCGGCTCGAGCCGAGCGGCGAATGGGCGGGGAGCGATTACCACATCGAGGTCGTGCCCGCGGACTGAGCCGCGGCGGCGGGCCGCCCGCTGTCACAAAAAATTCACAATTCCTACGACGGGTCTGCTGACCGGGTCACGTATCGCCGCCGGCGCGCGCGCCTACTCTTGGCGCCATGCCAGCCGAATCGATCGAGAGCCTCATCGCGGAGCGTCATCTGCGCACCCTCCTGCAGCCCATCGTGGACGGGACGGCCCGCACGGTGCTCGGATACGAGGCGCTGACGCGCGGCCCGGCCGGCACCGAGTACGAGGCCCCCGCAATGCTCATCGCCGACGCCGAGCGCGCGGGCCTCACGGTCGAGCTCGAGCGGGCCTGCATCGAGTCGGCGCTGCGCAGTTACCACGGCCTCGCGCTCGAGGGACGACTGTTCCTCAACCTGCTGCCGCAGACGCTGCGCTGCTGCGGCTCGCTCGCCGGCTGGCTCGCCGATGCGCTCGCGGCGCAGCGAGTCGACCCGCACGATGTGGTATTGGAGATTACCGAGCATGGCACGGAGGACGAGAGCCGGATCGCCGCCGCGGTGCGCCCGCTGCGCGCACTCGGATGCGACATCGCCATAGATGATCTCGGATCGGGCTCCTCGGGGCTGAAGGCCTGGGCGGAAGTGCGCCCGGATTACGTCAAGGTGGATCGTTACTTCGTTTCCGGGATCGAGCGCGATGCGGTGCGTGCCGAGATCCTGCGCTCGCTGGTGGACATGGGGCGGGTCACGGGATGCCGGGTCATTGCCGAGGGCATCGAGAACCGCGCGCAGTGCGCCATAGTGCTCGATCAGGGCGTCGACTACCTCCAGGGGTATTTCCTCAGCCGGCCGCGCCGCGTGCCCGAATTCGATCCCGGGGTGTTGAGCGGTCTCGAGGCGAGTCGCGCAGCTCCCGCGGCGGGCAGCGCCGAGGATCTGCTGCTGCCGGTTCCGGCGATCACGGCCGACACACCGGTGGCGGCCGTGACGGAGCGGTTCCGGGAGCACCCCGAGTGGAGCGCGCTCGCGGTGATCGAGGCGAGCGCCACGGCGCGACCCATCGGCATCGTCTATCGCGACCAGCTGCTCATTTTTCTGAGCCGGCCGCTTCGCCCCGAGATATTCAACCGCAGGCCCGTGACCAGCGTCATGACGCCGGACCCCATGTTGATCGAGTCCCGTGCGCGCCTCGAGCAGGTGAGCCGCATGGTCACCGCGCGCCCCGCGGAGCAGCAGCGGGAGGAGTTCATCATCACGCGCGGCGGCAGGTACCTCGGCCTCGGCAGGGCCATGGATCTGCTGCGCCAGTTGACGGCCCAGCAGATCCAGATGGCCATGCACTCAAACCCGCTGACGGGTCTGGCGGGCAATCTGCAGATCCAGACACAGCTGTCCCAGTGGGTGCAGCGGCGCCGCTTTTTCGTCGCCTGCCACGTGGACATCGATCACTTCAAACCCTACAACGACCAATACGGCTATGCCCGCGGTGACCAGGTGCTGCTGCACGTCTCACAGGTGATCGCGCGCTCGGTGCGCCAGCCGGTCGATTTCGTGGGTCACGTGGGTGGCGATGACTTCGTGTGCCTGCTGCGCAGCCAGGATTGGCAACTGCGCCTCACCGCCATGATCGAGGAGCTCTCCGTGTCGCTGCTCAACTTCCACCGCGCCGAGCATCGCCTCGCCGGCGGATTCGAGGGACACGACCGCGAGGGCGGCCGGCGGCGCTTTCCGCTGCTCGGAGTGTCGATCGGCGCGGTCGAGGTGGACGGGCTCGAGCCGGTGAGCGCCGAGGCGGTGCTCGAGAGCCTGCGGGAGATGAAGATCCGGGCCAAGTCGCGCAGCGGCTCGAGCTGTCTGCTCTTGCGGGGCGGGCGGATCGTAGAGCTGGCGGGGGCCGCGCCGCCCGAGGCGGCCGCGCCTGAGACCACGTACCGTGAGGCGCGGCTCTCCCTGGGTGTCAGCCTGAACGGCGGCCGCGATCCGATGGGCCTTTCCCCTGCCGTGGGATAGACTCACCGCCTGTGCCTCGATCCCGGGCTCGCGTGTCAACGCGGTGAACTTCCGGGCGTTGAGCCGGTCAGAGAGTATCGGAGATCACCATGATGGCCTCGAAGTCCCCAAGCTGGACACACAGGAAGATCGGGCTCGTCGTTCTGGGCGCAATGGCCGCTCTGCTCGCCGGCTGCGCCACCGGACCGGTGGTCCGCACGCGCACCGCGCTGGGCGCCAATCTGGTCGGCGCGCGCACCTTCGCCTACGTCAAGCGGCCGGGCACCGATACCGGACCATACAGCTCGTTGACCACGCAGCGGCTCGAGCGGGACGTCACCCAACAAATGCAGGCGCGCGGCTATACGCTCGCGCCCGCCGGCGAGAGGCCCGATCTGCTGGTCGACTTCCGCATCACCCGCCATGACCGCATCGAGGGCGGGGGCTTGGCGCCCATGTATCCGGCGGGTTACTGGGGTCCCTACGGCTGGGGCTGGGGTTGGCCGTACGGTGCGGGGTGGGGGTGGGGAGCGGGTTGCTGCTGGGGCGGTTACAACGACGTGCGCACCGTCACCACGGCGGCGCTGACCATCACCGTCATCAATGCTTCGGATCGAATGGCGATCTGGAGCGGCACCACGGCCGCGGAGGTCACCTCGCGCGTCATGGATCACCCGGATGAGGCGCTCGATCGGGCCGTAACCGAGATCTTCGCCCACTACCCGGCGCCCCTCGCGCACTGAGCGCGGCGCCGCGGACGTCTTGCCTCGGCAGCGGAACCGGCCTCAGCCGCCGGCGCGCTTGACCTCGTAGCCGAGTCTCGAGAGCTCGTCGACCAGGCGATCGCGGTGGTCGCCTTGAATCTCGATGACCCCATCGCGTACCGCGCCGCCCGCGCCGCAGAGCTTCTTCAGCTGCCGGGCGAGTGCATCCAGCTCCGCCCCGGCGAGCGGCAGGCCGGTGATGACCGAGACTCCCTTGCCGCCGCGCCCCGCGACCTCGCGCCCCACCCGCACGCGTGCCGGAGCCCCCGGACGGGCGGGAGGGGGCTGCGGCGTGGGTCGCTCAGGCGCCCGGCGCAGCACGGCGCCACGGGCGGTATGCAGCGGTTTCATGTCCTCATTATGGGGGGCGGAGCGCGCGAGCGTCGAGCGCCGGCCCTTCGGGAACCCTGGACCGGGGGGCCCTGGCCCCCGGTGAGACGCCCGTTGCGCCACCTTGCGCAATGACGCATGGATTGGAACGTGCATTGCACGTTTAGGGCGGTAAGATTTGCGCCGCGCCAAACCCTGGCGGTGACGAGGTCCCTTCATCATGAGGCAATCGCGCCTGCATGTCCCCCATCCTCCGGCCCGTCCAGGGGAGAAGCCGGATTTCAGCTATGTGCGGATATCCCCGGCCGGAGCCGTGGCCCGTCCCGATACCCGCGTGCCGGCGGTCGAGATCGAGGCCCTCGGGACCGAGATGGTGCGGGTGCTCGATGAGCAGGGACACGCAGTGGGGCCCTGGAACCCGCACCTCGAGCCCCAGGACCTGCAGGTGGCGCTGCGCCACATGCTGCTGACGCGCCTGTTCGATGACCGCATGCAGCGCATGCAGCGCCAGGGGCGCATCTCCTTCTACATGAAATCCACCGGCGAGGAGGCCGTGGCGGTGGCACAGGCCATGGCGCTGCAGCCGGGCGACATGCTCTTCCCGTCCTATCGCACCCAGGGACTGTTCATCGTGCGCGGCAAGAGCCTCGTGGACCTGATGTGCCAGTGCCTGTCGAACACCCATGACATGTGCCGCGGACGGCAGATGCCCATCATGTATCACTCGGCGGCGAGCAACATCTTCTCGATCTCCGGCAACCTCGCCACGCAGTTTCCGCAGGCCGTGGGCTGGGCGATGGCCGCGGCCATCAAGGGCGAGGATCACATCGCCGCCGCCTGGATCGGCGAGGGGTCGAGCGCCGAGGCCGATTTCCATCACGCCATGACCTTTGCCGCGGTCTATCAGGCGCCGGTGATCCTGAACGTGGTCAACAATCAGTGGGCGATCTCGAGCTTTCAGGGCTTTGCCGGCGGCGAACGGCGCACCTTCGCCCAGCGGGGGCCGGGCTATGGCATTCCCGGGGTGCGCGTCGATGGGAACGATTTCCTCGCCGTGTACGCCGTGACCCAGTGGGCCGCGGAGCGCGCGCGAGCGAGCGGCGGTCCGACCTTGATAGAGCTCGTGACCTACCGCGCCGCGGCGCACTCCACGAGCGATGACCCCTCGCGCTACCGGCCGAAGGAGGAATGGCAGGCCTGGCCGCTCGGGGATCCGATCCAGCGGCTGAAGGAGCATCTGATCCGCCTGGGGGAGTGGTCGGAGGATCGCCACAAGGGCCTCGAGAAGGAGCTCGATGCGCACGTTACGGCCTGCTGGAAGGAAGCCGTGACCTACGGCACCCTGACCGAAGGTCCTTCGCTCGACCCGCTCACCATGTTCGAGGACGTCTTCCACGAGATGCCGCCCAATCTGCGCCATCAGCGCGAGGAGCTGCGGCGCCTCATGCAGGAGCGGGCCGGGGCGGCCGGGGCCGCCTCCGGTGCTCTCGAAGTGGCGGGGGAGGGTTGAGCATGGCCCGGATGAACATGGTACAGGCGATCAATTCGGGCCTCGACGTGATGTTGGGGCGTGATCAGCGCGTAGTGGTGTTCGGCGAGGATGTCGGATACTTCGGCGGCGTGTTCCGCTGCACCGACGGGCTGCAAAGAAAGCACGGCGAGCACCGCGTCCTCGATACCCCGATTTCCGAGGGGGGCATCGTCGCCGCCGCGATCGGCATGGGCGTCAATGGCCTCAGACCCGTGGCCGAAATCCAATTCGCGGACTACATCTATCCGGCGTTCGACCAGATCGTGAGCGAGCTGGCGCGCCTGCGCTACCGGACGGCCGGGGAGTTTTCCGCGCCGGTGACCATCCGCACGCCTTGCGGCGGAGGTATCCGCGGCGGACAGACCCATTCCCAGAGCCCGGAAGGCGTATTCACGCATGTCTGCGGCATCAAGGTGGTGATGCCCTCCAACCCCTACGACGCCAAGGGCCTGCTCATCAGCTGCATCGAAGACGAGGATCCGGTCGTGTTCTTCGAGCCGAAACGACTGTACAACGGACCCTTCGACGGGGATCCGCACAAGCCGGCCGTGCCCTGGAGCACGCATCCCAAGGGAGAGGTGCCGGACGGCCACTACACCGTGCCGATCGGGAAGGCCGAAATCGTCCGCGCGGGCAGCGAGGTCACCGTGCTCACCTATGGCACCATGGTGCACGTGGCCGAGGCCGCGGTGAAACTTGCGCAGGCTGATGCCGAAATCATCGACGTGCGGTCGATGGTGCCGCTCGATACCGACACCCTATGCACGTCGGTCTGCAAGACGGGGCGTTGTGTCATCGTGCACGAGGCGACGCGCTTCAGCGGCTTCGGCGCGGAGCTGTCGGCCACGGTCCAGGAAGAGTGCTTCTGGCACCTCGAGGCGCCGATTGCCCGGGTCACCGGCTGGGATACTCCGTATCCACATGCCTTCGAGTGGGACTATTTCCCGGGACCTCAGCGTATTGTTGCGGCAATCCAGAGCGTGATGGAGGCCCGATGAGCCGTTATGTATTCAAGCTCCCCGATCTCGGTGAAGGCACCGTCTCGGCCGAGATCGTCGGCTGGCGGGTCCAGCCGGGAGATGTGGTCGCCGAGGAGCAGGTGCTGGTCGAGGTCATGACCGAGAAGGCGGCCGTGGAAGTGCCGTCCCCGGTCGGTGGCAAGGTGGTCTCCACCACCGGCCAGCCGGGCGACATGGTCCCGGTGGGCTCGGAACTGATCGTGTTCGAGACCGGCGAAGACGCCGCGACGGCGGGCACTGCCGCCGTGACGGACCGGACCGCCGGGGCGGCGCCCGGCAACGGGGCCGCGGTGCCCCCGGGAGCATCGGGCAATGGGGAGGAGCATTCGCTGAGCGTGCCCGCGGGGGCGGCCGCCAGCGGGACGCGTGGCCGTGTCATGACATCCCCGGCCATCCGCCGCAAGGCGCGCGAGGCCGGGATCGACCTGCGTACGGTCCATGGATCCGGCCCCCAGGGACGCATCCTGCGCCAGGACCTCGAGGCCCATACCGCCCGCTCCGGCGCCATCGCCTTCCCGGTGAGGGCGCTGCACGGCGCCGCCGCTGCGAGCGCTGCCGCGGCAGTGCGCCCGAGTCGCCCGAGCGAGCGCTCGAGCGGCAGCGGCGCCACGGAGGAGATCAAGGTCATCGGTGTGCGGCGCCTGATCGCCCAGCGCATGAGCGACAGCAAGCGCAACATCCCGCATTTCGCATACGTCGAGGAAGTCGATGTCACCGAGCTCGAGGCGCTGCGCCGGCACCTGAACGGCAAGCTCAAGGGGGACGTCCCGGCGCTCACCTATCTGCCGTTTCTGGCGTTGGCGCTGGTGCGGGTGATCGCGGACTTTCCGCAATGCAATGCCCATTACGACGCCGAAAGAGGCGTGATCATCCGCCATCGCGCCGTGCACATCGGCGTGGCGACACAGACCCCCGAGGGGCTCAAGGTGCCGGTCGTGCGCGATGCGCAGAGCCGCTCGCTGTGGGAGCTCGCGGCGGAGATGCGCCGGGTGACCGAGGCTGCACGAACCAACAAGGCGAGCCGCGAAGAGCTGACGGGCTCGACCCTCACCATGACCAGTCTCGGGAAGCTGGGCGGGATTGCCAGCACGCCGATCATCAACGCGCCGGAAGTCTCCATCATCGGAGTCAACCGGGCGGTCGAGCGCCCGATGGTCGTCCAGGGCGCGATCGCCGTACGGCGCATGATGAACCTTTCATCCTCCTTCGATCACCGCTTCGTCGACGGCTACGATGCGGCGGCGATGATCCAGGCGCTGAAGGAGCTCCTGGAGCACCCCGCCACGATATTCATGGGATAGGAGTCCGCCGCGCGTGCGCGGGAGTTGCCCGCAGGGGCCTAGGGCCGCTCCAGTATCTCCGCCTTGACGTCATCGATCTCCCGCGCCCGCGGACGGCTCTTCGCCCCGTCGCACCGCTCGGGGCGCGGGCAGCGGGAGCTGCGCGGGCAGATGATGCGCGCGGGTCTCTCCAGCGCGTCCTCTATCCATGCGATGTCGAGGACATTGGCGACCGCCTGAAGCGCGGCGTGCGCCGCCTTGGGCGCACGAGCCTCACCGCGCCCCCGCAGACATTCCGCCAGGATCGCCCCAATGGCCTCCTGGCTCGCCACGCCGTTGGCATCCAACGCCGGCGCGAGATCCACCCCGACCGACAGCACGTGCGGGTTGCCCGCCATGTCGCGCACCCGACGCGAGTGGCAGCAGTAGAGATAGGATCGCTCCCCGTCGCGCAGCACGGAAATCTGCGAACCGATGTCCCGCTGACTGTCGATCATGCGGAACACCGCCCAGTTGGGGCACGGATCGCTCACCTGCGCCATGTTGCCCCAGGGCAGGGGGATGCCGTTGCCGCGATACACGGCGCGCAGGTAACCGGGAGGGTAGGCGTC
>DAIDHH010000105.1 GCA_027452045.1 Gammaproteobacteria bacterium
CACCGATTTCGGCTATGAGCAGGTGCCGTGGGGCGAGAAGGCGCGCCGCGTGCGCGGCGTGTTCGACTCCGTCGCCCGCAACTACGACCTGATGAACGATCTCATGTCCGGGGGCGCGCACCGGCTGTGGAAGCGTTTCACGCTATCGCTCACCGGCTTGCGGCCGGGACAGCGCGCGCTCGATGTGGCCGGTGGCACCGGAGATCTGAGCGCGGGACTCGCGCGACAGGTCGGCGAGCGCGGCCTGGTGGTGCTCAGTGACATCAACGCGGCGATGCTAGAGCGGGGGCGCGACCGGCTCACCGAGCGCGGCGTGCTCGGCAATGTCGATTACGTGCAGGCCAACGCGGAGCGGCTGCCGTTTCGCGATGACATGTTCGATTGCATCACCATTGGGTTCGGGCTGCGTAACGTCACCGACAAACCCGCGGCGCTTGCCTCCATGTACCGGGTGCTCAAGCCCGGCGGACAGCTGCTGGTGCTCGAGTTCTCGCACCCGGTGGCCCCGGGGCTCGGGCCGCTCTACGATACCTATTCGTTCCGCGTGCTGCCGCTGATCGGCAAGCTCGTGGCGCGCGATGAGGCGAGCTACCGCTACCTCGCGGAGTCGATCCGCATGCATCCTTCCCAGGAGAAGCTTCTCGGCATGATGCAGTCGGCGGGCCTCGAGGGCTGCCGCTACCACAATCTATCGGGCGGCATCGTGGCGGTGCACCGCGGCTACAAGTACTGATCCGATGCTGACCGCAACGCTCGAGAACATTCTCAACCGCGGCCTGCCGCGTTCGGCGCGGGCGCGACAGCTGTGCGCCGAGCTGAGCGGTCGTCGCGTCGCCGTCGAAACGCCGGGTCTCGCGCGTCTGCTCCTTGGCTCCACGGGCAGCTCGCTCAGCCTCGAGCGCGGCGCAGGCTCGGCGGACGCGCAGATCATCGGCGGCCCGTTGAGCCTTCTCATCCTGAGCGGTGGTTTCTCACAGGCGCCCTTGCGGCGCGGCGATGTCGAGATACGGGGCGATGCCGAGATCGCGGAGAAATTCCAGGAGCTGCTGAGACTGGTGTCACCCGATGCCGAGGAAGAGCTCTCGCTGCTGGTCGGCGACGTACCCGCGCATCGCGTGGCGACACTGACTCACGGGGCGCTCGACTGGACGCGCCGCGCGGTCGCGACGCTCCTGCGGGATCTCGGGGAGTACGCCAGCCACGAGCGGGGAGACCTGGTGTCACGCCAGGAAGGTGAGCAGTACCTGCGCGCCGTCGACGCCTTGCGCGAGGATACCGATCGCATCGAAGCGCGTCTTGCGCTGCTCGAGCAGCGGACGGGCGCGAAATAATGCCGCCGGCGAAGCGCCCATGAAGCTGCGCGTCCTGGCGCGGCTGGTGCAGATCCAGCACGTGCTCGTCAAGCACGGCCTGGATGATTTCGTGCGCGAAACCCACCTGTATCGGCCGCTGCGCTTCCTGTTGTTCCTCTATCCCGGCACCTGGTTCGGACCGGGACGCAGCGCCCCCCTCGGCGAGCGGCTGCGCCTCGCGCTCGAGGCGCTGGGCCCGATCTTCGTGAAATTCGGCCAGACCCTGTCCACGCGCCGCGACCTGTTGCCGCCGGATATCGCCGATGAGCTCTCGAAGCTCCAGGATCGCGTGCCGCCCTTCAGCGGCACGATGGCGCGCGAGGCAATCGAGCGCAGCCTCGGACGCCCGGTGGCCCAGATCTTCGCCTCCTTCGACGAGACGCCGCTTGCGGCGGCCTCCATCGCGCAGGTTCATGCCGCCCGGCTCGAGAACGGCCGCGAAGTGGTCGTCAAGGTGTTGCGCCCGGGTATGCGCGCGCTCATCGAGAAGGACCTCGAGGTGCTCTACCTGCTCGCGGGGCTCGCCCAGGCCTACTGGCGCGAGGCGCGCCGCCTGCGGCCCGTCGAGCTCGTCGCCGAGTACGAGAAGACCGTCATAGACGAGCTGGACCTGATGCGCGAGGCGGCCAACGCCGCACAGCTGCGGCGAAACTTTGCCCGCTCCGACATGCTGTACGTTCCCGAGGTGTTCTGGGACTACTGCCGCACGGACGTTATGGTGATGGAGCGCATCCGCGGCATCCCGATAAGCGACATGGCGCGGCTGCGCGCGCTGGGCACCAACTTCGAGCGCCTGGCCGAGAATGGCGTTCGCATCTTCTTCACCCAGGTGTTCCGGCACAACTTCTTTCACGCCGACATGCACCCGGGCAACATCTTCGTACTCACGGACGATCCGGCGCGGCCGCGCTACGCCGCCATCGACTTCGGCATCATGGGAACGCTCAATCCACGCGACCAGCACTATCTCGCCGAGAACTTCCTCGCGGTGTTCGAGCGCGATTATCGCCGCGTGGCGGTGCTGCACGTCGAGTCGGGCTGGGTCCCCGCCGGAACCCGGGTCGATGAGATGGAGTCGGCCATCCGCACCGTCTGCGAGCCGATCTTCGACCGGCCGCTCGCGGACATCTCCTTCGGCCACCTGCTGCTGCGCCTGTTCGAGATCTCGCGGCGTTTCAACATGCCGATCCAGCCGCAGCTGATGCTCCTGCAGAAGACCCTGTTCAACATCGAGGGCCTGGGACGCGAGCTGTATCCGCAACTCGACATCTGGAGCACGGCCACCCCGATCCTGCGCGAATGGATGCGCGAGCGCGTCAGCGTCGGGCGGCTGTGGACGAGCCTCAAGCGTCAGCTGCCGGACATCATCGAGTCCATCCAGGCCCTGCCGGCGGTGTTCACGCAATCCGTGCGGCGGGTACACGAGCCGCAGACCCACCCGGAGGTGGCCGCCATGGTGCTGCTGCGCGAGGAGATGCGTGCCGCAGCGCGCCGGCGCGATGTCGTGACCGTGGGGGCGACCGTGCTGCTCGGCGGACTGGTATGGCTCGCCGTCGCCTCCGTCGCCTGGCCGGGCTGGGTGCTCACCGCCGCCGGGATCCTCGCGCTGCTGGTGGCGTACCGCTGGTTTTGAGCCTTCCGGGGGTTACCTCGGGCGCTCTCAGGCCCCGGCGTCGCAATTCCACACCGCCCTGCCATCAAGCCAGCTCGCCCGCGACAGCGGCCGGTTGGTGTAGGGCGCCTGCAGCACCACGAGCGTGGTGGTGCTGATGCTGGAGTGGACTTTCAGGATCCGATCCAACACCGCCTGCAGGTGACTCACCGACATGGCGATCACCCGCAGCGAGCCCGAGTCCTCCCCGGCCAGGCGGCGATAATCGAGCACCTCGGGAATGTCGGCAAGCAGCTGGCCGATGCGCGCACACACCCCGCCATCGCAGCGCAGCCGGATCACCGCCTCGATCGCATAGCCGAGCTTGCGCGGATCGATCTGCGCCCGGTAGCCGCGGATCACGCCCGCGTCCTCCAGGCGCTTCACCCGCTCCGCCGTGGCCGGCGCCGACAATCCCACCTGCCGGCCGAGCTCGGCGTACCCCGTGCGCGCATCCTCCTGCAGGAGCTCGAGAAGCTGCCAGTCCTTGGGGTCGAGGATGGGTTTTGATTCGAAACTCATGAGTTCAGTTTACCGCATGATCGAATGCCAAGTTGGCGGATCATAAGCAGTATCGACATTCAGCGCCAGGTTTCACCCTATTAGGATGCGCATCGAGCCTCTCATCGCAGGCGGCCGGAAGTGGCGCGCTCGACGGCCCCTCGCCCCGTAGGATGAGGCCGATGTCCACGCTCTGAACGTCCCGGGAAGCCCCATGGAAAAGTCCGGTCACCTCGATGCCAAGGCGGTCCTCTACGCCAGCATCGCCATCCTCACCTGGTCCTCGGCGTACGCCGCGATCGCCTACGGCCTGGGCAGCTACACTCCGGGCGAGGTCGCGCTGGCCCGCCTTGCAGTCGGCACGGGGTGTTTTCTTGCGTGGATGCGCGTCCGGCGCCTGCCGCTTCCCCCCTTGACGGCATGGCCGCCGCTGCTCGCACTGGGTGTGCTCGGCCTGGCGGTCTATCATTTGTGTCTCAACTACGCCGAGACCCATATCGCCAGCGGCACGGCAGCCATCATCATCGCCCTGGCGCCGACGGCCACGGCCGCCACTTCGGCCCTGTGGCTCAACGAGCGGCTGTCGGGGCGCATGATCATGGGCCTGAGCGTGGCGTTGTGTGGAGTGATCCTCGTGGTGCTCGCGAGCGGCAAGAACCTGAGCTTCCAGCCCAAGGCGGCGCTGGTGCTGGTCAGCGTGCTCGCCGCGGCGATCTATTTCACGGGACAGAAACCACTGTCGGCCCGTCATGGGGCCGCGGCAGTGACCACCGTCACCTTCATCGGCGGCACGCTGGGCGCGCTGCCCTTCGGCCTCGGTCTGGCGCATGCGCTCTCCGCAGCGCCTCTCTCGCGCACGGCGGCGCTCCTCTGGTTGGGCCTCGCGCCGACCTTCGTCGGTTATCTCACCTGGAACATGGCCATCCACCGGGCCAGCGTCAGCAAGGTGACCAGTTTCATTTACTTCTCCACGCCGCTCGCGCTGCTGATCGGCTGGTTGTGGCTCGGCGAGCGGCCCGGCGGGCTGACGCTCACCGGCGGCGCGATCGTCGTAGCCGGAGTGATCCTGTCCAATACGAAGGGGCGCGCGGTGAGGAAGGTGCCGGCGCGAACGGCCTGTGAATCGTGACCATCGCGGGAGATTTGCCATGTACGTGCTCTATATCGCCAACAAGAACTATTCGTCGTGGTCGCTGCGCCCCTGGGTGTTGATGGAGGTGCTCGGCATCCCGTTCGAGGAGCGGCTCGTGCCCTTCGGCGATGGCGCCAACCCGCATGACTTCCGGAAGTTCGCTCCCAACGGCAAGGTGCCCTGCCTGCACGATGGTTCCACGGTGGTCTGGGACTCGCTCGCCATCGTCGAGTACCTGGCAGAGCGCCACCCGGGAGTGTGGCCCGAGGATGCGGCGGCCCGTGCCTTCGCGCGCTCGGCCGCTGCGGAGATGCACTCCGGTTATGGGGCGCTCCGCCAGATCTGCGGCATGACCTGCGGGCTCAGGGTCCGCCTGCACGAAATCGATGCCGGCCTGCAGGGCGACCTGCGGCGTCTGCAGGAGCTCTGGCGGGTGGGCCTGTCGCGCTTCGGGGGTCCGTACCTCGCCGGACCGAAGTTCTCCGCCGTCGATGCGTTCTTCGCTCCGGTGGCCTTCCGCATCCAGACCTATGGCCTGCAACTCGGCCAGCCCGCCATGGATTACGCGGCGCGCCTGCTCGCGCTACCGGCCATGCAGAAATGGTATGAAGCCGCGTTGACGGAAACCTGGCGAGACACCGGCCACGAGCGCGAGACGCTGGCGGTGGGCACGGTGATTGAGGACCTGCGCGCGCCCGCCGGCAAATAGACAACTCGCCGACTCTGCGGCAAATCCGGGCGGAGTATGATCGCCCCGGTGAAACGCTTGGCGGTGTTCGCGGCCGGGACCTGGATCGGCAGATGGCACGAGGCGGTTACAGCACTGTCACTCCGCTGCATGACTGTGCCTTCTTGTGTTCACGTCACGAACGCTTGCATACTCCTTAGCGGTAATTGTTTTATACCAAACAGAGGTCCGTCATGAATCAATCCGAGGTAAAAGGCACGGACGCCATACTGCTGGCGGCGCGAGTACTGCTTGCGCTCCTGTTCCTGATCTTCGGCTGGCAGAAGCTGCTCAACTATTCGGGCACGGTGCAGTACATGGCCCATGTTGGCGCCCCGATGCCGGCGCTCGCGACCGTCATTGCGATCGTCATGGAGTTCTTCGTCTCGATCGCCATCATCCTGGGTGTTGCGACGCGGCCGCTCGCCGTGCTGTTGGCGATCTATACGTTTGGGACGGCGCTCATCGGGCATCACTACTGGACGATGACCGGCATGGACCGCTTCGAGAACGAGATCAACTTCTTCAAGAACATCAGCATCATCGGCGGTCTGCTGACGCTCTACGTCGCGGGCCCCGGCAGTTACGCCATCGACAGCATGCGGCGCAAGTAGGCGAGGGCGATCTGTCCGCATCACGCAGGCCTGGCGTGAAGCCGATGGCGGGCAGCGGCGAATCGACTGCTGGTGGCGGGCACACGAGCTGGTTGTCCATCCAGTCCCACCAGCTCGACGGGTCCGCAATGTGATTTGGCGCGCCCGACTGGATTGCTCGGCCCCTCCTGGGCCTCGCCGCTTCGCGGCCGGCCTTCGGCCGTCCAAATTTGCTCCAGGCAAATTTGTCGAACCAGCGACCCGCCGGCTCTATATGGACCACAAGGTCATTTGGCGCGCCCGACTGGATTCGAACCAGCGACCTGCAGCTTCGGAGGCTGCCACTCTATCCAACTGAGCTACGGGCGCGCCGCCCGGGGGCCGGGTGGATCCCGGCCGGGGTCGGCGATGATACGCGGATCCCCGGTTGCGCGTCCATTTGGGGAGGGGCGCCCCCCCGGTCCGGCAATGGCCTCGCATCTGCCTCAGCCAGATCGCGCATGACCCGCTATACTGCGGCCTCCGCGTTCACCGATTCCCCCCGAGAGGTATCGTGAGCAAGCAGGATACGCACTTCATCAATGTGTTCAGTCTGGTGATCGGCATGCTCGTGACGATCGCCATTCTGATTTTCGTTCTGGCCCGTTACGTCGGCGCCCATACAGAGGGCAAGGACGTCGTCACGGAAACCGAATACATCAAGGACGTTTCCAAGCGCGTCGCGCCCTTCGCCCAGGAGGCGATCGCGGGGCAGAACAATGCCGCGCTGGCCATCAAGCCGATGGCCTCGAGTGGCGCTTCCGGCAGCGGCGGCGCCAGCACCACGGGCATCCCGACGAGCGGCCAGCAGCTGTTCCAGCAGACCTGCAGCGCCTGCCACGGCCCGGGTGTGGCGGGGGCGCCCAAGGCCGGCGACAAGGCCGCATGGGCGCCGCACATCGCCAAGGGGCTGCCGATGCTCTACGACCATGCGCTCCATGGGTTCACCGGGCGCACCGGCACCATGCCGGCCAAGGGCGGACGCCCCACCCTGCCGGACGCCATCGTGAAGCGGGCGGTCAACTACATGGTGTCGCTGGTCGATCCGGCCCTGGTCAAGGGCAAGCAGAAGTAGCGCGGTCCAGGTACGGCAATCTCACCGCCCACGTGGTGGGCGGTGAGGTTCGGCGGACCCCCAAAAAGACCCTTGGTGACCGGGACCACCCCTTTGTAGCCCGCTACGCCCTCCCGGTGACACCGGGCGGAGGCGGCAACCGGCCGAGTTCGGCCTCGAGCGCCAGCCCCAGGGTGAGGAGCTCGCGATCAGCGCCCCAGGGTGCGTCCAGCTCGATCGCCACCGGCAGGTCGTCGTTGGTCAAGCCTGCGGGCAACACCAGCCCTGGCAGGCCTGCAGTGCTTCCGGGCGCAATGTTGCGACTTATGGCCTCATCGAACAGCACGCGCCGTCCCCGAACTTCGACGTACATGTCCTCGTCCCGCGCCGAGC
>DAIDHH010000106.1 GCA_027452045.1 Gammaproteobacteria bacterium
CGACAGGCCTCCCACCTCCAGCATCTCATGCACGGCCTTGGGCGTCAGCGTGCGGCTGGTGAGCGTGGGTTCGCCCTGCGTACCCTCGACCGGCGGCACCGCCGGGAGCGAGGTGTCCGTAGGCGGATCGTCGGCCAGGGACAGCATCAGGGAGGTGGGGTCCGGCTCTGGGGCACCCGGACCGGCGGGCCTAAGGAGCGCCGCCAGCTTCTCGAGAGTCGCGCGGACCGGCGCCGTGGCGATGCGGTCCATCCACCCCTCGCCGCCCGACTTGAACTCGGCGAGGATCATCACCAGTCCGACCAGCGGCCCCTGCGGGGCGCGCATCGGCAGGAAGGCCGCGGACCGCCCATCTTCCAGCCGGCGCTCGCAGCCGCTACCGCGCGGGTTGCGGCCGCAGGTTTCAAGAGCGTCCACGACGAGAGCATGCTCGTCGGGTCCGAGCGCGCCTTCGCTCAGCCACAGGACATTCCCCTGGCCGTCACAGACCGAAACCGAGTGCAGCCGCAGCGGAGGCAGGGCGGCACGCAGCTCCCAGCCCAGCGCTTCCACGGTCAATGGCCCGGTGCCGCCCGATGGCGACCCCTCGGCGCGGCTCACGGCGTGAGCTAGTGGTGGCTGCAGAGCTTTTCCCAGCAAGGAGCGCATGAATCCCTCGTGTCTCTGAAGAGTGACAGCATACCGGATGCGCCGCCGTGAATTCCCTCGCGTTCCACTCGAGGGCTTCGCTTCGGCACGGGCCGATAGGGGTGATTCTTCATAGTCGCTTGTCATAAGCAAGTCCCCCCGCCGCTCCCCGGGATGCCCGGACTCGCGCTCGAGCTTTGACATATTGGCCAGCCCGGGCGTGCGCCGCTGGCTTGCGCCGCCGGCGCGACCCACCCTACTGGCGGGAAGGAATGCTACTGGTCAGTAGGATAACGCCCGAAAACAGGTAAACTACCGGCAATACATCGTCGGAGGGGAGTCGCATCATGTATCGCGCGCCGCTGAGAGAGCTGCGTTTCGTGCTGGAGGAGCTGCTCGGCGTCGGGCGGCTCAGCGCCTGTCCGGTCCTCTCCGATTACTCCGATGAGCTCGGCGCGTCGATTCTCGAGGAAGCGGCGAAATTCGCCGAGACGGTGCTCGAGCCGCTCAACCGGCCGGGCGATCGCGAAGGGGCTCGCTGGAGCCCCGAGGGTGTGCGCACGCCCCCGGGGTTCAAGGACGCCTACCGGCGCTTTGCCGAGGGCGGCTGGCCGCAGCTCGGCGCCGATCCGCGCTTCGGCGGCCAGCGCGTGCCCCAGCCCGTGAACAGCGCCATGCAGGAGATCATCGCCTCGGCGAATCTCGCATTCAAGCTCTGCCCCATGCTCACGCTCGGTGCCGTGCATGCGCTCGAGCTCTGCGGCTCGCAGGCACAGCAGCAGCTCTTCCTGCCGAAGATGGTGAGTGGGGAGTGGACCGGCACCATGGTGCTCACCGAGCCGCACGCGGGGTCCGATCTCGGGCTGGTGCGCACCCGTGCGGTGCAGGAGGCGGACCACTATCGGCTCTTCGGACAGAAGATCTTCATCACCTGGGGCGATCACGATCTCACGGACAACACCATCCACATGGTGCTTGCGCGGATCGACGGTGCGCCGGCGGGGGTCAAGGGACTGTCGCTGTTCATCGTGCCGAAGGTCCTGGTCAACACCGATGGCTCCCTGGGGGAGCGCAACGAGGTGCGCTGCGTCTCGATCGAGCACAAACTTGGCATCCACGCGAGCCCCACCTGCGTCATGGAGTACGGCCATGATCGGGGAGCGGTCGGTCACCTGGTCGGGGAGCCGAACCGCGGACTGGAATACATGTTCGTCATGATGAACACCGCGCGCCTCGCGGTCGGCGTCGAGGGCTACGCGGTGGGCGAGCGCGCTTTCCAACAGGCGGCGGAGTTTGCGCGCACGCGCCTGCAGGGCAAGGCGCCGGGCACGAAGACATCCGCAGCCTCGCCCATCATCCAGCACCCGGACGTGCGGCGCATGCTGCTCACCATGAAATCCTGCACCGAGGCCTGCCGGGCGCTGGCGCTCTACGCCGGCATGCAACTGGACCTCGGCGCCCATCACCCGGATGCCACGGTGCGCGCCGCGGCCGAGGCGCGCGGCGGACTGCTGATCCCCATCGTCAAGGCCTGGAGCACCGAGACCGGCAACGAGACCGCGGCGATCGGCGTGCAGGTGCACGGCGGCATGGGCTTCATCGAAGAAACGGGCGCGGCGCAATACGTGCGCGATGTGCGCATCACCACGATCTACGAGGGCACGACCGGCATCCAGTCGAATGACCTGATCGGCCGCAAGCTCGCCCACGACCGCGGGGCCGCCATGGGCGCCCTGATCGCCGAGATGCGCCTCGAGCTGCAGGCGCTCGACACGCAGGACCAGGCGGTTCGGGACACGCGCAACGCAGCGCTTCGGGCGATCGGTCATCTCGAGGCGGCGACCCGCTCCATCCTCGAGGGGTTCGCACGGGATCCGGCACAGGGCTTCGCGGTGTCGGTTCCCTACCTCAGGCTCTGCGGCCTCACGCTCGGCGGCTGGCTGCTCGCCCGCTCCGCCGCTCTCGCGGCCGCGCACCAGGATGGCCCCGAGAGCGAATTCTACCGCGCCAAGATCCGCACTGCGCTCTTCTACGGCATGCAGGTACTTCCCGCGGCCACCGCTCTCGCCGAGGTCGTCGCGGGCGGTTCCGCGAGCGTGCTCGACACGGACCCGCAGCTCGTCTGAGCTCAGCGTGTCCGGCTGCGCGGCACGCGCAGCGGCAGTGGCGGCGGCTCGTTCAGGTTCTCGAGAAACGCCTTACGGTCGGCGGCGCTCATCCGCGTCCAGTCGAGCTTGTCGGTGCGCAGCGCATAGAGGCGTCGGTCGCTGATTTGCGCCTGCGCACGGCTGCGGCTGACCCACCGATGCGGCAGGCGGCGGGTCGCGCCGGTGCGCAGCAGATCGACCACGGCGGCCGCCACTGCGCCGTCACGAGTCAGCTCACTGTGCGCGACCGGCGCGTAGTACGAGTGAGCGCCCGGCGGGGCGGCGCTCGCGGCGGGAACGGTGCCGTCACCGGCTCGAGTGATGGTGTAGAGGAACCCTGCGTGCCGGCGCGCTGCGGCGGTGACGGTCTTCTGGCCCACGCCTGCGATGGTCGTGAATCTGCCATCCGGGGGAGGCAGGGCCGCGCGGAAGCGGCGCGCGAGCTCGAGCAGATCCTGCCGGGGCGCGGGCCCGATCCTCGGCCACTGTGTCCTGTCGAGCAGATCCACGCCATCGCGGGGCACGGGCAACATCTGGTAGAGACTCGGGAAGCCGCTGAAGATCTGCGCGGCGAGCTCCTCGGCGGTGTGCCACAGATCGAGTCGAGCGATGTTGCGCACCACGGCGTAAGAGCCCCGCAGCGCCTGCAGAGGCGCAAACGCGCCGAGGTTGGGGGTGCCGAGCAGCACCGCGCGCTCGACGTGCCCGGTACCAGGCAGCGCCAGCGCGGCCCGACTCACCAACCCCCCCATGCTGTGCGCCACGATCGCGACCCGGCCAGGGCCGTGGGCACGCAGCCTGTCGGCGAGCACCGCCGCCGAAGTGGCGATGTCCAGCCGCCAGTCGTAGTCGAACAGCGTGACCCCGAAGCCGCGGGCGCGCAGATGCAGCTTCAAGCGCAAGTGGGAATAGAGCATCGTGCCGAGCGGCACCACGGGGGTCCCGCCGTTGGCACTCAACAGCGTGAGGCGACCGCTCTGGATGTCCAGAGGATCCAGCCACAGCACATCATCCGGCAGCGGCGCCCTGCGCCGCCGCCCGAGCTGCGAGCCGAGGATTCCGGGGATCACAAAGACATGGGGGAGCGATGCGTCGGTGCGTGCGCGCTGCGCGGCGCGTGCCATGCGCACCAGCACCCGGTACTCGCTCTCGCCGAAATAGGCGGCGAGCGCCTGCCGCTGCGCGCCCGAGACCAACATGCGCTCGACGTCGACATCGCTCCAGCAGAACCGGTCGTAGGGCGTGACGTGGTCGGCTGGGACGGAGGAGCGGCTCACGGCATCGATTATGCCAGAGCGTGCCGCTCAACCCAGCCGTTTGCTCACCAGGTCGCACACCGCTTCGATCGCGGGGCGGCGCGCGGTGCTCTTGCGCCAGATCGCACCGATCTGGCGAGTGGGCACGGGGCGCGCGAAAGGCAACACGGCCACACCGCGCGCATTGCCATAGGCGCCCTGCGTGGCAAGCTGCGGCAGGAGCGTGATGCCGGCGCCGGTGGCGACCATCTGGCGCAGGGTCTCGAGGCTCGTCGCGCGAAAATCCTGCGCTTCCCCGAGACCCGCCCGGCTGCAGACCGCGAGCGCCTGGTCGCGCAGGCAGTGGCCCTCCTCGAGCAGCAGCAGGGTCTCCCCCTCGAGGTCATCCACGTGCACCCGCTCGCGCTTGGCGAGCCGATGCTGCGCGGGCAGCGCGACAGTGAACGGCTCGACGTAGAGCTCTCGCGCCTCCAGCCCCTCGAGATCGACCGGGAGCGCCAGGATCCCGAGATCCAGCTCGCCGCTCTTGAGCTTCGCGAGCATGGGCTCGGTCTGGTACTCGTGCAGGTGCAACTCCAGGTGCGGCAGCGCGCGGTGAATCGGCTGCGCCACCAGAGGCAACAGGTACGGGCCGATGGTCGGCAGCAGCGCCACGCGCAGCCTCCCGGCCAGGGGATCGCGCTGCGCCCGCGCCAGCGTGGTCACCTCGTCGCAGGCCGCGAGGATGTGCCGCGCCCGTGCCACGATCTGCTCTCCGGCGCCGGTGAGCGCTACGTTGTTCGGCTGGCGCTCGATCAACTGCACACCGAGGTACTGCTCGAGCTTCTTCAGTTGCGCCGAGAGCGTCGGCTGGCTGACGAAGCAGCGCTCGGCCGCGCGCCCGAAGTGCCGCGTGTCGGCCACGGCGACCAGGTAGCGCAGGTCTTTGAGCTTGATGTCAGCCACGGGCTCGCTCCTCGATGGTGGTCAATCGATATATAGCCTCTATCCGAATTATTCAAGCGATCGATTCGGTCGATTGGATGCCGCCCCGTCGCCACGTACGGCAAGGCGCCGCCGTTCACGGCGCGGCGGCATCCGAGCGGGGAGCCCTGCAGCGGCGGTCTCAAAAGACGAACGGGATCAACATCCGGGTGCGCGCCTGATAGGCGGGGTAGGCTTGCGGGAACTGCTCGCGAAGCATTCGCTCCTCGGTGCGTGCGCTCACGACGAAAAACACCGCGGTAAGCGCCAAGACCGGCAGCCACAGCACCCCGACCGCCAGCACCGTGCCGAGTCCGGCGAGCATGAGGCCCGAGTAGATGGGGTGGCGCACATGGGCGTAGGGGCCCGAGCTCACGAGCTCGTGCCCCTGGCGCAGCGACATCGGCATGCCCCAGTTCCTCCCGAGATACAGCCGCGCCCAGATCGCGAACAGGAATCCAGCGAGACACAGCGCAAGACCCGACCACTGCCATGGATGGGCCGGGTGCAGCAGCACGGGATGGCGGCGCGCGAGCCAACTTCCCACACCGGACATGCGCTCGATCTGCATGGCGAGCAGGATGACGGCAATCATGCCCAGGCGCATCGCCCACGCCTGGCCGCGCCAGGCATTGCGGCTCGCCTTCTTGTTGAACAGCGCCCAGGTCCACCACAGGAGGACGAACCCGAGCCACGCATCGGCGATGAGCCTCGGCATCGTCAGGGGCGCGGCCATCGAGCGGATTCCCTAGTCGCGGAAATTGTTGAACTGCAGCGGCACATCGAGCGAGGCGGCGCGCAGCATCTGGATGGCCGCCTGCAGGTCATCGCGCTGCTTGCCCGTGATGCGCACCTTCTCGCCCTGGATGCCGCCCTGGACCTTGAGCTTCGAGTCCTTGATGAGACGGGTGATCTTCCTGGCGGTCTCCGCATCGATGCCCTGCTTGAGCAGCACCTGTTGGCGGGCCGAGGACAGGGTGGTCTGTGGGTTCTTCACGTCCATGCATCTGAGGTCGACGCCGCGCTTGCCGAGGCGCAGCTTCAGGATGTCCAGCATCTGCTTGAGCTGGAAGTCCGCCTCGGCCTCCAGGGTCACGGTGAGATCCTCGAGCTCGAAGCGGGCTCCGGTGTCCTTGAAGTCGAACCGCTGGGTAAGCTCCCGGTTGGCCTGGTCGACGGCATTGGCCACCTCGTGGGCATTGAGCTCGGAGACCACATCGAACGAGGGCATGGCGGAGGCTTCCTGGGCCGGAACAGGCGGGTATTGTATCCCGTGGCGCTCCGGTGATAGGCTCCAGGCCATGCTTCTTCAGCACCCGGCCAACCTGCATTGGTGGTGGCGCACTCCGCAACCGGAGTGGGCCGCGGGCTGCTAGTTTCTCACCGAAAGAAATCGCTCTCATCCGCCAGAACCCATCTCCGGTCGACCGGGATGGGTTTTTTGTTGCGCTTGAAATCCGGAGAACACGTTGAAGCAGCCTTTCGACATACCAGGTGACCTCGATACGCCCGTCTCGGCGTTCATGAAGCTCGCCGCCTTCGCGCCGCACTTCCTGCTGGAGAGCGTGGAAGGCGGGGAGCGCCTCGGCCGCTATTCCTTCATCGGTTTCGGCGATGCGCTCACCGTGCGGCTCGACCGCGCGGGCCTGCAGATCGGCAGCGAGCGGCGGCCCGTGCCACGCACCGGCGTCGAGCTGTTGGCGGGGCTACGGGAGGCGCTCGAGCGCACCCCGCGGCCGGGGCCCGCGATTCCCGGAGTGCCACTCGCCGGGGGCCTGGTGGGGTATGCCGCCTATGACGTGGTGCGCTTCTTCGAGCGCCTGCCGGCGGCGCCCGGCAAGGAGCCCGACGTGCCGGCGCTGCACTACGTGGCGCCCCGTTCGCTCCTCGTGTTCGATCACCTGACGCGCGGCATCGCGCTGCTCCATGCGGGCGCGGAGGACGAGCGGCGCGCGCTGCGCCAGGAAATCATCCAGGCGCTGCGGGGCGCTCTGCCTGCGGGCAGGCGCAGCGGCCGGTACGCGGCGCCGGTGCCGGCCAGCAGCCACGCCGACTACATCGGCGGGGTGAAGCGGGTCAAGGAATACATTGCCGCCGGGGACGTCTACCAACTCGTTCTGTCTTCACGCTTCGAGGGCCGTCACGAGCTCGATCCCTTCCAGGCATATCGGGCGCTTCGCCTCATCAACCCGTCCCCGTACATGTATTACTGCGCGCTGGGAGATGTCACCGTGGTCGGGTCCTCGCCCGAGGCGCTGGTGCGCCTGAAGGACGGGGTGGCGCAGCTGCGGCCCATCGCCGGGACCCGGCCGCGCGCCGACGACCCGGAGGTCGACGCCGCGCGCGAGGCCGAGCTGCGCGCCGATCCGAAGGAGAACGCCGAGCACGTGATGCTGGTCGACCTGGCGCGAAACGACCTCGGGCGCGTGGCGCAGGCCGGGAGTGTCGGGGTGGATCCATACCGCACCATCGAGCGCTACAGCCACGTCATGCACATGGTGAGCGGCGTGAACGGCCGCCTCGCAGCCGGACGCGACGCTTTCGATCTGTTCGCGGCGGCCTTCCCGGCCGGCACGCTGGTCGGCGCCCCCAAGGTGCGCGCCATGCAGATCATCGACGAACTCGAGCCGGTGAGCCGCGGCCTGTACGGCGGCACGGTCGGTTACTTCGGCGCGCGCGGGGACATGGACCACGCGATCACCATCCGCACGCTCGTGTTTCACGGCGACCAATACAGCTACCAGGCCGGCGCCGGGCTCGTCGCCGACAGTGTTCCGGAAAGCGAGCACGAGGAGGTGCTCGCCAAGAGCGCCGCCATGGCGCGCGCGCTCGAGATGGCGCGGGAGGGTTTCTGATGACGCGGCTGCTCCTCATCGACAACTACGACTCCTTCACCTACAACCTGGTGCAGGCTTTCCTGATGCTCGGAGCGGACGTGCAGGTGTATCGCAACGACGCGCTCGGCGTCGATGAGGCGCTGCGGCTCGCACCCACGCACCTGTGCATCTCCCCTGGTCCCGGTACGCCCTACGATGCCGGCGTGTCCATGGACATGATCCGCGCCTTCGCCGGCCGTATCCCGGTGCTCGGGGTATGCCTGGGCCATCAGTCGATCGTGGAAGTGTTCGGCGGCAAAGTGGTGCGCGCAGGGCGGCTCATGCACGGCAAGACCTCCGCGGTCCGGCATGACGGCGAGGGGGTGTTTGCCGGCCTGCCGCAGCCGTGCGAGGTGGGGCGATACCACTCCCTCATCGCCGCACCCGACACCCTGCCCGCCGAGCTCGCCGTGAGCGCGCAGACCGCGCAAGGGGAGATCATGGGCGTGCGCCACCTCGAGCTCATGGTCGAGGGCGTACAGTTCCACCCGGAGAGCATCCTGACACCGGATGGCCCGAGGCTGATGCGCAATTTCCTCGACATGACCGGCGGCAGGCGCCTCGAGGTCGCCCCGGCGGGAGCCACCCATGCCCGCCGCGCGTGAACTCCTCGAGAAACTCCTCGAGCGGCGCGACCTCACCCAGGCCGAAGCCGAGACGCTGCTTGGATGTCTGACCGACACCGAGACGCCGCCGGCCGTGAGCGGCGCGGTGCTCGCGGCGCTGCGCGCCAAGGGGACGGTCGCCGACGAAGTGCGCGGATTTGCCGAGGCCATGCGCCGCCTGGCGCGCCGGCCCGACATACCCCAGGGGCTGCGCGCCATCGACATCGTCGGCACGGGAGGCGATCGCTCCGGTAGCCTCAACATCTCGACGGGCACGGCATTGCTCACCGCCGCGTGCGGCCTGCCCGTGGTCAAGCATGGCAACCGCTCGGTCTCGAGCCGCGCGGGCAGCGCCGATGTGCTCGAGGCGCTCGGACTGCCGATGCCGCTCGATGAGCGTGCAGTCGGGGAGTGCCTGGCGGCGAGCGGGTTCACGTTCCTGTTCGCGCCTCACTATCATCCGGCGACCCGGGCGGTGGCGGCGGTCCGGTCCGCTCTTGGGGTGCGCACGATATTCAACATCCTGGGGCCGCTCACCAACCCTGCGCAGCCGCCGCTGCGCGTGATAGGGGCGTTCGACCCGGACATCGCGGCGCTGATGGCAGAGACCCTCTCCGGCATG